>NZ_LZFI01000002.1:0-506502 GCF_001889925.1 Polynucleobacter sp. MWH-Adler-W8 | reverse complement strand
ATCACTGCCAATAGCAATCAAGCCAAGGTCTACGGTAATGCTGATCCAAGCGCTTACACCTACGCCTTGCAGGCCAATAGCGCTGGTCAAGGTTTAGTTGGAACCGACACCTTTACTGGCGCCTTAACTCGCGCAACTGGTGAGAATGTCGGCAGCTACGCTATTGCCCAAGGCAGCCTCGCTAATAGCAACTACGCTATTACTTATGTGCCGGCTAACTTTGCAGTGACTGCTCGTCCAATTACCATTACTGCCAATAGCAACCAAACCAAGGTTTACGGCAATGCTGATCCAAGCGCATACACTTACACCTTAGAAGCCAATACCTCTGGTCGTGGTGTAGTTGGTGCCGATACCTTTACTGGTAACTTAACCCGCGCAACTGGTGAGAATGTCGGTAGCTACGCTATTGCCCAAGGTAACCTCGCTAATAGCAACTACGCTATTACTTATGTGCCGGCTAACTTTGCAGTGACTGCTCGTCCAATTACCATCACCGCCAATAGCAACCAAACCAAGGTTTATGGTGATCTCGATCCTGCGTTGCTTGGGTACACCACTGAAAATAGTAGTTTAGGTCGCGGTTTAGTGTCGGGGGATAACTTCACGGGTTCTCTCACAAGAGCATCAGGTGAGAATGTGGGTAGCTACACCATAGGCCAAGGCAGCTTAGCCAATAGCAATTACGCCATCAACTTTGCTCCTAAGAGCTTTGTGATTACGCCAGCCAACTTGACCCTGACCGGATCACGTGAGTATGACGGCACGATTGTGATAAACGGCGCTGCAATGCAGGCAAATGGTGTAAATGGCGAACGCTTTACTGTCGCCGGACAGGCAAACCTCTCTACAAAGAACGTTGTTTTTGATGCTAATAATTCTAATTTAGTGACATATCAGCAATTGCTGGAAGTAAGCGGCTTGGCATTAACAGGCGTTTCTGGAGCGCAGTTAAGTAACTATCGTCCATTGGCTACTACAAATACCCGGGTAACCATTAATCAACGCGCTGTTACTTTGACTGCGCCATCTATTTCTAAAGTGTACGATGGGCTCGCTTCATACAATATGACAGCTGGTGATTTGACGGCAATGTCAGGCTTGTTAGCTGGCGGGGATACCGTAACTTCTGCGAGTGTGGCATTTAGTCTGGCGAAAGATGCTTACGGCAACGATATTCTACGCAGCGATGCAAACGTAGGTTCCAATAAGGTTGTTAAATTATTATCTGCTGTTATTAATGATGGAAACAACGGTAAAAACTACAATAAATCGCTGGTAACTTCAGCTACCAGCGAAATCACCCCAGCCCCATTAACTGTGACAGCGGTGAACTCTGCGAAGTTTGTGACAGAAGCAGATGTTCATAATTATGATGGCGCAATCTATAACGGCTTTGTAGGTGTTGAGTCGGTAGCTAACCTCAATGGTGCATTAGCAATCTCACGTAGCAATTCTGGAAGTAATGCAGCAGGAACCTACACTTTGACCCCTGATGGTTTTGGAGCGTCTGGGGCTGTTAATGGTAACTATAAGGTGAGCTACCAGACTGGCAACTTTATCATCGTGCCCGCTAACCAATTGCTGGTCCAAGTTAATCCAGCTTCCACCACCTATGGTGGAACAGCAGATTACTTAGCAACTGCTAGATATTTGAAGTGCTCCATGTCGGATTGCAACGCCTCTGGATCAGTTAATACCATTACGAGCCTGACCCCGGTTATTAATGGCACATCAGTTAATGTCAATGATGGAGTGGGTGGTGCAGCAAGCTTCACTATTGCACCAGCGCTAGCTAAAAAGACTGGTTCAAATCAATATGCGATTGGCGGATATAACCTTTCTGCTGCAGACCCAGTAATTACAGGCGCAAACTTTAACTCCATGGTATTAACCGGCGGCTTGACTATTAATCGCCTGTCACTTTTGACGTCCCAATTGGGTATTTCAGGTACGCAGAAGGTATATGACGGTAATGCTGCTATTGCAGGATTAACCTTGCAGAGCAGCGTCGCATCCTCATCTATCCTTAACGGCGATAAAGTCACTATTGGTGGTAACGGCTACTTTGACGATCAACACGTCGGAACTGGTAAGACAGTTACTTTGAACATTTCTCTTGGCGGGGATGATGCTAATAACTACACACTCTCAAATAGTCAATTTACCAATAACACTGGAACGATTACCCAATTAGCGTCTGTAACCTATGTTGGTGCAACGGGAGGAAATTGGTCTAACGGTGGAAATTGGGCTGGTGGGGCATTGCCAAATCGCAATAACGTAGCGCAGGTCATCATTCCAACCGGAATCACAGTGAACTACGACAGTGCCCTGGTAGGCCGGATTGGCAGCACGATTAGCAACTCCGGAAATATCTTATTTAATGGCTCAAATGCCTTTGAATTTAACAACAACCTAACTGGTTCGGGAACTATTACTCAATCAGGCGCTGGAGCGCTAACCGTTAGTGGTGATAACTCGGCTATGACTGGCAATACCTTGCTTAGCAGCGGTGCTCAGTTGATCATTGGCAGTGCAAATGCGCTGGGTTCAGGTGCGGTAACTTCTGCAGGTGGCTTGCTGGGTGTAGCCAACAATGTTGTTCTCAATAGCCTGACCGTTTCTGGCCCAGTAACATTAACCAGTGATATTGCTACCTCCGGTACGCAAACTTATGGTGGTGTTGTAACCTTAGGTTCGGGTTATGCGGTTAGCGGTGCTCTTAAGCCAATGTTGCTTAACTCTAGCAATGGCAATATTGTGTTCAATGGTGCTTTAGTTGCTGGCGCATCCTCATTGACCAATAAACAGTCTCTGAATATTTCAGCCCCAAGAGGTCAGATCATCTTTGGGGATCGTGTTGGAGCCAATATCGTCGATGCCAGTGGTCAACTTTCAACATACAACGCAGCCTATCTAACTAGCCCCAATATCTTTAATTTGGATGTTGCTGCAAACAGTATTTTGATCAAAGGCAACATCACAACATTTGGTAATCAGACATACATAGGTCATGTATTGATTGGTGACAACGGTAGCAACGGCTTAACCCGTATTTTGTTATCCGAAGATCCGAGCATCACATTCAAAGGTCAGGTTGATGATGCGCAGGCTAATACCCATAACTTAGTGGTGGCAGCCATTGCAATTGACCCTACCCAAGATCAAGCGGTGACCTTTAATGGCGCGGTTGGATCAGTGGCGCCATTGGCTAGCCTCACTGTGAGAACAGGTGTGCAGAATCAAGAGGCTAATGCTTTAATTGCCGCCATTTCAACCAATCCAAATAATTATTCTGGTGTAGTTAATATCCTGAGTGACGTTACTACTAGCGGCAATCAAAACTATACCGCTAATACTATTGGATTGGGTAGTTCAGCTCTGGGCTCTACACCACAGGCATTTACAACCAATGGCGGAGTAATCTCATTTAACGTGGGAACCACTGGTAATAACTTGATCTCTAATGGCTCGGTACCGATTAATGTGACCTTAGGTGGTGGCTCCATTAATGGCTTTAGCACTGCTGGAGTTGCTTACAAGGTAACCGACCTAGTTGTCCCTGTTCCTCCTGTTGTTGCGCCACCAGCAGTGACTCAACCTCCAGTAGCAGTTGCCGAAGAGCAACCAGCACCTGTGCTTGCAAGTCTCCCAAGGCGTGATGAGGGCATTGCAACTGGCTCACTCATGGCCGCTCTGAATAAACGTGATGTGGAATATGTCCTTAGCAACGGTAAGGGCGCATCTGGATCCGTTTCTGTTACAAGCCCTGATGCTGAGTGCCGAGGCGATGATGAATCCTGCTTAAATGCAAAGCCTCTATAAAGGCCTTCTTAGAAGCTTGGTAGTATTTAGTCTTTAAATGGTTAATCAACGCATCACCAGAAAGTCTTCATGAAACTTTGCTTCACCATTATTTTTTCTGCCTTGTTATTAATATCTGCAAGTGCTTTTGCAGCAGATTTTGAATTCGTTGCCACTGTCAATGGTGTTGCGATTTCTAAGGGTCTATTTGATCTAAATCTCCAGGCCGCCATAAATCAAGGCCAAAAAGATAGTCCGCAGTTGCGTGATGCAATTAAGAATGAGCTCATCAATCGTCAATTAATTGTTCAGGAAGTAACTAAGCAGGGAATTGATAAGGAGTTAGATCTCCAGGATCAGATTACTCAGCTGCGCCAAACAATTTATGTGCAGGCATTCGTGGAGGAATACCTTAAGAAAAACCCTATCACCAATGAGAAGTTGCGTGAAGAGTACGATAAACAAAAGCAGCAGCTGGGTGGCGGAAGTGACTCTGCTACTCAGTACAAAATCAGTCAAATTGTTCTGAAGTCAGAGTCTGAAGCTATTGCGGTCATTGGCCGTTTGCAGGCGGGCGATTCTTTTGCCAAGGTGGCTAAAGATGCATCTTTAGATGCGGCAACTAAAGCGCAGGGAGGCTTATTAGGTTGGGTAGGGCCTCAACAATTAGCACCTCCAATTTCTGATGTAGTGGGTACCTTGGGTAAAGGTGGCTTCAGTAAGTCACCCATTAAGCTGGGGGATGCCTGGGTAGTCATCAAGGTGGATGACACGCGCTCCGCCAAGATTCAGAGCCTTGAGGCCTCCAAAAATCAACTAAGGCAGGCGATTATTCAGCAATATTTAGCCGAAACCATCAAGCGCTTGCGTGAGAATGCTAGGGTCGTGCAATGAAGCGGATAGTAACCATTTTCATGGTTCTAGCCACACAAATGGCGTGGGCAGGTGACAAATACCCCTATCAAAACTGGACCGCAGAATTGAGTGGTCGCGATAATGAGGCCTACACCATTGCGGACGCTAACACCTCATTTGGAACCTTTTGCGCTGGCGAGCAGTGTCTTTTTTATCTCCATCAAGGACTTAACTGTGCACCAGGGGCTAAGTACTCCGTTTTGATGAATAGCCCCAGCATCTCAACGGCCCTAACCATGGAATGCACTCTCATTAACGGCAATATTTTCCAGATTCTGACTCCATTTAATGCGGTATTAAAGGCCACCCAAGTAGGAGAGAGTATTGGATTTGCGGTGGCCTTACAGTCGGGTGCGTTTGCGGTGTCCCAATTTAGTTTGGCTGGTGCAAAACCCGCTATTGAGCGTGTATTAAATGAGGCGGCAAATAGCAAAAAGAGAGAGCAGCAGGTTCAGCCCCCTCAAATTTTGATCATTCCGCCAATTCAAATAGTGCCCAATAGCCCTCCAAATCAGGCGCCAAACACTCCAAAAAATACACCTCAAAAACCGGGTTCAAAGGATATTTCCATCTAAGAAATGGATCGCGCTAGATTATGACTATCAAGCAATTCAATGGCACCTATTTGCCAAAAGAAGATCGAATCTTGTTTCGCTTTAATACGCAGAGTCAAGAGGAATATCGCTTTTGGTTTACGCGCAGAACAACGCTGTTTATTCTTGCGGCAACCACCCATTTACTTTCCAAAAAGCTGGAACAAACACATTCATCTGATGCTGCAAAAGCAATGAATGACTTTGAAAAAGAAGCTATTTTAGAGACGGCAAAAAATGAAAATAGCGCAGCACAAGCCTATGAGTCTGGAGTCAATTTTCCTCTTGGATTTGATCCTATATTAGTAATGGATGTCACCTGCGCCTTAACCAAAGATGGTGAAAAATTAGTGCACATTAGTGATGTTCATGAAGGGGAAATTGATCCGGATTTATCGATGGATTTTGTCCTTCCTGGCGGTGCAAATTTAAACCTAAAGCTACCCCCAAATACTTTGCAAATGATGTGCGTTTTATTGGGTCAATTGCGATTACAGGCGGGGTGGGGAGAAGCCCTTTTGCAGACGAAAAATTCTCCATCAGAAGAGCAGAACTTTGAAGTAAAAACCAGTAAAAATATTTCCATTCATTGAGGGTATTTTTTCGTTTTTCTCTGCTCTGTTTCACCTCAAAAATCAATTAAAAGAGCGCATTCAAAGCTTTTGCAATAACCTCAAAAATCAACTCGTTTTTTTTCGGTTTGAACTTTTTATCCCCTTTGACGTTTTTTGAAAAAAATAAAGCCCCTAAATTCGGGGCTTGCAGAGCGTTCACTCTTGTCAGGGCATTAGAAAGTTTTCCACTTATCGAGTGGCAGACCTTCTTTATCAGTAATTTGATTGTATTCACTGATAAATTTTTCATTTTCAAGCTTCAAGCGCAACTCCTGCTCTTGTACCACAAGCGATGCTAAAAAGTTATTACAGACCTTCGAGATATTGATGCCTAACTTTTTGGCCTCAGCTAATACTTCGGCGTTCAGAGTGAGATTAGTAGTCTTTTAAGCATTTCTCTTTGTTGCTGGTGCGAGTAATGTCATGGATAGTCATCATCCAATTATCGGTGTCATTGATGCGCAGTCAATATGCGCTTAAATTATGGGGTTATTGCTTGGGGAAGATTAGAAAGGCAGTTTTGCACCTGGCTTTGCTGCAAGCAATACCGCCTTAAACTCCGCCTGAATACGGGCAATCGCTTCTTCACTATCTGCCTCAAAGCGCATAACAACTACTGGCGTGGTATTGGATGGACGAGCCAAACCAAAACCATCGGCATATTCCACTCGTACACCATCAATGGTATTGATGGATTCAGAAGTAGGAAACTTTGCATTGGCTTTAATGGTTTCAAGTAATTCAAAAGGCTCACCTTCAGCGCACGCAAGTTGTAATTCAGGCGTGCAAATGGCATTTGGCAAGTCATTGAGCGTTTTGTTTGGATCTTTCTCTTTGGACAGAATCTCCAAAAGACGTGCTCCCGTATAAAGACCATCATCAAAGCCAAACCAACGGTCTTTAAAGAAGATGTGGCCTGACATTTCGCCGGCCAGGGGTGCACCAGTTTCTTTGAGTTTGGCTTTCACTAAAGAGTGACCCGTTTTCCACATCAAGGGTTCGCCACCATGCTGCTTTACCCAGGTAGCCAGGTTGCGGGTGCACTTCACGTCATAAATAATTTGACCACCAGGATTTCGAGAGAGAACATCCTTGGCAAACAACATCATTTGACGGTCAGGGAAAATCACTTGACCATCTTTTGTAACCACACCCAAACGATCGGCATCGCCATCAAAAGCGAGGCCTAATTCATTATCGGTAGTCTGAAGGTTCTTAATCAGATCTTGTAGGTTCTCGATATGGGCCGGGTCTGGATGGTGGTTTGGAAAATGCCCATCAACCTCGCAAAAGAGTTCCTGAACTTCACAGCCCAGCGCTCTGAATAGTTGACCAGCAAATGCACCGCCAACACCATTGCCGCAATCGACCGCAATCTTCATTGGTCGAGCCAGTTTTACATCGCCAACAATGTGCTTGAGATACATCGGAAAGATATCGTAAGTAGAGCGTACACCTTGACCGGTAGCAAATTGCTTGGCTTCAATGCGCTCACGTAAGGCCTGAATCTGATCACCATAAATGGCCGCGCCACCCAGAACCATCTTAAAGCCGTTGTAGTTAGGCGGGTTGTGGCTGCCAGTAATCATGATGCCGGATTTCGGTTTCTTGCCATTAAGCACCTGGTTAGCACCAAAGTACACCATAGGCGTAGCAACCATTCCCAAGTCAATCACATTGATACCGGTAGAGAGTAAGCCTTCAGTCAAAGCTTCAATCAAACTAGGGCCAGATAAACGACCGTCGCGTCCGATCACGATTTCAGTCTCACCAAGTTCACGCATCTCCGTGCCAAATGCTTGGCCAATCTGTTTAGCAATCGATGGATCTACAGTCTCATCAATAATGCCGCGGATGTCATAAGCCTTAAATATAGATGGAGATAGTTGCACGGTTGGTCCTAAATAGATTTGGTGTTAATCGGTAATTAATGGGCAATTTCAATAATTGAATTTAGCCCCTCGCATGCCTCTTGAAAAAGGGCAGGTGGAAGACTTTTCCAGGGATGTGGTCTGGCCTTTCGAAGGCGCCAATCAAAAGATTTTGGCTGATGGGTCAAGATATATGCGGGATCACCTTTTCCAACCGAAAACTTGATTGCAAAGGGATTGGTTTCGTTAAACTGCGCGTGTGTCATCGGTAGACCAATCACAATGCCAGTTTTTTCATTAAAAGGTCTTGGTGAAATAACGAGCATTGGATGCTCATCCTTCATTTCTTTTCCTGATTGAGGATTGAAATTAATCCAGATCATATCCCTGCGTTCTGGAACCCAGAGTTTTAATTTTTCAACCATTAAATTATCTCTTTGCCAATAGGGGGGCAATTCATGATTTCGCCACCATGTTGCTCTGGATCATAAGCTTTTAATTTTTGATTGAGGCTTAATTTAGGCTTACCTACGACTCTGAGAAGCACGCCATTTTTGACGACTTCAACTGATATTGGAACGCCTTGGGAGAGATGTGCGGCTTTTGCAACGGGCGAAGTGATTCTGACGCCTAGGCCATTGCCCCATTCTTGTATCGTTTGCTCTACTTTAAGTGCTGGAGCCATGATTTACTCCTTGAGAGATTGTTTATACAAGTTTAAACAATTAAAGATGGCTTGTCAAATTAGGGTTGAAATAACCTAAGAATTAAACAAATTAATGCGAGCGGCCGTTACTTCATCGATGCCGGCATCAGCTTGTACCGTGCCATCATTCTTTAGAGCAGCTTCAATTGGTTTGGCCAACACTTTACCAAGCTCAACCCCAGGTTGATCAAAGCTATTGATATTCCAAAGAGCTCCCAACGCAGCCGTACGATTCTCATACAGAGCCAGTAAAGCGCCGAGATAGAAGGCATTGAGCTTAGGCAGAATCAGTAGGTTGCTAGGGCGTTTGCCTGGATAGGTGTTATTCGGGTTTTCAGTCTTTTTGCCATTGGCCAAAGCTTGCGCTTGTGCCAGGCAGTTAGATAACAAAATGCGGTGATGCGCCTTTGCCTCAGGCAAATTGCTCATCGGCTCACGCACGGCAATAAAATCAATCGGAATGATTTCAGTGCCTTGATGCAATAACTGGAAGTAAGAATGCTGCGCATTGCTACCGGAGCTACCAAAGACTACTGGGCATGAGAACTTGACTGGCTTGCCATCACGATCGACGCTCTTGCCATTACTTTCCATATCAAGTTGCTGCAACCACTTCGGAAACCAATCCAATGCATCCGCATACGGAATAACAGCATATGACTTGATGTTGTGTTTCTCTTGTTGGTAGAGCAGGCTCAGTGCCATGATCACCGGAAGATTATCCTCAAGAGGGGCAGACTTAAAATGCTGGTCCATTGCTTGAGCGCCAGCTAAGAACTGCTTGAAGGTATCAAAACCATACTGCAGGGCAATTGGTAGACCTACGGCAGACCATACAGAGTAACGGCCGCCGACCCAATCCCAAAACGGATAGATATGGTCTTGATTAATGCCAAATTCTTCAGCTGCCGGAACGTTTGCCGTTACAGCAAAGAGTGATTTGCTTACTTGACTATTGGTAAGGCCATTATTTTTAAGCCATTTCACTACCGCTTTGGCGTTCATGCTGGTCTCAAGCGTCGTAAATGACTTCGAAACAATAATGACTTTAGTGCTATGCGGTAAAGCGCGTTGCAATATGCGAGCTAAATCAGCGGTATCGATATTGGCCAAGAAATGCATGCGCATCCCGCGGCTTTCAATATCGGGTACATGGGCTAAAGCCTCAATGGCGAGGCGCGGACCAAAGTCGGATCCACCAATACCAATATGAATGACATCGGTGACGCCGACCCACTTATTGCATAGAGCTTCAATGCGGTGCCAAACTTGAGCAACGTCTGGCATGACATCTTTGCCATTTACCAATACGGGAGATTGGTCAAGATTGCGCAGAGCAGAGTGCAGGGCAGGACGATTTTCAGAGTTATTCACTGACTTGCCAGCGAATAGGTCGGCTATAAACTGCTCTAAATGAGCTGCTTTAGCCTGCTTAAAGAGGGATTTCCAGCTGGCAGCATCAATGCCTTGATACGCGCTATCTAAAACGATATCTTGGGCGCTAAATAGGGTTTTCAGATTAACTGCAGCTGGTTTAGAAGACATTGATAGATTTTATCAAGAAGTACCTAAAAACCCACTAAAACACTGAAAATGTTACGATTTCAGGATGGAAATAACAATCATTCAAGGCTTGGGCTTATAAATGGATCAAGTCGACTGTGTCGTCATCGGTACCGGGGTCGTTGGCCTGGCAGTTGCGAGGGAAATGGCCCTGCAGGGCCGCGAAACGATTTTGCTTGAGCGCGAAGCTTCTTTTGGCACGATTAGTAGCGCGCGCAATAGCGAAGTTATTCACGCTGGCATCTATTACCCCAAAGATTCCCTAAAGGCCAAGCTCTGTGTTGAGGGCAATCGCATGCTTTATGAGTATTGCCGGAGCCATCAAGTAGCTACGCAGCCTTACGGCAAACTTATTGTAGCTACTGATCCAAGCCAAATTGATGATTTGCAGGCTCTTTTATATAAAGCTCAAAGCAACGGTGTGCCAGAGATCAAGGTGATTACTGGTGAAGAAGCTAAGCAATTAGAGCCACAGCTTAATTGTGTAGCAGCCATTCTGTCGTCAAGTACAGGGATTGTTGATAGCCATGGATTCATGCTTTCCCTCTTAGGTGGCTTTGAAGATGCAGGCGGTATGGTGGCGTACCAATCGCCGCTGATGAGCGCGAAGCCCATTGGCGAAAATGCTAAAGATGGATTTGAGCTGGAAATTGGTGGGGCCGATGGCATGAAAATTCAAACAAAGCTTCTGATTAATTGTGCAGGTATGAGCGCGCCAGCAGTGGCGCAAAAAATTGCATCATTAAGCAAAGATCAAATTCCAAAAGCATATTTTGCTAAAGGAAATTATTTCTCTCTTTCCGGAAAGTCACCATTTAATCATTTGATTTATCCCATTCCAGAGCCCGGTGGTCTAGGAGTGCATCTCACTTTAGATATGGGCGGACAAGCTAAATTTGGTCCCGATGTGGAATGGCTTGAAATCGATGAAGAAAACCAAATTGATTACACGGTCAATCCCAAAAGAGGTGAGGGCTTTTATGAAGCAGTAAGGCGCTATTGGCCAGGACTTAAAGACCAGGCATTACAGCCCGATTATTCAGGTGTCAGAGCCAAAATAGTCCCACCTAATGCCCCGGCAGGCGATTTTTGTTTTAACACCCCTAAAGACCATGGACTCCAGGGCCTCTTTAATCTGTATGGCTTTGAGTCCCCTGGATTAACCTCCAGCCTTGCGATTGCCAAGCATTTAGAAGGCTTAATTAAGAGGTCTTAATCTGCTTGGGCTCGATATTCGAATGGGTTCAGTAAATTAATTTTAAATCGTTTGAAGTCTTTTATATTTCTACTGACCACAATGAGTTTCTGATCAATAGCTGTCGCTGCGATCATGGCATCTTCCCAGACGGTATTACTTTCTTTATGCATGAGCTTTGCCCATAATCTAAAGGTTGACCCTGTCATCGGTAATACATGATGTGCATTTGAAACTTGTTGCAACCAACTTTCCAAAGACTCTGCTTTATTTTTATCTTGCTCACGAGTCAACTCAATGCCTGCTTGAATTTCACCGATCGAGACTGCGGAAATATAAAGATCATTATCTGAAATGTTGTCATACCACTCTAATACTGCTCCATGCGGTTTTGGTTTACGTAGTTCTGAAATAATATTAGTGTCTAGTAAGTACATGAGCCGTCTTACAGTTTGATGGATTTTCGAAATGCACCTTGGCCACGCTTTGGCAGCACTAGGTCACCCTTGGCTTGCTCTGAAAGCAAAAGCGATTTAAGAGAAGGTTTGGCTAACTTTTTCAATGTATTCCACTCCTGGATAGTGATTAATACGGCTGCTTCATGCCCCCGCTTAGTAACTACTTGAGGACCTTCTTCAAGGCAGGCGTTTAGTAACTCGCTAAATTTTGCTTTGGCATCTTGAACTGCCCAGTGCTTATTCATCACCCATGCTCCTGACTAGTTATCTGACTAGTTTATCAGAGAAAAGGCTATATCGGTTGGTGCACATAGCGTATTTAAGCCAATGGAAGCAATCTTTAGAAGGGGGTTTATTGCACTTTTTAGTAGGGGCTCACCGAATTCCTTATAATCTAGGACTCAATTCGCAAAGGAAGAGTGGCAGAGCGGTTGAATGCACCAGTCTTGAAAACTGGCGAGGATGAAAGTCCTCCGTGAGTTCGAATCTCACCTCTTCCGCCAATTTAAATGTAAAAAGCCCAGCAACTACTTGCTGGGCTTAAGTCTTTCTAGCTCCTGGAAAGGAGCAATTAAAGAACCACTGTATTTCTTAATTACTTCTTAGCTGGTGCGCTTACTACTGCAGCAATAGCTTCTGTGTAAACCACTTTTACTTGATCGTTTACAGCAATATCTTTCAACAAGTCAGGATTCTGAACCTTAACCTTGATGATGTTTCCTTGCGGACCCTTCAAAGAAACGATATTTTTAGCTGCATCAATCGCTTCAACATTAGCGGTTGCAGTAATGGTTTTGGTAGTAATCATGCCTGGCTTATCGCCTTGTGGGGCAGTTGTAGTACTAGTACTAACTTGTTCGCTAGTTGTGCCTGGATTTTTTACCTTAACCAACTCAATAGCTACAGCAAGTTCATAGACAACGTCGAAATGATCGCCCACTTTAATTTCTGCAAAGTTCTTTACTTCAGGACCAGCAACGATAGAGGTTTCACCATCTTTGTTCTTGAGGGTAACTGTGCGAGTTGCAGAATCAATTTTAGTCACTTCGCCATCATAGATAAGCGCGGATTCTTGAGCAGCTACGCCAGCAATCGGAGCTTTTGGTTTTGTGAGGTAAAAGTAGCCGCCAACTGCGATTGCAGCAATGACGATAGCGATGATAATTTTTTTCATAATAATTTGATCCTTAAGGATGTTGAAAGAGCATCACCATTAAGTGGCGATGCGGAAATGAGTAAATACCAGTAAGTTAGCATTTGTAACTATTGTATTACCCATATTAGAAGCTGGCAGCCAAGCCAATGGAGGTTCCGTGCACATTTTGACCAAATTGGTAGCGAAACACCACTCTGATGCGAGTAAAAATAGGATCAGATGCGCTACGATCTAGTTCAATGCCAGTACCTACAGAAGATAGGGAGTTAAATCCCAGAGCCCCTCGTAAGTCGCCCAGGAATTCGGTATGCGCCACTTCAAATACCGCTCGTAATGGTCTATCTAACAATGTAATTGGGGTTGGGATACGACTGCGAGCCCAAAGCGCCAGACTTTGCGAATCAGCTGAACCTTGAACTGCAGTAGAGGTGTCAAATGTTTGCACCGGAATATTGGTGTAACGCAGCTCTACATCAATTTCTTGATCGGGTTGGTAGTTCTCGTAGTCCAGCATGACTGAGCCACCCAAACCATAAGAATTCATACGACCGCCATTGAGAAACTGCAAGTCCACGCCTTTCTGATTTTGAATGACTCTAGACGCAATCGAAAGGTCGCTTTCTAAATGACCAAGCATGACATTGGCAATAGGGCGGAAGCGCAATTCATTGGTAATAGGGAAGTCCCAGCCAATACCGCCAGTACCCGTAATGCTATTCCAATGAACTGGCACCGTAACAGAAGTATTAGCGATTCCATCAGTAAACGTTGGGTTATATCGATTAACTGCTAAGGTCCCCTCTAAATACAGAGGAAAGTTTGCGCTAATTCGATCACCACCTCCTAGAGAAATCATTTGCAAGTCAGAATTATCGCCACCATTGTTACGGATCGACAACGATCCTGTTGTCACATCCGGTGTGAGTGAATAACCCGTAATCGTCATAAAAGCATCAGCGCGCTTTTTGAGATAGTTGTTAGCAGCGTTATAGAACGCCGATTGAGCATGAGCAAAGCTAATCCCAGCGACTAATAGGGTGACAAAGAAAAGGAGCTGGGATCTACTAAAAAGCCGCATGACACGCATTTTAGCGAATCAATTCAGTGGATGTACCATAGCAAATATGAAGCTGCTCATTTCTATCTACTTCTTTATTCTGGCCGTCATTCAGATGGGCCTATTTTTTGGAATCTATCACTATTACCGCTCTCAGAACCTCCTGAGACCTAGTTTGTATTGGATGTCATCCCTGCTAGTGAATGTGGTGGGCTTATTTATTTTTGGTACGGGAATTATTACCATCCAAAATATTGCAAATCCAGAATTTAATTTCACGGTAGCCAATACCTTCTTCTATGTAGCAACGATGTTGCAAGCTTTATTTTGTCAGTCTCTCAATCATGAAGTTTCTAAACGAGTAAAGATAGCTGCCTCAGTTTCGGTTCTCATTTTTATTGCCGTATTTGATTCCATGCGTCTGTATGGATCTTTTGAAAGTCGTACTGCAGTAATGGCAGGACTTGCTAGCCTTTTTTATTGCTGGCAAATCTATGAGCTAGGCAAGAAGAAAAAATCTTCCCCGTCTAAGCAATTGGTTTATATGCAATATGCCAATTTTGCTGAAATGTTTTTTGCTATGGGGCGATTCGTCATCATGGTTGCCTCGGCCTTTACCATTCGTCAAGTTGATCAGATCCCACAACTGCTGATTCTGTTTACCATTTCCCAGCTCGTGATGAATACCTTGTCATATATTGCGATCGGGGGATACTGGGCCGAGCAAATTACTATTGCGAATATCAAAACAGCGAATGAAAGTGAAGCTACTAAAGCCCATTTACAGGAACGAGAGCTCTTGATTGCCTCTCTATTAAAGGCCAATAAGACCGCCAGCACTGGGGCTTTGTCAGCTTCCATTGCACATGAGCTTAATCAGCCCTTGGGCGCCTCTAGTCTGAATATTCAATTTTTGCAAAAGAAGCTATCGGAAGGAGAATTGAATCCTAACTTACAGAGAGAAGTATTGGATTCTTTGTTGGCAGACAATCAGCGTGCAGCAAGTATTATCCGCTCCCTTAGATCGGTATTCGCTGATGAAAAGATGGCATCTGCCAAAGTTGACCTTACTGAATTAATTAATTTAGTACTCACCATTGCCCGCCCAGAAATTGTTAAGCAGAATATTCAGATGGTTCTCAAGTTAGATAAAAACTTGCTTATCACTGCTAATAAGGGAGAACTTCAACAAGTCCTATTGAATTTAATGAACAACGCAATTGATGCATTGAAGTCGATTGAAAATTTAAATAAATCAATCACGATTCGAGGCGAGCACACTAGTGCTGGCGTTCAAATATCGATCGCAGACACAGGCTCAGGAATTGATGAAAATGTGCAGGCACACATGTTTGAGCTACTTTCAACTACCAAGGGTTCCGGTATGGGAATTGGTCTTTGGTTGTGTAAGCATATTGTGATGAGGCATGGTGGATCTATCTGGTTTGAGTCATTCCCTGACAAAGGAGCCACTTTTTTTGTAGGCTTACCTACTGTTGCAGTCTATGCAATTTAATATCCTGGATGAACTTGGATATTAGCTATAAGGCTAATTGCCATTGATTAGCTCAAACATATCATTGAAGTAATCTAAATAAACTTACTTTAGGCTTTTATGAAAATCAAACTCTCACAATTTTCTATTGCAGTTGTATTAATGAGTTCTGGGTTTGTAATGGCGGTAGGGGGTGGTGGTGTGGTTGCAGATCCTGGTGCACTGCAGGGGAAGCATTTCGATCCAAAAGGTAAGGCGCCATCAAGCTATACGATTGAGCTACAAAATGGATTGCGTAAGACGCTGCCTTTCGAAGATCAGCGTGATTTTGAGGAATCTAAAAAAGGCTTCATAGCAGCCCCGCCATATAAAACAATCATGGCAGATGCCGGCAATGTTGCTTGGGATATGGGTAGCTATGAATTCCTCCTGCAGGGGAAAGACTTTGATAGTGTGCACCCTTCATTGCAGCGTCAGGCGATTCTCAACATGGGCTACGGCTTATATGAAGTTGTGCCTGGAAAAATTTATCAAGTACGCGGCTTTGACTTAGCAAACATTAGCTTTATCAAAACGAATACTGGCTGGATTGTGTTCGATCCGTTAACTGCTAAAGAAACAGCTCGTGCTGCACTAGAGCTTGTAAATGAAAAGCTTGGTAAGCGTCCAGTTGTAGCGGTGGTGTATTCGCATTCACATGGTGATCATTTTGGTGGTGTGAGAGGCGTAGTTGATGAGGCAGACGTGAAGAGCGGCAAAGTCAAGGTCATTGCGCCAGCTGGTTTTATGGATCATGCGATTGCTGAAAACGTCTACGCAGGCAATGCTATGACCCGCAGAATGTATTTCCAGTACGGTGTGTTATTGCCTCGCAGCCCATTTGGTCATGTCGACCAATCCATTGGTAAAAATACTGCTGCTGGTAATTTAGGTCTGATTGAGCCTAACGTCTATATCAACCAACCGTATGAAAAAATGACGGTTGATGGCGTGGAAATGGAATTCCAAAATACTCCAGGCACTGAAGCTCCTGCGGAGATGAATACCTACTTCCCACAATTTAAAGCCTTCTGGGCAGCAGAAAATATCACCGGCACCATTCATAACATATACACCTTACGCGGCGCCTTAGTTCGCGACTCACTGGCATGGTCCAAGAACATTAACAACGCTTTATATCGTTATGGCACTGAGAGTGAGGTCATGTTTGCATCGCATACCTGGCCACGCTGGGGTAATGAGCGTATACAAGAGGTGATGCGTACCCAACGAGATAGTTATGCTCATCTTCATAACGAAGTGCTCCATTTAGCAAACAATGGCGTCACTATTAATGAAATCCAGAACGTTTACAAGCAGCCTGAGAGCTTGAAGAGGCAGTGGGCTGCTCATAGCTATCACGGTTCCGAAGAACACAATAGTCGTGCCGTGATAAATCGTTATCTAGGTTATTGGGACGCTAATCCAGCAACATTAGCGCCACTATCGCCAAAAGATTCGGCACCACTTTATGTAGAGATGATGGGTGGCTCAGCCAAGATCATGGCCAAGGGTAAAGAGCTTTATAAGCAGGGTAAATACCGTGAAGCGATGGAAATCGTTAACAAGTTAGTTTATGCGCAACCGAACAATACGGCCGCCAAGGACTTACTGGCAGATATTTTTGAGCAGATTGGCTACCAAAAAGAAAGCCCAAGTATGCGCAATAGCTTCTTGGGGGCTGCTTACGAGCTACGTCATGGTATGCCTACAGGAGCCTCGCCAAAGTCTAATGGCCCAGACATGATTAAGGGTATGACAACCGAACTCTGGCTCAATGCTTTGGCTATCAGTATGGACAGCAAGAAAGCAGCAGACATGAACTTTGTAATTAATCTTTCTACACCAGACAATGGTGAAAAATTTGTAATTGAGATGAGTAATTCTGCTTTGACCAACATTAAAGGTCAGCAGGCCAAGAACCCAAATCTCACTATCACCTTAAATCGCAGTGATCTCGAGCAGGTGATGGGTGGACAAACAACTTTTGAAAAGTTGCTGGCTGAAGGTAAGGTGAGGTTTGATGGTGATCGCAAATCATTCGATCAACTCAGAAGCACCTTGACGGTCTTTGTCCCTGATTTTGAACTCATGCCAGGCACTAAAGGTAAGGCCGCTCCTAAGCCAGCTGCTCCAGCCAAAGATCCATTTGCGGCACAGGAGATGGCTATTACTGGTGGCGAGTAACCAGAGCAACCATGGTGATTAGGCTTCTCTAAAATTAAATAGGACTCTGCGGAGTCCTATTTAATTATCTTTTTACTTAATCATTATTTTTATTAAGCTGCAAACTAGGGCGCAAAAGCGCCACCCGCTTCAAGAGACTTCAGTTCATCACCCGCAATACCAAGCTCGGCAAGAAGCTCGCTCGTATGTTCACCCAATAGAGGAGGGTGGCGATACACCTGTTGTGGCGTGCCATTCATTTTGACGGCAAAACCAATATTGGGTACCTTGCCTTCAATAGGATGATCAATTTCCATCCGCATCTTACGATGACGGCCATGCTCACTATCGAATGCTTCTGGATAGGTATTGATGGGGCCTGCAGGGATGCCTGCGGTCAATAAGGTGTCTACCCATTCATCCGCAGTTTTGGAGACAAACGTTTTCTCAAGCTCAGAAGCCAGCTCCAAGCGATTGGCTAAGCGCAGTGGATTTGTTTTGAAGCGGGCATCTTCAAATAATTCAGGACGCTCAATCTTGTCGCATAGCAACTTCCACAGTTTTTGATTGGTTGCACCCATCACAAAATACCCATCAGCAGCTTTCATGGCTTGGTAGGGGGCGCTCATATGATTGGCCGTGCCAAGCTTATAAGGTTCAACTCCGGTACCCCAGTATTGAGCGGTATCCCAAATGGAGAATGCCAAGGCAGAATCAAAGAGTGACGCATCAATAAACTGACCTTCACCCGTTTTAGTTTTGCCGATGTATGCCGACAATATTCCGTATACCGCAAAAAGTGCGCAGCCAATATCAGCTACCGGAACGCCAGCTTTAACTGGAGGACCATCTGGATAGCCTGTAACGCTCATGACGCCAGACATTGCCTGAGCCATGAGATCAAAACCAGGGCGATCTGCCCACGGACCAGTTTGGCCAAACCCAGAAATACTGGCATAGACCAAACTAGGATTGATATCTTTTAAAGAGGCGTAATCGATTCCTAGTTTTTTCATAACGCCAGGTCGGTAGTTCTCCACCAAAATATCTGCAGTCTTGACCAGCTCGAAAAACACTTTCTTACCAGCCTCAGTTTTGAGATTTAGGGTGAGACTGCGTTTATTGCGGTTCATGTTCAGAAAGCCCATGCTGTCTGAGCCCTTCATCTTGAATCCCATTGCGCCGCGCGTCTGATCCCCTGTTCCAGGAGGCTCGATTTTGATGACATCCGCACCTAAGTCCGCCAACAGCATGCAGCAGTAAGGACCAGCCATAACCTGGCTGACGTCAAGCACACGGACTCCTGAGAGCGGTAATGGCCTTGATCCATCTCGCACGCTATTTAAAGCGTCATTTCTAGGTGTTTTCGTCATTGTCTCGTTGCTTCTTATATGTTTAGAATTAGCCTCTAATAGTATCAAACACAATAAAAACAATTTTGGAGACTTTATGTTGCTTAAATCGCCTCAGTGGGCTGTTCGTAGTTTGCTCGCAATTACGCTAGCCACGAGTTCTTTCTTTGCTTTAGGTCAGCAGTCTTACCCTACAAAACCAATCCGACTGATTGTGGGTTTTGCACCTGGTGGCGGCACTGATATTGTTGCTCGAGCCCTTGCTCCAAAAATGGGTGAAATTCTCGGTCAAAGCGTGATTGTGGAAAATAAATCAGGTGCAGCGGGCACTATTGCAGCCGATCAAGTTTCCAAAGCAAATCCTGATGGCTACACCTTGCTGGTAGGGCACTCCAATTCCAATGCGATTGCACCATTTGTTCTTACTAACGTTCAATACAATCCTGCAACGGATTTCACACCTATTACTTATTTGGGATATGTTCCTAACGTTTTAGTAGTAAAGGCTTCATTGCCTGTGAACTCAGTATCACAATTGATTTCCCTTGCAAAAGCAAATCCAGGTCAGATGACTTATGGTTCGTCTGGTATTGGCAGTACTCAACACTTAGCAGGCGCTTTGTTTGCCAAGATTGCCGGCATTCAGTTAAACCATGTGCCCTATAAGGGTAGCGGTCAGGCCATCATTGATTTGCTAGGTGGTCAAATTACGATGAACTTTGATACCTTGCCACCGAACTTGCAGCAAATTAAAGACGGCAGCTTGAAGGCTTTGGCAATCTCCACTCCAAAACGATTATCTATTCTTCCTAACGTACCTACGTTTAACGAAGTGGGCATTACAGGATTTGACGTCACCAACTGGTACTCCATTATGGGTCCAAAGGGTATGGATCCAGCAGTAGTGAACAAGATTGACCAAGCTGTTAAAGCCGCCATGGCTGATCCACAAATTAAAAAGACACTTGATTCTCAGGGCTTACAGCCTGAGGGGCCAGCAACACCTGCTGCATTTAGTTTGTTCTTGGCTGGCGAACTGGCTAAATACCAGCGTTTAGTAAAGAGTCTGAATATTAAGGCTGAATAAACTCCCTATGAGTGATTCCGGAAAAGGAGGTAATGTTGCTCAAGTCGTTTTAGAGACGCAGGGTAACATTGCCTACATAAATTTTGATCATGTAGCAGCTCGCAATGCAATGACAGTAGGGATGTATCAAAGCCTGAAGTCAATCTGTGAAGATATTGCCAAGAATCCCAAGATACGTGTAGCCATCTTGCGCGGTGCTGGCGGCAAGTCTTTTATATCCGGTAGCGATATAGCGCAATTTGCTAGCTTTAAAGATGGTCAAGATGGGATTCGCTATGAAGAGGGTATTGATGATTATCTAGGTCCGCTTGCCACCTTGCCCATCTCAACAATTGCCGTGATCGATGCTATGGCTGTTGGGGGCGGATTAGCAATAGCCAGTTGCTGTGATTTCCGAATCTCAACTCCTGATGCAAAGTTTGGCGTACCTATAGCCAAAACACTTGGTAACTGTTTATCTGCTGCAAATGTTGCTTGGTTAGTTGCTCATTTAGGAATCAACATTGTTAAACGTATGCTGCTTCTTGCGGAAATGATTACTGCAAAAGAGTTGCTCCAACAAGGATATCTTTTAGCAACATACGAACAAGAGCAGCTAGGTCAAGAGGCCGTCAATCTCGCAGAGCGACTGAGTAAGTTAGCTCCCATTACGCAAAAATCTAGCAAGCTAGTATTGGCAAGATTAATTAAAAATAATCTGCCCGACTGTAGTGACCTCATTAGTGAAACCTATGGCAGCAATGATTTCCAAAACGGAGTTGCTTCATTCCTAAAGGGTGAGCCACCTATTTGGACAGGTAGCTAGCGCTCAACGCACAGCAGCTAAAACGGTTTAATCCAAAAACAGCTCTTGAAGATTATTGAGGTAGCGCATACCTAATGGAGTGGCTTTCAGCTGGCTGGGATTCTGATCTAGCAATTGCTTATTACTAGCTTCAGCTAAGCCCTTGCTAATCACGTTTAAAGGCAGACCAGTTCTCTCGCTGAAAGTATTGGTAGCAACGCCATCTGTCAGTCTTAGGGTATTGAGCATGAATTCGAAAGGCAGATCCTTGGCTTCAAGAACCCTGGATTCAATTAACGCATTACCTTTAGCTTCCATTGCTTGCATATAACTTTCTGGATGACGTTCCCTTACTTGGCGAGTAATTTTGTCTGGAAAAGAGATCTTTCCATGAGCGCCTGCGCCAATGCCAATGTAATCACCAAAGCGCCAGTAGTTCAGATTGTGTTTGCACTCTTGGTTTTTCTGCGCGTAGGCAGAGACTTCATAACGTACGTAGCCTGCCTTGGTGAGTAAATCTAAATTCTGTTCAAAAATGGCATCCACTTCATCATCGCTAGGCAATTGAGGGGGAAAGTTTGCAAAGTAGGTATTAGGTTCTAAGGTGAGATTGTAAAAAGACAGATGAGGCGTTTTAAAAGAAAGGGCGGTCTCAATATCCGCCTTGGCCAACTCCAGAGTTTGTTTAGGGAGGCCATACATTAAATCTAGGTTGACAGATTTGAAGTGTTTCAGGGCAATTGCTATTGCACGCTTGGCTTCCTCGCCATTGTGTATGCGACCCAAGGCTTTGAGCTGCTCATCCTGAAAGCTCTGAATTCCGATCGACACTCGATTAATGCCTGCCTTTGCAAATCCTGCAAATTTATCGGCCTCAATGGATCCTGGATTTGCCTCCATCGTAATTTCAGCATCGGGCTCAAGGTTCACTCGAGCACGAACGGCACAAAGCAGTTGATCCATGCCTTCGGCAGATAGCAGGCTTGGCGTTCCGCCACCAATAAAGATGCTGTGGACTTGACGCCCCCAAATATTAGGAAGTTCGGTTTCTAGGTCAGCAATTAGTGCATTGATATAACGCTGTTCGTCAAACCCAGCCTTACTAATACCCTCTTTAATTTGATGTGAATTGAAATCGCAATAGGGACATTTCTTTTCACACCAAGGAAAGTGAATATACAAAGCCAATGGAGGCAATGCAGTCAACGTTACTTTGGTGAGGCTTGAATTAAGCACGGCTTTTGAGTTGTGCAATCAGTTCACGTAGTGATTGACCGCGATGACTGATTGAATTCTTTTTTTCTGGCTCTAGCTCAGCAGCAGTACATTGTTGCTCGGGCAAAAAGAAGTGGGGGTCATACCCAAAACCATTGTTACCAGATGCATGATCAATAATTTGCCCATACCAACGTGCTTGAACAATGATGGGTTCAGGATCATTTGCGCTATTTACGAAAACCAATGCGCACACATAATGCGCGCCTCGATCTGCCTGATCTTTTAAATCTTGAATGAGTTTTCGATTGTTCGCAGCATCATCACCTTGCTCACCCGCAAAGCGAGCCGATAAAACGCCAGGCTGGCCATTTAGAGCATGAGCACAAATTCCGGAGTCATCAGCTAATGCCGGTAAGCCTGACGCAGCGCTTGCATGCCTTGCCTTAGCAAGAGCATTTTCAACAAAGGTGAAGTGAGGCTCTTCTGCAGAAGGTATGCCTAATTCACCCTGGGGAATCACTTGAAAGTTTAAGGGCGCCAATAGCGCCTGAAACTCTTTGACCTTGCCGGTATTATTGGATGCGAGAACGAGCTTTTGCATGTCGATCTTTATTTCAATGCATCGCTTTGCATTTGGGTGAGTTCTTGAATACCATGCTCGGCCAGATCCAGGAGTGCATTGAGTTCCACCCTTGAGAAAGCGGCACCTTCTGCTGTGCCTTGAACTTCAATCATTCCGCCTTTGCCCGTCATGACCACATTCATATCGGTATCGCATGAAGAGTCTTCTGGGTAATCCAAGTCCAGCACTGGAACGCCTTGATAAATGCCAACAGAAATTGCGGCAACGCTATCGATAATGGGGTCCTTGCTTAGGGCGCCACTTTTAAGAAGTTGGTTTACTGCATCACGAGCCGCAACATAGGCGCCGGTAATAGATGCAGTACGTGTTCCGCCATCAGCCTGCAGTACGTCGCAATCGAGGTGAATAGTTCTTTCGCCCAATACTTTTAAATCAAAGACGCTACGCATGGCACGACCAATGAGGCGTTGGATTTCTTGGGTACGGCCTGATTGTTTGCCGCGGGCCGCCTCACGATCACTACGGGTATGGGTGGAGCGGGGCAGCATGCCATATTCAGCAGTAACCCAACCTTCGCCAGAGCCTTTCTTATGTGGAGGCACTTTTTCGAGGATGCTGGCCGTACACAGAACCTTGGTATCCCCAAAGGCGATCAATACTGATCCTTCAGCATGCTTAGTAAAGGCTCTAGAGATGGTTACTGGGCGCAAATCGGTGGGCTTACGGCCGCTAGGGCGGGCAATATTGGCTGGGTTTGCTGTGCTCATGGAAAGGGGGTCCTGTGGGGTTAGGGTCTGGATCGGGTCTAGTTCAATAATGAATCTACAATGTCCATATGATATCGAGCATGACTGGTTATGGCAGCGCTTCTCGCCAAGTCTCCCTAGGAGCTGGTGTAGTTGCTGATCTGCAGGTGGAATGTCGGGCTGTTAACAGCCGCTTTCTAGATCTAGGATTTCGTCTTCCGGACGAGTGTCGTGGGGCAGAGCCTGCCTTGCGAGAGCTGTCTACCCAAAGCCTATCGCGCGGAAAAGTCGAATTTAGAGCGGCATGGCGAGTCAATAGTGCCGCAGCAGGTGCTGCCAAAAGTAATCCCCATGCCCTAGGTGCGATTAGTCGAGATCGTCTTGATGCCCTTTATACCCTTCAAGAGAAAGCCCAAGAAGCTTTTCCAAAAGCACAAGAATTGAGTATTGCTGAAGTGTTGCGTTGGCCAGGCATTGTTTCCGAGCCTCGCGGCGAAGAGGATAGTTGGATTACTGCCACTGTCGAGGCTGGGCGTGCAGCCCTAGCGGCCCTCATGGAGAGTCGTCACGCCGAAGGTAAGGCCTTGGTTGGCGTACTTACCAGTATCACTGGCAAGATGCGCGACATCGTTAAAGTAATTGAGCCCAAAGTTCCTGAATATGTAGCTCAGTACCAAGAAAAGCTTACAGAGCGTCTCGCTGAAGCGCTAGCTGCTCAAGAGCAAGCCAAGGCAGGTGCTGAACTGATGGAGCGCATTCGTCAAGAGGTTGTGCTCTATGCAGTGCGCATCGATATAGCCGAAGAGTTTGCGCGCTTAAAGACCCATCTTCAGGCAGTAGATAACGCACTTGCAGGCAAAGGTCCTGTTGGTAAGCGCTTGGATTTTTTGATGCAAGAGTTGAATCGCGAAGCTAATACCTTGAGTTCTAAATCGGTATCAGAAGAGTGCACACAAGCGGCTTTGGAGCTCAAGCTGTTCATCGAGCAAATGCGTGAGCAAGTTCAAAACCTCGAGTAATCCATACTATTGATTTATGACTACCTCTACACCGACACCATCTTATCAAGGCAGCATGTTGATGATTGTTGCGCCCTCAGGCGCCGGAAAATCCTCCTTAGTTAATGCCTTACTTAAGGAGGAGGCCGGATTGAAGTTATCTTTATCAACCACTACGCGCACTCCACGACCTGGTGAAGTAGATGGCAAGGATTACCGCTTTCTGGCAAAAGAAGATTTTCTGCAAGAACGTGATCAGGGACATTTTTTAGAGTGGGCAGAAGTCCATGGTCATTTTTATGGGACTTCAAAGCCTTGGATTGAATCTCAAATGCAAGCGGGTAGTGACGTCATGCTGGAGATTGATTGGCAGGGCGCTCAACAAATTCGAAAGTTAATTCCCTCAGTGCAGTGGATCTTTATCTTCCCGCCATCCATAGAGGCTTTAGAAGAGCGCCTACGTAAGCGTGGTCAGGACGATGAAACAACGATTCAACGTCGCTTGGCAGCTGCCCATGTAGAGCTTTTGCATGCTCATGAGGCAGATTACATCGTGGTGAACGATTCTTTCGACCAGGCTTTGGTTGATTTAAAGCACATATTGGCTTCCAGCCGTCTGCGCTCTGGCCCCAGTATGGCCAGAAATCCAGCACTTTTGAAGCGCCTCGGGGTCTAATCAGTTATCCTATAGGTATTGAAGCTAAATTAAGTGAGTCCAGCATGGCACGTATTACTGTAGAAGATTGCCTTAAAACTATTCCAAACCGTTTTGAACTGGTTTTGGCTGCGACATATCGTGCTCGCCAATTAGTACAAGGTCACTCCCCACGCGTTGAGTCCAGAGATAAAGCTACCGTAGTTGCATTACGTGAAGTAGCTGCTGGTGTGACTGACCGTGACATGTTGACCAAAGTACCCCTCTAAGTAAGGAGTTCCGGTGTGGAGCTCCCTTTAGGACTAGCCAATACATCGGAAAAAGTAGGAAGCATCTCGCCTAAGGATGCTTCGCTTGATCCTAATCAAGCACAGTTGTTGGATAAGATTTCCGACACACCAATTCAAAGTGGTAAAAAATCCATCATTGCGAGTTTATTGGCGCAATCGAGTCGTCATTTGTTCGGCCCGACATCTGCGCCGATACTTCCGCTCAAACATCAAGTAGTTTCTATTGAGGGATTGCTGTCTAAGCTTTCCTATCTCAAGCCTGAAGAAATTGCACAGGTTAAAAAGGCATTTCAGTTTTCTGATGCTGCTCATCTAGGTCAATACCGTCATAGCGGCGAACCTTACATTACCCATCCAGTTGCTGTGGCTGAACTATGTGCAACGTGGCGCTTGGATGCGCCATCCATCATGGCCGCATTGATGCATGATGTGATTGAAGATACCGGCTGTACTAAAGCAGATTTGGTTGAAAAGTTTGGCAATAAGGTGGCAGAGTTAGTTGAGGGCTTAACCAAACTCGATAAATTAGAATTTCAAAGTCATGCGGAGGCGCAAGCAGAGAGCTTTCGCAAGATGTTTATGGCCATGGCGCGTGACGTTCGTGTCATCTTGGTCAAGCTTGCTGACCGCACCCACAATATGCGCACCCTGGATGCTGTACCCATGGAGAAGCGCCGTCGTGTAGCCGCTGAAACAATTGAAATCTACGCACCAATCGCCCATCGTCTTGGGTTGAACATCATTTACCGTGATCTACAAGATCTCAGCTTCCGATACTCCATGCCCATGCGTTTCCGAGTCATTGAGGGGGCTGTTAAGCGTGCGCGCGGCAACCGCAAGGAAATGGTTGAGAAGATTTTGCAGGCATCACGCATGGCCTTTGCTAAAGCCAATTTAGAGGTTGACCTACGCGGTCGTGAAAAGACCCTCTTTAGTATTTATCACAAGATGCGCTCGAAGCATCTAAGCTTTTCACAAGTATTGGATGTTTATGCATTCCGCGTAACGGTGAATTCGATTGATGAATGCTATCGCGCTCTTGGTATCTTGCATGCGCTATATAAGCCCATGCCCGGTAAGTTTAAGGATTACATTGCTATTCCTAAATTAAATGGCTATCAATCCTTACATACGACTTTATTGGGTCCATCTGGTGTGCCGGTAGAGTTTCAGATTCGTACAACGGAAATGCATGCGGTAGCTGAAGCTGGAGTAGCTGCGCATTGGGCTTATAAAGACGGCTCCCCTGATATGAGTGAGGTGCAAAACAGGGCCCACCAATGGCTGCAGTCCTTGATTGATATTCAGGATAGCAGCGGTGACTCTCAAGAATTTTTAGAACATGTCAAAATTGACTTGTTCCCAGATGCGGTTTATGTGTTTACCCCCACTGGGCAGATTAGGGCCTTACCAAGGGGCGCAACTGCTCTAGATTTTGCTTACTCTATCCATAGTGATCTGGGTAATACCTGCGTAGCTGTCAAAATCAACGGCCTGCAATTGCCCTTGCGTAGTGAGCTTAAGAATAGTGACATTGTTGAAGTCATTACTTCAGCAAGCTCACAACCTAATCCAGGTTGGTTGGCATTTGTGCGTACCGGAAAAGCACGTGCCTCCATACGACATTCCCTTAAAACAAAACATTATTCTGAATCACTTCAACTTGGCGAGCGTCTTTTGGCAAATGCTTTACGTCAGCAAGGTGTTGATGCAGCCCTGTTAAGCCCAGAAATTTGGGAAAAGCTAACGCATTGGACGGGTGATAAAACCCGCGAAGAAGCATGTGTCAATATTGCTTTAGGCAGACGCTCTCCCCAGGAGTTAGCTATTCGTCTGAAAATTTTGATTGATGATGAGGGCGGGGCTGAGCAAATGCGTTTAGGCGTTGCTGATTGGGTCGCACCTAATCAAGAGCCAAGCCAACATCATCAACGCCAAGCCATCTTGGTCGATGGACGCGAGGGCAATTCGATTCATTTCCAAACTTGCTGCCATCCTATACCAGGCGACAACATCATTGGTTACCTTGGCAAGGGCGAAGGATTGCAAGTTCACACCAACGATTGTCCGGTGGCATTGCGCATGCTCTCTAAGGATAGTGATAAGTGGGTCGAGGTCGAGTGGGGCAAAGAGCTGAATCGCGAGTTTGAATTGGATCTAGCGATCGATACGCGTCAGGGCAAAGGTGTTTTGGCTAGAGTGGCGAGTAGTGTTACTTCAGCAGACTCCAACATCATGAATGTATCCATGGAAGATCGCTTCAAAGAAGACTCGGTAACTATTCGCTTTACGATCCAAGTTTATGACCGATTGCATCTTTCTAAGGTGATGCGCAGTTTACGTGCCAATCCCGATGTCATGCGCGTAACCCGTACTCGCGCCGTTTGAGCCCTATAAGTATTGAACGTCTAAGATTTCAATTTCAGCGGGGCCGGTGGGTGTTTGTATAAAAACACAGTCTCCGATCCGAGACTTGATTAAGGCCTTGGCTATAGGTGAGACCCAACTGACATGCCCTTTATCGAGGTCAACCTCATCAACGCCCACAATTGTGATGAAGGTCTTCTTGTTGGCTTCGGGTCCTTCCAGGGTTGCGTAGGTCACAGTAGCCCCAAAGAACACCTGCTCAGAGTCATTTTCTCCTGATTTTCGAGCAGAATTATCGACAACCACGGCAAATTCTAGGCGTTTATTAAGGAAGCGGATGCGTCTATCTATCTCCCTTAAACGCTTTTTCCCGTAGATATAGTCCCCATTTTCAGATCGATCGCCATTGCTGGCAGCCCAGTGCACAACCTTGACAACCTCCGGTCTATCAAGGTTTAAGAGCTGAAGGAGCTCGGTCTTAATGCGTTCGTGACCAGCGGGGGTGATGTAGTTCTTCTCTTCCATGGCATAATTATGGCTGTTGCGGCTGTAGCTCAGCTGGATAGAGTACTTGGCTACGAACCAAGGGGTCGTGGGTTCAATTCCTGCCAGCCGCACCATACTACATAAGGGTCTCCCGTCAGGGAGGCCCTTTCTATTTGCATAATAGAATGAATTTTGCATAATAGAATCCACTTTTTAGGTCTCTATTGCCTAATTTACCGCCTGCAGAGCCATATAGAATATGACCCCTCTATTAATCTTGCTTTAATTGGCTTGCATAATAGAATTAATCTGCATTTTAAATTTCCCACAATTATTTTCTTCAATCTCCCAAGAATTAAGTCCCATGCTTTGGTGATTATTTTTGTTATTTTTAATTGCATCACGACTACATATGGCCGCTTTTGTATCTACAGCAGTCTTTCGAATAAAGTTTTTTATGGGTTCTGACCGGCAGAGAACGGCCAATAACGGCCTGTCGAAACTTTATGGTCTACTCTTAAATAACAAATTTAATGATTCGGAATATTGAGCGGAATCAATTGCTTTTTCATCCATGAATACGCTTTGTACAGTAAAGCCGGGTATGGCCAATCCAAAGAGGGCTACGGATAACTGTTGAGTATTTTTATTCTTTTTCATCTTGCCTTTTTTCATTAAGAGAATAATTTTTTGCTCTAAGCCGCTACGAATCTGTTCAAAGTAGATCAACATGGTTTTACGTACCTCAGGTTCAACCATCGACATTGACCATACATGAAACGCAATCCCCTTACCGGGACCTTTGGTAATTTCTTCGGCAAAACTGACTAACTCTTCAATGATCTCTAATAAGCTCAAATCACGCACATCGGATTCTTTGAGAATGGTCTCGATACGATCACTGAATCGACCTAGGTTCTGCTCAGTAATAAGTTGAACAATTTCTTCTTTGGCTTTGAAGTGGTGATACAAGTTTCCACGGGAACAGTCTGCGGCCAATTGAATATCTTTCATGGAGGTGCCAGCAAAGCCTTGTTTGGCAAAGCAGGCCCGAGCCGCCATCAAAATCTTCTCTCTGCCTTTGATAAGGTCTTCTTTTGTGGCATTTAGTAGACGCTTTTTAAGCGTGGTGCCTTGACCTGTTCTAGCAACAGGAGAGTTTGATTTATGTAGGGGTTTGGATACTTTTTGCTTACTTGCCATAGTCACTTTCTCTCAAAACCGACCGCTTGATTCAAATTTAGTAATTGTTCCCAGTATTAGCCTTAGTAGCCTTATTCGGCTACCCTTCATGGCTAAACCGCTTAAAAAACCGACCGCTTGATCCTAAAAATTAAATTGACCTTAGTTTTTATATATATATATTAATCTCATTAGCCCTAAATCTAGTAGCCCTAAAGCTAATATTTGATATAAATAAACCTAAGGAAAAACATGTCTAAGATATCCAAATATTGTGTTGCTGCTGCAATACTTTTTCCCGTACTTGCTTTTGCTGGTGGTGGTTATGGAGGCCCTGCAAATGTAAAGTCTGCTGTAGTGCAAAATACTGTAGTCACTTCCGCTTCTGGTGGGGGTACAGCGGTAGCTGGGGGTCTTGGTATCGCCTACGCCGGTCGTACGCCAATTGCCGGTAGTATTGGTTCCGCTCAATCTGATACCAGCAACTGCACGAGCCCATGTACTGCAGCTGCAGCCGTTAACACAACCACTGTATCTACTAATGCGTCTGGTCTTCATTCTCTGAAGGGTTTATATCCAGCTAAGATTGTCTCTATTGGCGTTGTAACTAACACTGCCCCAATTGCACCAAATTAAGCCAAATTATCAATTGTTGTGCCCAGTATTCCTTACGGATTAATGCTTAGGTATCTTTTTGCCCTTTTTTGTTTGTTGATTGCACATCATGCAGTTAGTCAAACTGCAAGCACAGTCGGGACAGCCTCTGGGACTGCGAATTCATCTTTGGGGACGCAGGCCTTAAGTAATAGCTTTAGCACTACGACCAATGCATATTCGAGTGGAGCTGTTGCTTATTCCGGCTCATATACTGCTAGGACTACCGGCGCAGCAATGTTGGGTGGTTTTTCAGGCTCATTTAGCTCGGATTATTGTGGTGCAACTGCTCAAGCCGGTGTTGGTGGAATTGGTTTTTCTTTTGGTGCTGGCGGTCCGGTAATCGATAACGGCTGTTTAATGCTTCGCAGTTTTGAGCGAATACAGCAAGCAGCCTCAGCACTTGGCCCCAGCGATCCTGAAGGAGCGGCTTTATTGAGGAGTGCATCTTTAGAGGTATTGGCAGAAGTTGATCCTAGGATTCGTAACATTTTTGTTAACAAAGGTCTCATAGTTTCTCCGGAAGCAAAAGCACTTGCCTCTAACGGCAGTTCGCTTGTTGGAGTTGATCCTCAGTCGGGGAAGGATCTCACGGTAAAACAAATTCGGCCAATTAATCAACCAGCAATTTCCTCGATTAACAAGACTGGGGCTGATGAAAATGAAACTAGCAAAATGAAATCTTCAGCTGCATTTGCAAAATAGTTTAATTATTTGAATAAGTTGGACTTCTTCTGCTACTAATATAAAGACCACTACATGAACTGACCCCTGGGGTCAGTTCATTCGGGTGGTTTTTCTTTGATAGTCTGCTTTGGGTCGGACTCTGCCGATTGGGCTTAGGCAGTGTGATTGTCTGCTTTGAATTTAAAAGCCGCCTGATGTATTCCATGCGTGTCTAACGCCGAGTGTGAGTCTGAAGGAAAGGGCTAATTCTTATTACCAATTTAAATGCACTAAAGCAGAGGGAAGGCTTGCATAAAAAGTGCTCTAAATCTGCATAATAGAACAAGTAGCAAACCAATAGAAACAAGGGGTTACGAGCCCCTGAGCGCCAATTCTATTATGCAAATTACTACTTGTTAGTCATTGATTAATATAGATAAAGTGTCACTCAAGTACATTGGCTACGAACCAAGGGGTCGTGGGTTCAATTCCTGCCAGCCGCACCAACCTTTAAGAGGGCCTAGTTGAAAGACTGGGCCCTTTCTCTTTTTAGGCTTTTCTCAGATCTTTCACAGAGATACCTTATAGTCTGCTTATGAGCACTTCTGACACCATTTCTGCCGTTTCTGATGCCTCAGTGGCCATTTGGTCTCAGGTGGATGCCAATAACGCCAAAGTGCTAATGAGTGGCAATGTGAATGTCTATTCCTTGGGCGGTGTTTGGACTCAAATCCGCGATTCTCAAGATGTGTGGCTCAAGCAGGGTGATGGCAAAAGCAAGTCCCTAACTTTCGATGCAAGCAAAGTCACTTTTTTAGATGGGGCTGGTATCGCATTTCTGATTGGGATTGAAGAGGCGCAAACAACAGCGGGTGCAAAGTTTAATGTCGTTGGTTTAGATCCTCGCTATGAACCTTTGCTAACTGAATTCAATCCGATCGGCAATTTATTTCCAGTTCCAGTTGTAAAGCCCAAAAGAAGTTTTGTGGTCAGCACAGGAATGGCAACCCAAAATTTAATTGATGATGCTGTTGGATTAATTTCATTTACCGGACATCTGGTAGCTGATTTAGCTTGGTCTATTCGTTATCCCAAGCAAGTGCGCTGGGGTGATTTTGTGAACGCTGCTGTGCAAGCAGGTATTGCAGCATTACCTATCGTTGGGCTAGTCGCGTTTTTGATTGGCGTCATCCTGTCTTTTCAGGCTGCTATTGGCATGCAGCAGTTTGGCGCCGTATCTTTTGTCGGCCCGTTGGCGGCTTTGGGTATTGTGCGAGAAATGGGCCCATTAATTACCGCCATTTTGTTAGCAGGGCGTTCCTCAGCAGCCTTTGCTGCCGAGATTGGCACGATGACTGTCAATAGCGAGGTAGATGCGCTGGTATCTGGCGGCTTAAGTCCAATTCGTTTTTTAGTTGTGCCACGTGTTCTGGCCGGTATTTTGGTTGCGCCTATTTTGACTTTGTTTGCTGACATCGTCAGTATTTTTTCCTCAATGTTGACGATGTTGATCTATGGGATTCCTTTTATTAACTTCTACAACGGCATGCTATCGGCTGTAGACATTGAAGATATTGGCTCAGGTTTAATTAAATCGACGCTTTTTGGCGTGGTTGTTTCAGCGGTTGGTTGCTTGCGTGGCATGCAAACGGGAAATGGTGCGGCTGCAGTTGGTATTTCAGCTACAAGAGCAGTCGTTAGTAGTATTGTTTTGATTGTGCTAGTTGATGGTATTTTTGCCTTCATTTCCTATAAGACAGGTTTCTGATGGACACGCCAAATAAATCACAATGCGCAATTGATGTTCAAAACCTCACTGTAGGTTATGGCTCTAACGTCCTGATGCAAAATCTGAATTTCAAAGTGAATTATGGAGAAATTTTTGTAATTTTGGGTGGTTCAGGTTGTGGCAAATCCAGTTTGTTAAAAAACTTGTTTGGTCTTTATCAGCCTTTGTCTGGCGATGTTCTGATTGAAGGGCAAAACATTACCACTGCTGCTGGAGCTGAGCGCCAGAAGATCATGACAAGCTTTGGTGTGATGTATCAACAAGGCGCATTGTTTGGTTCCATGAACCTGCTCGATAACGTGACTTTGTTTATGCAGGAATATACCCAGCTAATACAAGCGCAAATGGATTTACTGGCGCGCTGCAAGTTGGATTTAGTCGGTCTGTTGCCTTATGAGTCTTATATGCCCAGTGAAATTAGTGGAGGCATGCAAAAGAGGGCGGCGATCGCTCGCGCCATGGCACTGGACCCCAAAATATTATTCTTAGATGAGCCATCTGCTGGCTTGGATCCTATTACGTCGGCCGATCTCGATAGCACGATCCAGGATTTATCGAAAAACCTAGGCATCACCTTTGTCATCGTATCCCATGAGCTTGCTAGCATCTATGCCATTGCTGACAAAGTAATCATGTTGGATAAAGGTGCTAAGGGAATCATAGCTGAGGGAGATCCAAAAGTATTGCGCGATACCAGTAAAGATCCACGGGTGCATCAATTCTTCAATCGTATTATGAGCAAGGACGCAGCATGAGTAATAACTCAAATCCCAATTATTTTCGCTTAGGCGCCTTTGTGCTCGCCGCAATTGGTGTACTGATTGCTGTGATCCTCATTTTTGGCGGAGGTAAATTCTTCCAAAAATCATTTATGGTCGAAACCTATATCAAGCAGTCTGTAACTGGCTTAGACGCTGGGGCGGCTGTGCGGTTTCGCGGAGTCAAGATTGGTCAGGTCACATCGATCGGCCTATCCGGTGATATCTACGAAAAAGATTTGCCTTTTCATGATCGTCGCCAGTATGTTGTTGTCAGAATGCAAATTTTTGGTGACAAAGTAAATGAAGATCAAATTAGTGAGTTTGTAAAAAATAATCTACGTGCTCGCGTAAAGTCAATGGGTATTACTGGGGTGAACTATATCGAGTTTGATTTTGTCGCAAATGCCTCTCTTACTCCGCCACTTCCTTATTCTTGGAAGCCTACATACTCAGTTATTCCATCTCTACCGAATCAAGCGGATGAAATTATTTCGGGTATTCAAAGGCTGATTGGCGCTCTCAACGATATGAATATCGATGGCACCCAGAAAAAATTGGATGCCTTGCTAGGCAATCTCAATGTGCTGATGGCAGGCGACGGCAAAGGTAATGAAGGCGTCATTGAGTCTGTTAAGCAGTTGAACGTCATCATGGCTCGCATTAATAAAGCAACCGATAAAGAAGAGATCGGGGTTCTGATGCGTGAGTTGGTGGCGGCTACTACTTCCTTGCGTCAGACTATTACTAGTGTTCAAGGCGATACTGTTTTGACGATAGAAAATATTAAGCAGGCAAGCGAAAACTTAAACGAATTTAGCCGTATTGCCAGCCAATCGCCATCAAGCCTAATCTGGAGTGATCCGCCAAAGAAAATTACACCCACTAGTAGCGCAGGTCAGTCTGGAGCTCAGAAATGATGAAGCGTATTTTATTTACCTTTGCCATCTTAGGGTTGGCCTCATGTACCTTTCCCACGAGGCCACCAGTAGGGCCGACTACCTGGATGGTGTCCCCAGATAGAACTGCGGCACCGCGTCAAGCTCGCACAGATATTTGGTTGAAGATGGGTTCTGTATCGGTTACGCCACCCTTTGATGGCAGATCTTTGGTCTACCGTACTGGCGATCAACGTTATGAAAAGGATTTTTATAACGTCTACACAACTATTCCTGCTGAAATGATTGGCAATGCTGAGCGCCAGTGGATGAATAAGGCGAATATTTTCTCCTCAACGGTAGGTCAAAGTAACAGCCTCTTTCCTTACTATTATTTACAAGCAACTGTAGAGGAATTCTATGGGGATTATCGTAAGCAGCCAGAGGCGGTAGTGAGTGTTGAGTTTTTCTTGAGCGCTACTAGCGCCGGCAAAGTAAATCCCTTGATTGGTGCAAACCGATATACCAAGCGCGTAGCCCTCAAAGACAATACCCCTGAAGCACTGGTATTGGGCCTGCAAGAAGCACTGGCTCAGATTTTCCAGGAGTACGAGGCGCAACTTTATAAATACGCCGGTAATTTACCAAAACCTTTAGGTCAGTAACTTTATGAAATCCACTCCAGTAAGTATGATCAAAATCGTTGGCGCAACATTACTGATTGCCGTAAGTTCACTTACTGCGGTCCAAGCAGAAACTTTCCCTAATAAGCCTATTCGCTTAATTGTTCCATTTGCACCCGGTGGAAGTACAGACATCATTGCACGAGCCGTTGGTGATGCTTTGGGTCGTCAGTTAGGTCAACCGGTGATTGTCGAGAATAAAGCGGGCGGCGGTGGTTCTATTGGCGCGTTGGAAGTGATGCGCTCACCAAAAGATGGTTACACCATTGGTATGGCTACCGTTTCCACCACAGCAGCCAATCCAGCGATTAATCCAAAGATTGGCTACGATCCTGTTACGGACTTCACGGCCATCAGCAATATTGCTGCGACACCAAATATCGTTGCAGTAAATCCATCATTCCCGGCAAAGGATTTCAAAACTTTTATGCAGGTTTTGAAGGCTAACCCTGGAAAATATTCTTATTCTAGCTCTGGCACTGGTGGTATTGGCCACCTTCAAACTGAACTTTTTAAGAGTTTGACTGGGGTATTTATTGTGCACATTCCTTATCGTGGAGCTGGTCCCGCATTGGCCGATACAGTGGGCGGTCAGGTTTCGATGATCTTTGACAACTTGCCATCGTCCTTACCTTTCATTAAAGACGGTAAGCTAGTGCCGATTGTGGTGGCTGCACCTAAGCGCTTGGCTCAATTACCGAATGTACCTACTTTTGCTGAAGTGGGTTTAGCGCCAGTTAATCGGATGGCTTATTACGGTCTATTGGGACCTGCAGGAATGCCAAAAGATATCGTAGATAAATATACGGCTGCTTTACAAAAAGTAGTGACCGATCCTGCGGTTAAGAAGCGTATTGAAGATACTGGCTCAATCATCAATGTGAATGGTTCTGAGGCGTTTACAAAAGAAATTAAAGCCGAGTACACCGTTTACAAAGAGGTAGTTGCCAAGCAGAAATTGCAGTTAGATTAAAAATATAAAAATCAGTTTTTGGAGACGAGATGGACTTAGGATTAAAAGGTAAGGTTGGATTGGTCATGGCGTCTAGCCGTGGCTTGGGTCAGGCAATGGCTGTGTCATTGGCTAAAGAGGGCGTAAAGGTAGCCGTTACCGGTAGAAATGCTGAGGGTTTGAGTGAATCCGTAAGATTGATAGAGGCGGCAGGCGGACAGGCTTTGGCACTGAATTGGGATCTATCCGATTCTTCTGTGATTGATAGCTTGGTATCAAAAGTGGAGCAGGAGCTTGGCCCCATCGATATTCTGATTAATAACACTGGTGGACCACCGCCAACACCAGCAGCCGGTCAAGATCCCGCGCTCTGGCAAAAGAGTTTTAACGATATGGTTTTATCGCTCATTGCCATTACAGATCGTGTATTGCCCGGCATGCGCGAGCGCAAGTGGGGCCGCATTATTACCAGCACCACTTCAGGCGCAATTGCGCCGATTAAAAATCTAGCCATTTCCAATACCTTACGCGCGGCATTGCTGGCGTGGTCTAAAACATTGGCTGCAGAAGTAGCTGCTGAAGGCATCACTGTTAACGTCATCATGCCCGGAAGAATTGCAACTGCTCGTCTGCGTCAGTTAGATGAAGCGCGCGCAAAGCGGGAAGGCACCAGCTATGAAGATGTTGTTAAAGCTAGCTTAAGACAAATTCCAATGGGTAGATATGGCGATCCCAAGGAGTATGGCGATGCCGCTGCATTTTTAGCCAGCCAAAATGCATCATTCATTACTGGTACCGTCATGCGTATTGATGGCGGGCAAATACAGGCAATTTGATTAAATCATTACTTCGTTTCTTGGGTGGTTTGAGACGTGATTTACGTTCAAGCGAGTTAGCTTGGCTATTCGTTGCCTTAACTCTTTCGGTAACAGCGTTATCTAGTGTCACTTTTTTAGCAGATCGAATGCAAAGGGCTTTTGCATTCGATGCCCGCCAACTCTTAGCTTCGGACTTGCTGATCGTTTCTGACCAGCCTTTACCCAATCTCTTTTTAGATGAGGCAAAGAGCAGGGGCCTACAGCTAGCTCAGACGATCGTGTTTCCGAGCATGGCAACTGTGGGCTCACATAGCAAACTCGCTTCACTTAAGGCGGTAAGCCCTCAATATCCTTTGCGTGGCGCTTTGCAGGTTCAATCCAAGGCCCAAGACAAGGCATTCAGTACTGGGCCCGCCCAAGGATCTGTTTGGGTTGATCCTGCAATGTTGGCGAGCTTGCATGCAAAGGAAGGTGATTCGATTCAGCTTGGTCAAAAAGTCTTTGTGATCGGTGGAATTTTAGAGCGCGAACTCGATCGTGGGGCAGGGTTCATGAACTTTGCCCCTCGAGTCATGATGTCAATCGCTGATCTCAGTGAGACCGGTCTCATCGGCCTTGGTAGCAGGGTGACCTATCGATTGTTATTGGCAGGTTCTGATAAGCAAATCCATTCTTATAGTGAATGGGCAAGTCAATATATTGAATCCGAGAGCATTAAGGGTGTTCGCATTGAAACTTTAGAGAATGCACAACCCTTGATGCGCAAAACACTTGAACGCGCAGATCGTTTTCTCTCCTTGATTGCTTTATTAACTGCGATGGTATCTGCGGTTGCTATTGCCTTATCGGCTCATCGCTATACCCGCAAACAGGCAAATACCTGTGCTGTTCTGAAATGCCTTGGAGCCAGCTCTACCATGATCCTTAGGCAACAAGGGCAGACTCTTTTAGCGCTTGGCTTCATAGCCGCATTGATGGGCTCTATTTTGGGTTACCTTGGCCAATATGTATTAACTCTTCTTTTGGGTAATCTAGTCTTAACAGAATTGCCCCCCGTCTCTTTTGGGCCAGTTCTTTGGAGTGTGCTGGTGGCCTGGTTTTTATTGTTTGGTTTTGCTGGCCCGGCAATGTTCAGTTTGGTAAAGGTATCCCCAATCAGATTGATTAGAAAAGAATTTGATGGCCTCGGCATCCCTACTATTTGGACTGCTCTATGTGGATTAACTGCGGCGGTGATATTGATCATGCTTGCGGCACGCGATTGGAAGCTAGCGTTATGGACATGCCTAAGTTTTGGGCTTGCTATTCTGATTTTTGCCTCTGTATCTTGGGGTATCTTAAAGTTTCTTTGCAGGATACGCACCCAAGGTTTTTCTCTAGGATTTGTTATTCTTGCTCAAGGCAGAAGAACAGGTCTTGCAGTGGTGCAAATTACAGCGCTCGGTATTGCTTTGATGGCGCTCTTATTGGTACTGCTCTTGCGAGCTGATTTCTTAAGCGCCTGGCAAGGCAATATACCGAGTGATGCGCCTAATCGCTTCATGATTAATGTTCAAGGCGATCAGAAGCGGGGGCTTACAGAGTCTCTTCAGAATGCAGGCGTTTCGGCTCCGCAGTTTTATCCAATGGTACGTGGCCGCTTGATTGAGGTGAATGGCAAAGACATCACGCCTAACGACTATGTAGAAGAAAATGCAAAGCGCTTAATCGATCGAGAGTTCAATTTATCGTATACAGATCAATTGCCATCAGGTAATCAAATCCTAACGGGTAAGTGGATTGAGGGCGATGCGCCGCAGATTTCCATGGAAACTGGCATCGCTAAAACCTTGAAACTGAAATTGGGCGATCAGTTAACCTTTGAGGTCGCCGGAGAAAAAATTGTTGCCCCAATTACTTCCTTGCGAAAGCTTGACTGGGGTTCAATGCGCGTGAACTTTTTCGTGATCATGCCGCCTGCCCAGTTGCAATCATTGCCGCAATCTTGGATTACCTCTTACTACCAATCGCCCAAACAAGAATCTTTGGATTTTGATCTAAGCCAGGCCTATCCTAATTTAACTATTGTGGATGTTTCAGCCTCGCTGCAACAAATACAGGAAATATTGAATAAGCTTTCCTCAGTATTGGGTTTGCTATTGGCATTTACGATTGCAGCAGCGTTCTTGGTTTTAATGTCAGCGATCGCAGCTACTCAAGATGAGCGTTACAAAAATGCAGCCCTATTAAAGGCTTTGGGAGCCTCTCGAAATACCTTAGCTCAGATTGCGAATATTGAATTAGTCATGATTGGCTTGATAGCAGGGTTGCTAGCAGGCGTAGCCTCTGGTGCTGCAGCTTGGGCTTTAGGCTATTTCGTGATGGAGATTCCATTTAATGCCTTTGGAGGGGCCTTATTCATGGGTGTCGCATTTGGAATTAGCGCTTGCCTTGCATCTGGATACCGTTTTCAGAGAAGAATTCAGAAGGCAACTGCAGTGGAATGTTTACGAGAAGCTTGAGTTAGAAAATCAAGACGCAGCTCTTAATTCAAGGTAACGAGGTTTTTGGGGAGCTCAACCAATCGTGTGCCAGCGAAGCGGTCTGGAAGGCTTTGTCGATATAGAAAACTCTGACGATCTAAATAGATGCTGAGTGGCCAAATTAACAAGGCTACAGTGAATAGCATTTCAATAATTTGCCATCTCTCCAAATGAAATGCCCATTGCAATAGCATGCAAGGAATAAGCCAGAGCGAACCATAGACATAACGCCAAAAGGCTTGTTGTTTAGTGAGATTGAAACCGCCGCGCCCAACAAGGCGAACCCGCCATGTTTGCATGGCGAGAGTTTGACCAGATTTAGTCCAGTACCAAACAAAATAAATCCCCAGTACAGCATAGAGATATAAAAATGTTAGCCAGCTGGGTAATGAGATGCCAAATAGCATACCTAAGCTCAGATTAGGGACTAGAAAAGTAAAGGCAATGACGCCAAGCAATACAAGCTGTTCATAGAGGCAGCAAGACACTCGTCGCCAAAATTGAGGTGAGGGTAAGGCGTCTAATTCAGCAGGTGTCATGCGACCGCTTAATAAGGGGAGCCGGCTTCTGCATTAGAACCGGCACCATCTGCTGGCGCAGGTGCGCTCGGAGCAATGACGGCGGCGGGGAGAGCAGCCTTAGGTGAAATAGGATGTTGCTGAAGTGTTGGGGCATTGGCGGCAGTAGGCTTTTTCTTGAGCTCAGATTCAGCCAACTTTTTCTTTTGCTCATCACTCAGTTTTTGGTATGCATACCATGCCTCCGCTTTTTTCTCTGCAGGGAATTTGAGGCTGGTGAGGTAGTTTTCCCGAGCAATGCGACGATCCTTCTGCGAAAGATTGGACCAGCTTGTCATGCGAGACTGAAGGCGCTCTTGATCTTGTGCGCTCATCTTAGGGTAAATGTTAGCTACCTGAATCCATTTTTTGCGACTATCAGGCAGCATGTAATCCCAGTCGCTTTCTAGCGGTGCAAGAATTTTCTGTTGCGCTGGCTTTAAACCATCCCAAGTGCCATCAGGTTTCTTTTCAGGAATGGCCGTAGCCTTTCCATGTGGAGCGCTAGGCGCTCCTTGTGCTAGTGCTGGACTCACCTGGGCGGCGCAGAAAAATGCCAACAGGGCAGCGCAAAAAACTTGACCTGTTCTAGTTCTCATAGACATCAAACGAGGCAAGATTATTTGCTGCGTAATAAGTCGGATTGGCTATCAGATTCGGAGAGAGGGCCGTTTTTGAGGAAGGCCATAAATCCACTGTCTGCATATGCATCAGGAGGCACATCATCAGACAAAAGAGCGGCATCCACTTCGGCGATGTCATTAATACGAGAATCATCTTGCCATTGGGCAATGCCAATCAGGCCAAATACAAGGACTACTAGCGGAGCAATCCAGCCAACGCTATCCCAAAGGCCATTAGATCCAGAGGTCAAATTACGCGACGAACCAGCTAATACTTGCTTCTGAATGCGGATTTTTTCAGGTTTTCTAACAGAAAGGGCCTTCATACGTGCTGCATATAGGCGATCTTTCAGATGCTTGGGAATGCTCTGAGTACCTTGACGAAGCAGGGCAGCGCTAGCCTGGCCAAATTGGTCGACTTGGGTCTGGGTAAATTGGTCATCAAAGTGTTTCACAGCGTAATTCCTTTTAATTTCAATGCTTTAGCTAATGTCTGGGTGGCTCTAGAACAGTGCGTTTTGACGCTTCCTTCGCTACAACTCATTGCTTTGGCCGTCTCAGTAATGCTTAGCTCATCCCAATAACGCATCAGGAAGGCTTCTCGTTGACGTACAGGCAATTTAGATATTTCTGACTCAAGGGCCTGTAAAAGCTGACTTTTTTCAAGCTTTTGAGCCCCATCTTGGTGAATTTCACTGTCATCAGGGGCTGAAAGGGACTCCAAAGGGTCAAAATCATCGCTTTCATCGGTCTTTTTGCCCATGTTGGAAAACAAGGTGACCCAGGTATTTCTAACCTTTTGCCTTCTAAACCAATCATGAATGCGATTTTGCAGAATTCTGGTGAATACCAGGGGAAGTTCTCCTGCTGGTCTATCACCGTATTTCTCGGCTAATTTGATCATGGCATCTTGCACGATATCCATCGCAGCATCGTCATCACGCACGGCGTAGACCGCCTGCTTAAAAGCACGCTGCTCAACACTACTGAGAAAGTCGGATAGTTCTTGGGCTGATGCCATGCAATGGATTAGACCTGAATCTGTAAGAATTGAGTCATTTTAGGGGATTGCTATAGAATATAGGGCTTACTACCTAGAATCTCATTCAAGAAGTGGTTTTTTCCGGTAGCAGCGCCGTTCGAACTCAGGCCAAAAGCAAGAGATAGAACAGACCAAACAATTTTTTGCCGAAAATTGCAAAGGACGAAAGAAAATGAATACAAGCAGCGCCGAATTTTTAGCTACTAAAGCTAACAAAGACACAACAAATACAAATCTCGTAGAAGCGCCTCCAGAAATGATTGGTGCTGAAATGCTCGTGCATGCCCTGCACAAAGAGGGTGTTGAATTTGTCTGGGGTTACCCAGGCGGATCCGTTCTCTTTATCTATGATGAAATTTTTAAACAAGATAAGTTCGAACATATTTTGGTTCGCCATGAGCAAGCAGCAGTTCATGCTGCCGATGGTTATGCGCGTGCAACTGGTAAGGTTGGCGTTGCACTAGTTACCTCTGGTCCTGGTGTTACCAATGCGGTGACCGGAATAGCAACCGCCTATACGGATTCGATCCCAATGGTGATCATCAGCGGTAACGTGCCAACGTACGCGATTGGTGAAGATGCTTTCCAAGAGGCTGATACCGTTGGTATTACTCGCCCAGTAGTGAAGCACAACTTCCTTGTGAAAGATGTTAAAGATCTTCCATTGGTTCTGAAGAAGGCTTTCCACATTGCACAGACAGGTCGCCCTGGTCCTGTATTGATTGATATTCCGAAGGACGTATCTGCAGCTAAAGGGCCATTCGTCTATCCAGAGACTCTGGAAATGCGCTCCTACAACCCTGTTGTAAAGGGTCACAGCGGTCAGATTCGTAAAGCGGTGGCGTTACTGCAAGAGGCAGAGCGTCCATACATCTATACCGGTGGTGGCGTAATCCTTTCTGATGCTGCTCCAGAGCTCAAAGAGTTTGCCGACTTACTCGGTTATCCAGTTACCAATACCTTGATGGGCTTGGGTGGTTTCCCTGGCACAAGTCCTCAGTTCTTGGGTATGCTCGGCATGCACGGCACTTATGAAGCCAATATGGCGATGCAACACAGTGATGTGTTGATTGCCATTGGCGCTCGTTTTGATGACCGCGTGATCGGTAATACACAACACTTTGCAAGTCATCCGCGCAAGATTATTCATATTGATATTGATCCTTCCGTTATCTCGAAGCGTGTCAAAGTGGATGTTCCTATTGTTGGCAATCTCAAAGAAGTATTGGTAGAGATGACTGCGCAATTGAAAGCTGCTGGCCCACGCAAGAATGGTGACAAAGTTGCTGCTTGGTGGGATCAGATTAATGAGTGGCGTAAAAAAGATTGTTTAAAGTACGACGAAGCCTCACAAATTGTGAAGCCGCAGTATGTAGTTCAAAAGCTGTGGGAGCTCACTGGTGGTGATGCATTCATCACGTCTGACGTAGGTCAGCATCAAATGTGGGCTGCTCAGTTCTACAAGTTTGATCAGCCACGTCGTTGGATTAACTCAGGTGGTCTGGGCACCATGGGCGTAGGTTTGCCTTATGCCATGGGTATCAAGAAAGCATTTCCGGATAAGGATGTATTCGCCATTACTGGTGAAGGCTCTATTCAGATGTGTATTCAAGAGCTCTCTACCTGCAAGCAATACAACACTCCTGTCAAGATCGTATCCTTAAACAACCGTTACTTAGGTATGGTTCGCCAGTGGCAAGAGCTCACCTATAACAAACGTTATTCCAGCTCATACATGGATTCTTTGCCTGACTTTGTGAAGTTGGCAGAGGCCTATGGTCACGTTGGTATGCGTATCGAGAAAAAATCCGATGTTGAGGGTGCGCTTAAAGAGGCAATTCGCTTAAAAGATCGTACGGTGTTTATGGATTTCCAGACTGACCCAGAAGAAAACGTTTGGCCTATGGTTCAAGCAGGCAAGGGTATTACTGAAATGCTTTTGGGTAGCGAGGATCTCTAATGCGACATATTATTTCTGTACTCATTGAGAACGAGCCGGGTGCCTTATCGCGTGTAGTGGGTTTATTTTCTGCGCGCGGTTACAACATTGACACTTTGAGTGTTGCGCCTACTGAAGACCCATCTTTATCTCGCATGACGATCGTCACATTTGGTTCTGATGACGTCATTGAGCAAATTACTAAGCACTTAAACCGTTTGGTTGAAGTGGTGAAGGTATTTGATTTAAGTGAAGGTCCACATATTGAGCGTGAGCTCATGATGATTAAAGTGCGCGCTGTTGGTAAAGAGCGCGAGGAGCTCAAACGTACTACCGATATCTTCCGCGGTCGCATCATTGATGTGACTGACAAGAGTTACACCATTGAGTTAACGGGTGATGGTGCCAAGTTGGATGCCTTTATTGATTCGATTGATCGCGCTTCGATTCTCGAAACTGTCCGTTCGGGCGGTTCTGGAATTGGTCGCGGTGAACGCATCCTCAAGGTTTAATTTTTTTTAACTGATTACTGCATTAATTACATTTTCAATACAAGGAAAGAGCATGAAAGTTTTTTACGATAAAGACGCTGATTTGTCCCTCATTAAGGGCAAGAAAGTCACCATCATTGGTTATGGTTCACAGGGTCACGCACACGCATTGAATCTGAAGGATTCCGGCTGTAACGTTACTGTTGGTTTGCGTAAAGATGGCGCTTCCTGGAGTAAGGCTGCGAATGCTGGCTTGACAGTAAAAGAAGTTGGTGAAGCAGTTAAAGACGCAGACGTAGTCATGATGCTCTTGCCCGATGAGCAAATTGCTGATGTTTACAGCAAAGAAGTTCACGGCAACATCAAGCAGGGAGCTGCATTGGCGTTTGCTCATGGATTTAACGTTCACTACGGTCAAGTGCAGCCACGTGCTGACTTAGATGTGATCATGATTGCCCCTAAGGCTCCTGGTCATACAGTTCGCGGTACATACGCTCAAGGTGGCGGTGTTCCTCATTTGATCGCTGTTTATCAAGATAAGTCTGGCTCCGCTCGTGATGTTGCTTTGTCATACGCAACTGCAAACGGCGGCGGTCGTGCTGGCATCATTGAGACTAACTTCCGCGAAGAAACTGAAACTGACTTGTTCGGTGAGCAGGCTGTTCTTTGTGGCGGTGCGGTTGAATTGATCAAAGCCGGTTTTGAAACTTTGGTTGAGGCTGGTTATGCTCCTGAAATGGCTTACTTCGAGTGCTTGCATGAGCTCAAGTTGATTGTTGACTTGATCTACGAAGGTGGTATTGCCAATATGAACTATTCCATCTCTAACAATGCTGAGTACGGTGAGTACATTACTGGCCCACGTGTTGTGACTGAAGACACTAAGAATGCAATGCGTCAGTGCTTGAAAGATATTCAGACCGGTGAGTACGCTAAGAGCTTTATCTTGGAAAACAAAGCAGGTGCGCCTACTTTGATTTCACGTCGTCGTTTGAACGCAGAACATGACATCGAAGTTGTTGGTGCTAAATTGCGCGCCATGATGCCTTGGATTGCTAAGAATAAGTTAGTTGACCAGACTAAGAACTAAGCTAAAAGCTAAGCATCTACTAATAGCAGTTCAATAAAAGGCTCAGAACAAAGATGATGTATCCGCACCCCATTATTGCGAAAGAAGGTTGGCCGTATTTAGCGTTAGTGGGGGCATTGACTTTGCTAGTTCACTATTTAGGTGGGATAGCTTGGTCATGGCCTCTTTGGATCATTTTTTTCTTTGTTCTGCAGTTCTTTCGTGACCCACAGCGTATTCCTGCTTTAGGTCGCGATCTTGTTTTATCTCCGGCGGATGGACGGATTGTTGTCGTTGAAAAAACTAATGATCCGTATGCTGGTCGTGAAGCGCTCAAAATCAGCGTATTCATGAACGTGTTTAACGTGCACTCTAATCGTAGCGCGGTAAATGGCTTGGTGAAAGAGATTCAATACTTCCCCGGTAAATTTGTGAATGCCGATTTGGATAAAGCATCTACCGAGAACGAGCGAAATGCCGTTGTTATCGATGCCAATGGTCAAGTAGTTACTTTGGTCCAGGTTGCTGGCTTAATTGCCCGCCGTATTCTTTGCTACATTCATGTTGGCGATCGCCTCAAAGTAGGTGAGCGCTACGGATTTATTCGCTTTGGTTCACGAGTAGACATTTATTTGCCACTGACTGCAGAGCCGCTAGTGAGCGTTGGTGATAAAGTATTTGCAACAAATACAGCCTTGGCTCGTTTGCCTGGTTTGGATTGATTCGAAATATTATTCACTGGGATATTCTTTGACTACATTTCGCCGTCGTGGCCGTATTGACCGTAGCCGCCTCTCTCAGAAACGTCTTACTTCTTCACAAGATCAATGGGCTGAAGACTTAGGTGATGGTATTGATTACGAAGTAGAGGAGTTGCATCCTCAAAAGCCCCGCTTACGCAGCAAAGGCATCTATCTTCTTCCAAATGCTTTTACAACCGCAGCTTTGTTTTGTGGCTTTTATGCCATTGTGAACGCAATGAATCACCAGTTTGAGATTGCGGCAATTGCCATCTTTGCTTCAATGGTATTGGACGGCATGGATGGGCGTGTGGCCCGTATGACCAACACTCAAAGCGCTTTCGGTGAGCAGTACGATTCTCTTGCTGATATGGTCTCGTTTGGGGTTGCGCCTGCATTGGTCGCTTATGAATGGGCATTAAAAGATTTGGGTAAATGGGGGTGGTTAGCAGCATTCACATACTGTGCTGGTGCTGCCTTGCGTTTAGCCCGCTTTAATGTGAATACGGGCGTAGTGGATAAGAAGTTTTTTCAAGGACTGCCAAGTCCGGCTGCAGGTGCATTAATGGCCGGCTTTATTTGGTTGGCTGATGATAATAAGATTCCAGTTCGCGATACAGCAATCCCTTGGATTACCTTCTTTATCGCCGTCTATGCCGGACTGACTATGGTTTCTAATGCTCGCTTTTATAGTGGTAAGGCCTTGGATGTCCGTTACCGCGTGCCATTTGGTGTGATGGTTTTAATGATCTTGACTTTTGTCTTAATATCCTCAAACCCGCCATTAACGCTGTTTGGTTTATTCGTGATTTATTCCATCTCTGGCTATGTAATTTGGGCTTGGGAGCATCTCAGCGGTAAACGTTTTGGCTAATTCCCTATTTTTGGGGTATATTAATTCCATGTTGATGAATTTCTCACCTTTATCTAGCCTCCTTCCGCTAGCACTAAGCCTAAAGCTTGGGGCGGGTAAGGCCTGAGTTAATGAGATAAACCAGATTCATTAACCACCACATACCAGCCCCAGCTAATTGCTGGGGTTTTTGTTTTATGAGATTAAGTTATCTGAAGAAGTAAAAAAGTGTTTAAAACCGGAGAGTAGTGATGAGCGACAAAGTAATCGTATTTGATACCACCTTGCGTGATGGTGAGCAATCGCCGGGTGCATCCATGACTAAAGATGAAAAAGTACGCATTGCGCGTCAATTAGAGCGTCTTAAAGTAGATGTGATCGAGGCAGGCTTTGCTGCTAGCTCTGAGGGTGACTTCCAAGCTATATCAGCGGTTGCGGCCGCTGTTAAGGATTCTATTGTTTGTTCGTTGGCTAGAGCTAACGACAAGGACATCACACGAGCTGCCGATGCATTGCAAGCGGCAAATGCAAAACGTATACATGCATTCTTGGCAACAAGTCCATTGCATATGGCCGTTAAATTACGCATGTCTCCAGAAGAAGTTTTAGAACAGGCTAAACGCTCCATTCGTTTTGCACGTAACTTGGCCTCAGATATTGAGTTTTCAGCTGAAGATGGTTATCGCTCTGAAATGGATTTCTTGTGCAGAGTAGTTGAGGCGGTTATTAACGAAGGTGCATCTACTATCAATATTCCTGATACCGTAGGTTATGCCACTCCTGAGTTGTATGGAGAATTTATTAAGACTTTGCGAACCCGCGTGCCCAACTCCGATAAAGCGGTCTGGTCAGTGCATTGCCATAACGACTTGGGAATGGCAGTTGCCAATTCCTTGGCGGGTGTAAAGATTGGCGGAGCGCGTCAAATTGAGTGCACGATTAACGGCTTAGGCGAGCGTGCAGGTAATACCGCTTTAGAAGAAATTGTGATGGCTTTGCGCACACGTAAAGACTACTTTGATATGGTGTGCGGCATTGATGCAACACAAATTGTTCCAGCATCTAAATTGGTATCTCAGATCACCGGCTTTGTGGTCCAACCTAACAAGGCGGTCGTTGGTGCCAACGCCTTTGCGCATACTTCAGGCATTCATCAAGACGGTATTTTGAAGAACCGCGACACCTATGAAATCATGCGCGCAGAAGATGTGGGTTGGTCTGCTAATAAGATTGTTTTGGGTAAGTTATCTGGCCGGAATGCCTTTAAGCAGCGCTTGCAAGAATTGGGAATCACCGTTGAAGCCGAGGCTGAATTGAATGAAGCCTTCGCCAGATTTAAATCATTGGCTGACCAAAAGTCTGAGATATTTGATGAAGATATTATTGCAATCATGTCTGATTCTGCTGCTGCAGAAGAGGGTGAGCACTATAAATTTATTTCCTTAAGCCAGCACTCTGAAACTGGCGAGCGCCCTAAATCTCGCGTGACTTTTCGCATGGGTGATAAAGAGATGTGCTCTGAAGCAGAAGGTAATGGTCCAGTAGATGCGAGTTTGAATGCAATTGAAGAAATTGTGAAGAGTGGGGCAGAGCAGTTGCTCTATTCTGTCAATGCCATTACATCAGGTACGCAGTCTCAAGGTGAGGTGACAGTACGCTTGGCAAAAGGCGGTCGTATTGTGAATGGCGTAGGCACAGACCCAGACATCATTGCTGCTTCTGCAAAAGCCTATTTATCTGCTTTGAACAAATTGCATGATCCGAGTCAGGCCAAGCTCAATGCACAGATGACTCCTTAATCATTGAGTCATCTGCAAAGAGATTTACTTATTTAAGTCAGTGTTTTTATAGTACTTGGTGCCTTTGCCGGTGATTTCAGCGGCAATGCCAGAGTCTGTCAATTGGTACATTAAAACTCCCGGGGCAACTACGGTTGCATCCTGGTATGCGCCGCCATCTTTTTCGTATTTCGCAGCAGCGGTTACCTGGCCACCGAAAGTCCAGCCTGAGTTAATAAAGTCATTCATAGCTGTTTCAGTTTCAAATACAAAAATATTTTGGAATGATTTAATGCCCAGGCCCAAGCCAGCCTGAACTTCAGCCATATTCATGTAGACGGGCTTCTTGTTTGCTTTGTTAATCACAACGCCGCTACCAGTTCCGCCTCCTGCAATTAGAATTTTCATGCCGAAGTTACTAAAGGTCGCATAACCTACTGACTTTTCAATGAGATCCTTCGCTTTTGGCTGCGCCTCATAAAGTTGCTTCAGGATTGCTTGGTTTTTAATCAAAATGTCCTGGCGTTGCTCTGCAACCGTTTTATCTTGCCCAAAAAAGGATCCAAACTGGGCATGGGCGGGCTGAAAAAGTCCGAATCCGAGGCAGAGAAATCCAATAAGTGAGCGATGTAGTAAGGACATATTTTATAAGTTATTGATTAATATGGGAAAAGTGTATTTATTTGCCTAAATATAAGCCTACAGCATAACAACTTCCATGGGGGAATCCGGTAAATACGTGCCGGCTCTGCTACAATTCGATGGCTTTGATTTTTAAAGCTTTTTTGTTTTATTTTGTTAATCACGCACGACACAGACTGGGTGAAAGCTCGAGTGTTCGCAAGTAAGGAGTATTAAAAATGGCAGTTGCTGATATTAAAACGGCGGAAATCGTCAAAGATAACGCGCGCAGCGCAAACGATACGGGTAGCCCTGAAGTTCAAGTTTCATTGCTCACAGCCCGCATCAATGAATTAACCCCCCATTTCAAGGCTAACGCTAAGGATCATCACAGCCGTCGTGGTTTGTTGAAGATGGTTTCACGTCGCCGTCGCCTCTTGGATTACCTCAAGGGCAAAGATTTGGACCGCTATCGCGCATTGATTGAGAAATTAGGTCTCCGTAAGTAATTCTTATCGGTATGCAATGCCATCTATCTTAGGGTTGTTTCTTCGCGGATTCAGTCTTAAGCAGATGGCATGTTTTTTTGGGCGCTTCAAGATTATTTGTGTAGGGGATTGTGTCATTCCAATGAGCTTCTGAAAGTTGATTCAGAGTCTCCCTGGAATGGCATCCCTTGTGATCTTAAATCGCTCCAGTGTTGTCGTGACACTGCTTTATCCCACGACAAGCGCAACTCTCATGTGAGTTTTGCGTGAACAATTTGGAGAAGATCAGAATGACAATGTTTAAAAAAGCAGTAAAAAGTTTTCAATGGGGCAACCATCAAGTAACAATGGAAACAGGCGAGATCGCCCGTCAATCCGGTGGCGCTGTTATTGTTAACGTCGATGACACAGTAGTTATGGGTACAGTAGTAGCCTCTAAGTCTGCAAAGCCAGGCCAGTCTTTTTTCCCGTTGACTGTTGACTACCTAGAAAAAACATACGCAGCAGGTAAGATTCCCGGCGGCTTCTTCCGTCGCGAAGGTCGTCCATCAGAAGGTGAGACATTGATCTCCCGCTTGATCGACCGTCCATTGCGTCCTTTGTTTCCAGAGGGCTTCTTGAATGAAGTTCAAGTAGTGGTTCATGTGTTGTCTATCAACCCTGATGTTCCTTCTGATATTCCTGCTTTGATCGCGGCTTCTGCAGCTTTGGCTATTTCAGGCATCCCATTTGCTGGCCCAGTTGGCGCAGCACGCGTTGGTTACGCTAATGGTCAATACCTCTTGAACCCAACTCGTACAGAGCAAGCCACTAGCGAACTCGATTTGATCGTAGCTGGTACACAGGCTGCTGTATTGATGGTTGAGTCTGAAGCAAACCAATTATCTGAAGAAGTGATGTTGGGTGCGGTTGTATATGGTCATGACCAAATGCAAACAGCCATCAACGCAATCAATGATTTGGTACGTGAAGCTGGTAAACCAGAGTGGGATTGGACTGCAGCACCTAAAGATGAGCCATTCATCGCTAAGGTAACTGCATTGGCTGAAGCGCCATTGCGCGAGGCTTATCAGATTCGTCAAAAAGGGGCTCGTTCAGACAAGCTCAAAGAAATTACTAAAGAAGTGGTTGCTAAGTTACAAGAAGAGGGTGATGTTGACGCAGTAGCTGTTAACGATATCTTGTTTGAAATCGAAGCGAAGATTGTTCGTAGCCAGATTTTGAACGGTGAGCCACGTATCGATGGTCGCGATACACGTACTGTGCGTCCGATTGAAATTCGTAACGGCGTATTGCCACGTACACACGGTTCTGCATTGTTTACTCGTGGTGAAACACAAGCTCTTGTTGTAGCTACTTTAGGTACTGCACGTGACGAGCAAATCATTGATGCGCTTGAAGGTGAGTACCGTGATCGTTTCATGTTCCACTACAACATGCCTCCGTTCGCTACTGGCGAAACAGGTCGTGTAGGTAGCCCAAAGCGTCGTGAAATTGGTCACGGCCGTTTAGCTAAGCGCGCATTGATTCCAGTATTGCCAAGTGCTGAAGATTTTGCATACAGCATCCGTGTTGTTTCAGAGATTACTGAGTCCAATGGTTCATCTTCAATGGCTTCTGTTTGCGGCGGCTGTTTAGCAATGATGGATGCTGGTGTTCCAGTTAAAGCACACGTTGCTGGTGTAGCAATGGGCTTGATTCTCGACGGCAACCGTTTTGCTGTGTTGACTGACATCTTGGGTGATGAAGATCACTTGGGCGATATGGACTTCAAAGTAGCGGGTACTGCTAACGGTATTACTGCACTCCAGATGGACATTAAAGTTCAAGGTATTACTAAAGAAATTATGCAAGTGGCTTTAGCGCAAGCTAAAGAAGGCCGTTTGCACATCTTGAGCAAAATGCAAGAAGCAATGGGTTCAGTTCGTACAGAATTGTCAGCTCATGCTCCACGTATGGTTTCTTTCAAAATCCATCCAGACAAGATTCGTGAAGTAATCGGTAAAGGCGGCGCAACAATTCAAGCCTTGACCAAAGAAACTGGCTGCAGCATCGACATCAAAGATGATGGCACTGTAACAATTGCTTCTACTTCCGCTGAAGGTATGGCTGAAGCTAAAGCTCGTATCGAAGGCATTACCGCTGAAGCTGAAGTAGGTAAGATCTACGAAGGCCCAGTTGTGAAGTTGCTAGAATTCGGCGCTTTGGTAAACATTCTTCCTGGTAAAGATGGTCTCTTGCATATCTCTGAGATTTCTAATGAGCGTGTAAAAGAAGTTAAAGACTATTTGGCAGAAGGCCAAGTGGTTCGCGTGAAATTGCTTGCTGCTGATGAGCGTGGCCGTTTACGTTTGTCATTGAAAGCTGCGATGGCTGATGAAGGTGGCACGATTGCTCCTTTAGCTGGCGCTGCCGAGGTTGCTGTTGAAGCAGCTCCTGCTTCTGACGAAACTGCCTAAGCAAGAAGTCTCGGGAGTATTTATGCGTGTTATTGAAATCAAAGAATTTGGCGCCCCAGAAATGCTGGTGCCAACTACTCGCCCTGATCCAGTAGCTCCTGCTGCTGGGACTGGTGAAATTTTGATCAAAGTTCTGGCAGCTGGAATTAATCGACCTGACGTTTTACAGCGTAAGGGGCATTACCCGGTTCCGGCTGGCGCATCTGATATTCCCGGTCTTGAAGTTGCCGGTGAAATCGTCGGCGGTGATTTAGCTCATCCTGACAACATATTTGGCTTAAAGCTGGGTGATAAGGTTTGCTCACTCGTTCAAGGTGGTGGTTACGCTGACTTGTGTACTGCGCCTGTAGCCCAGTGCTTACCTTACCCTAAGGGGTTTACTGACCAAGAAGCTGCAGCTTTGCCTGAAACGTTTTATACCGTATGGAGCAACGTCTTCATGCGTGGTCAACTGGCCGAAGGCGAAACTTTATTGGTTCAAGGAGGCTCCAGTGGTATCGGCGTGACTGCAATCCTGATTGCTAAAGCCTTAGGCCATAAAGTATTTGTGACTGCTGGTACGGATGAAAAATGTGCCGCATGTGTAGCATTGGGCGCTGATCTCGCCATCAATTACAAGACACAAGATTTTGTAGAAGAAGTGAAGAAGGCCACTGATGGCAAAGGTGTTAACGTCATTCTTGATATGGTTACTGGCGCTTATGTGCAAAAAGAAATTGACTGTCTCGCTGATGATGGTCGCATTGTGATTATTGCTATCCAAGGTGGATCAAAAGCAGAAGTGAGTACCAATCAGATTTTGCGTCGTCGCCTAAACATTACCGGTTCAACCTTACGTCCACGCCCAGTTTCATTTAAGAAGCAAATTACCAAGCAGCTTTTTGAAAATGTTTGGCCTTTGCTCAATGCTGGCAAACTGAAGCCAGTCATTTATAAAACGTTTACGCTAGATCAAGCGGCAGATGCTCATGCATTGATGGAGTCATCCGAGCACGTTGGCAAAATTGTTTTAACTGTTTAGAAATATTCATTACCCCTATGCGACCACTCATCGTTATCGGCAATTGGAAAATGAATGGCAGTCTTGCGAGCAATCAAGATTGGATCAAGACCGTTGCTCGTGGCATGGAGAGTGGAATGCCATCTGGACGTAAATATGCGGTCTGCCCGCCATTTCCGTATTTATCCCAATGTGCACAGTTGATTAAAGAGCATTCATTGGCTTTTTTGAATCTAGGCGCACAAGACGCATCAGCCCATAGTTCGGGCGCTTATACCGGTGAGGTTGCGGCCTCAATGCTCAAAGAACTTGGTTGTACTTATGTCATCGTTGGGCACTCTGAGCGCCGTCAAATGCACCAAGAGGTTGATGAGGTCGTTGCTGCTAAAGCCCTCGAGGTATTGGACAATGGTATGACTCCAGTGATTTGTGTGGGTGAGACTGCTGATGAAAGAAATTCAGGTAGGGCGGAAGAGATTGTTTGTGCTCAAGTTGCAAAGCAGGCGGGTGTTTTACAAGATCGTCTTGCTGATTGCTTAATCGCTTATGAGCCAGTATGGGCGATCGGTACAGGCAAAGTCGCCAGCGCTCAAGTTGCGCAAGATATGCATCGTGCTATTCGTCTGCAATTGGCTGAATTTAATGAAGATGTTGCATCTCACGTTGGAATTTTGTACGGCGGCAGTGTCAAGCCTGATAATGCCTATGAATTATTTGCCATGCCAGATATAGATGGTGGATTGGTTGGGGGAGCATCCTTGAATCCCCAGGACTTTCTAGCTATTTGTCAGGCATAGATTTTTTATTTGGAGATAAGCTGTGGAATGGTTTAAGACTTTATTGATCGTATTGCAGGTAATTTCAGCTTTGGCTGTCATTCTATTGGTGCTATTACAGCAAGGTAAGGGTGCCGATATGGGTGCAGCCTTTGGCTCAGGCTCTTCTGGCAGCCTCTTTGGTGCTAGCGGATCCGCTAATTTCTTGTCCCATACAACGGCTGTTTTTGCAGCAGTTTTCTTCCTTTGTACTTTAGGAATTACTTGGATTGGTAACAAGAAGGAAATAAGTCCTGGTGTTCTCTCCGGAACTGTAGCCCCGGCAGCAATGCCAGCCGCTCCAGTAGCCCCAACACAGGATCCAAGTAAACCAGCAGTTCCTAAGTAAAACAGTAGGCTTTTACAGATTTTCTAGCCCAGAATTTGGGGTAGTGCACTTGTGCAATGCAGTAGAATTGATGAGTTTTGCAAGATGCCGACGTGGTGAAATTGGTAGACACGCTATCTTGAGGGGGTAGTGGCTTAGGCTGTGCGAGTTCGAGTCTCGCCGTCGGCACCAAAAAAGGGTATTGATGAGCGTTTTTTGCTCCAAATCAATGTCTTATGTAGTGGAATAAGTAATAATTTGTTGTTTTTAGGATTTACCAGACAAACGAATCAGGGCTATTTTGAATCTCGCTAATTACTTTCCTGTTCTGCTTTTTATCCTCGTAGGTATTGGGGTGGGATTAGTCCCCATGTTCCTCGGAAAAATCTTGGCTCCTTCGAAGCCTGACGCTGAAAAACTCTCTCCCTATGAGTGCGGTTTTGAAGCTTTCGAAGATGCGCGTATGAAGTTTGACGTGCGTTACTACTTAATCGCCATTCTCTTCATCCTATTTGACTTAGAAACTGCATTCCTATTCCCATGGGGTGTAGCGCTACGTGACATTGGATGGCTTGGCTACGCCTCTATGGTGATTTTCTTATTGGAATTCATTGTGGGATTTGTATATATCTGGAAAAAGGGCGCTCTCGACTGGGAGTGATAGATATGGCATTGGAAGGCGTACTTAAAGAAGGTTTTGTAACTACCACTGCGGATCAGTTGATTAACTGGACGCGTAACGGCTCCTTATGGCCTATGACCTTTGGTCTGGCTTGTTGTGCGGTAGAGATGATGCATGCGGGCGCTTCCCGTTATGACTTGGATCGATTTGGCGTCGTATTTCGTCCATCTCCACGTCAATCCGATTTGATGATTGTCGCCGGCACTTTGTGCAACAAGATGGCTCCAGCACTCCGCAAGGTTTATGACCAAATGCCAGAACCACGTTGGGTAATTTCTATGGGTTCCTGCGCCAATGGCGGTGGTTATTACCATAACTCTTATTCAGTAGTACGCGGTTGCGACCGCATTGTGCCAGTCGATATTTATGTTCCAGGCTGCCCCCCAACTGCAGAAGCGTTGATCTATGGAATTATTCAGCTGCAATCTAAGATTGCTCGTACGAGCACGATTGCGCGGAAGGCTTAATTTATGTCAGATCGTTTAATTCAATTAGCAGCCAACTTAGAAAAAGTTTTAGGTAAGCGCGCTAAATCCATTGAGATTTTATTGGGTGAGGTGACTGTAGTTGTTAATGCGGACACTTATTTTGAATCTGCCATGTTGTTGCGTGATGATCCTTCGCTTGCTTTTGAGCAATTGATTGATCTATGTGGTGTTGACTATCAAGATTTCCGTGATGGAGCATGGAGCGGTCTGCGCTTTGGTGTTGTAAGCCATCTACTTTCTTTGCAACACAACTGGCGTTTACGTGTTCGTGTTTTTGCGCCCGATGATAGCTACCCATTAGTAGCCTCAATTACACCAGTTTGGGCTGCGGCCAATTGGTTTGAGCGTGAAGCCTTCGATCTCTACGGTATCCTATTTGACGGTCACGAAGACTTGCGCCGCATTCTGACTGACTATGGCTTCATTGGTCATCCATTTAGAAAAGATTTCCCAATCAGCGGTAATGTGGAAATGCGTTATGACCCAGAGTTAAAACGTGTTGTCTATCAACCGGTCACGATTGAGGCACGAGAAATTACTCCACGCATTGTTCGTGAAGAGCAGTACGGAGGCCCGGTTTAAGTTATGGCACAAATTAAGAACTACACTCTCAATTTCGGTCCTCAGCATCCTGCTGCGCATGGCGTATTACGTCTAGTGCTTGAGCTCGATGGTGAAGTGATCCAGCGTGCTGACCCGCATATCGGTTTATTACATCGCGCGACAGAAAAATTAGCTGAAACACGTACTTGGATTCAAAACGTCCCCTACATGGATCGTTTAGATTATGTTTCCATGATGTCCAATGAGCATGCCTATGTCATGGCCATTGAAAAATTACTGCAAGTTGATGTTCCGTTGCGTGCTCAATATATCCGCGTGATGTATGACGAGCTCACTCGTTTGCTGAATCACTTGCTTTGGATTGGCTGTCATGGTCTGGACGTTGGTGCAATGGCTGTCTTCTTGTACGCTTTCCGGGATCGCGAAGATATCTTTGATATGTATGAGGCGGTATCTGGTGCACGTATGCATGCCGCTTACTATCGTCCAGGTGGCGTTTATCGTGACTTGCCTGATCAAATGGCTCAGTACACCAAGAACAAGATTCGCAGTGCATCTGCTATCAAGCGTTTGAATGAAAATCGTAGTGGCACATTACTTGATTTCATCGAGCAATTTACCAATGGGTTTGATGCCAATGTTGACGAGTATTGCAACCTCTTAACTGATAACCGTATTTGGAAGCAACGTTTAGTGAATATCGGTATTGTGACTCCTGAGCGCGCATTGCAGCTCGGCTTCACAGGTCCAATGCTTCGTGGTTCAGGTATCGAGTGGGATTTGCGTAAGAAGCAGCCATATGAAGTCTATGACCGTTTAGATTTTGATATTCCAGTGGGCGTGAATGGCGATTCTTATGATCGTTATTTAGTGCGCATGGAAGAAATGCGTCAATCTAATCGCATCATCAAACAGTGCGTAGCTTGGTTAAAGGCTAATCCAGGTCCTGTGATGAGCGACAACCATAAGGTTTCCCCACCAAAGCGTGTGGATATGAAAACCAATATGGAAGAGTTGATTCACCATTTCAAACTATTCACCGAGGGTATTCACGTTCCTGATGGCGAGGCTTACTCAGCTGTTGAGCATCCTAAAGGTGAATTTGGTATTTACTTAATTTCTGATGGTGCAAATAAACCCTATCGCATGAAGATTCGTGCGCCAGGATTTGTGCACTTGTCGGCAATGGACGAGATGTCACGTGGTCACATGTTGGCTGATGCAGTAACCATTATTGGTACCCAAGATATTGTGTTCGGGGAGATTGACCGCTAATAGGCGTGCCAAGGAATATTTAATGACTACGACTCTGCAACTATCCGATAAAACACTGGCTGATATTCATCGCAATATCGCCAAGTATCCCGCTGAGCACAAGCAGTCTGCTGTAATGGCCTGTTTAATCGCCGCTCAAACTGAGGTGGGCTGGGTTTCTCCTGAAGTTATTGAAACGGTTGCCCAGATTTTAGAAATGCCAAGCATTGCTGTTGATGAAGTCGCAACTTTCTACAACATGTACAACACCAAAAAAATTGGTAAGTACAAATTGGTGATTTGCACTAATTTGCCATGCCAATTAACCCATGGTGAAACTGCAGCAACATACCTTAAGGAGACTTTAGGTATTGGCTACAACGAAACTACCCCATGCGGAACTTTTACCTTGAAAGAGGGTGAGTGCATGGGTGCCTGTGGTGATTCACCAGTGATGTTGGTGAATGACAAGCGCATGTGCAGTTTTATGAGCAAAGAAAAGATTGATGCTTTATTGAGTGAGTTACGTGCAGAAGGGAAAGCAGCATGACCAGCTTGCACGATCGCCATATCAAGCCTTTAATCCTCGCTGGATTAAATGGAGATAACTGGCGTTTAAAAGATTACGAAAGTCGTGGTGGTTATCAACAACTACGTCGTTTAATTAACGACAAAGTATCTCCTGATGCCATCATTGCCGAATTAAAGGCTTCTTCATTACGTGGTCGCGGGGGCGCAGGCTTCCCAACGGGTTTGAAGTGGAGCTTTATGCCCCGTCAATTCCCGGGACAAAAATATTTAGTTTGCAATAGCGATGAAGGTGAACCCGGTACTTTTAAAGACCGTGACATCATGCGCTATAACCCACACGCTTTGATTGAAGGCATGATCATCGGCGCTTACACAATGGGTATTACAGTTGGCTACAACTACATCCACGGTGAAATCTGGGATGTGTATTCTCGCTTTGAAGAGGCGCTTGAAGAAGCGCGAGCAGCAGGATATCTGGGTGACAAAATTTTAGGAAGCGATTTTTCCTTCCAGTTACACGCATCCCCAGGTTGGGGTGCTTATATTTGTGGTGAAGAAACGGCCCTGCTTGAATCTTTAGAAGGTAAGAAAGGGCAGCCACGCTTTAAGCCACCATTCCCGGCAAGTTTTGGTTTGTATGGCAAGCCAACAACCATTAATAACACTGAGACATTTGCTGCTGTGCCATTTATTTTGGCCATTGGCGGTCCAGCCTATTTAGAGCTTGGAAAACCCAATAATGGTGGAACCAAAATATTCTCGGTATCGGGTGACGTGGTTCATCCAGGCAACTATGAAATTCCGTTGGGTACTCCATTTTCAGAGCTCTTAAAGCTTGCTGGCGGTATGCGTGATGGCAAAGCTTTGAAGGCTGTGATTCCTGGAGGATCTTCTGCGCCAGTTGTTCCTGGTGCGCAGATGATGGATCTGACTATGGACTACGACAGTATTGCAAAAGCAGGATCAATGTTGGGATCTGGCGCTGTGATCGTGATGAACGAAACCCGTTGTATGGTCCGTGCCTTGGAGCGTTTGTCTTACTTCTACCACGAAGAATCATGCGGTCAATGCACCCCATGTCGTGAAGGTACTGGTTGGTTATGGCGCATTGTTCATCGCATTGAACATGGTGAAGGACGTCCAGAGGACTTGGATTTGCTGAATGACGTAGCTGCCAATATTCAAGGTCGTACGATTTGCGCTTTAGGTGATGCAGCAGCAATGCCGGTACGTGGCATGTTGAAACATTATATGGATGAATTTGCGTATCACGTAGAACATAAGCGCTGCTTAGATTCTGCACAACCTTTATAAAGATTTAGAGCACGGGATATCTAAAAGTGAGCATGGTAGAAATCGAATTAGATGGTAAGACTGTAGAAGTTCCGCAAGGTTCGATGGTGATGCACGCCGCGAACAAGCTCGGCACCTACGTTCCTCACTTCTGCTATCACAAGAAGTTATCGATTGCTGCTAACTGCCGCATGTGTCTAGTAGAAGTGGAGAAGGCGCCTAAGCCATTACCTGCGTGTGCGACTCCAGTGACTCAAGGCATGAAGGTGTTTACGCATTCTGCAAAAGCGGTTGAGGCTCAGCGTTCTGTCATGGAATTCTTGCTCATTAACCATCCATTAGATTGCCCAATTTGCGATCAGGGTGGCGAGTGTCAATTACAAGACTTAGCGGTTGGTTACGGAAAATCAAACTCACGCTACGATGAAGAGAAGCGTGTTGTCTTCCATAAAAATGTTGGCCCATTGATCTCCATGCAAGAGATGACACGTTGCATCCATTGCACTCGTTGTGTACGCTTCGGCCAAGAAGTTGCCGGCGTTATGGAGTTAGGTATGGTCAACCGCGGTGAGCATTCTGAGATTACCACCTTCGTTGGTCAGACGGTAGATTCAGAGCTGTCTGGAAACATGATTGATTTGTGTCCAGTTGGCGCTTTAACCAGCAAGCCATTCCGTTATGCAGCGCGTACATGGGAACTCGGACGTAAGCGTTCAGTTAGTCCGCACGATAGCTTAGGTGCCAACACTACAGTTCAGACTAAAGCTAATAAAGTCATGCGTGTAGTTGCTCTAGAAAACGAAGCTATTAATGAATGCTGGATTAGCGATCGTGATCGCTTCTCTTACGAAGGTTTAAATAGTTCTGACCGTGTAACCACACCAATGGTGAAGCAGGGCGGCCAGTGGTTAGAAACAGATTGGCAGTCAGCTTTAGATTATGTTGCTCATTCTCTGAAAACAATTTCAGCAGAAAGTGGTCCTGAGTCGATTGGTGCTTTAGCCCACCCAATATCTTCTACTGAGGAATTGCACCTCTTGCAAAAGTTAGTGCGTGGCCTTGGCTCCAATCAAATGGAAACTCGATTGCGCCAAACTGATGTAAAAAATGCTGCAGCAGCGCCATGGTTGGGTATGCCAATCGCCAAGATCAATGAATTGGATCGTGTATTAGTTATTGGTAGTTTCTTGCGCAAAGACCAGCCTGTATTGGCTGCTCGTATTCGTACTGCCAGCAAACGCGCCTTACAAGTATTACGTATCGATGCGGGTGGTGATGACTGGTTTATTCCAAGTAGCGGTATTTCAGTGGCTCCAAGCGCATGGTTGAATGCATTGAGTGAAGTTGCACTTGCTGTTGCAAAAGCAAAATCAGTAACAGCGCCAGTTGGCACATTTAATCTAACCATTTCTCCTGCGGCGCAGAAGATTGCCGATAGCTTGCTCTCCGGTGAGTCAAAGGCTATATTGCTTGGTTCTGCTGCTATTGCGCATCACCACGCTTCTGACTTGCACGTCATGGCGCAATTTATTGCTGATCAGACTAGCGCTACCTTAGGCTTCTTGCCAGTTGGTGGCAATGCCGTTGGCGCATCTTTAGTGAATGCAAACGGCGTGGGTGTTGAGTCAGTCTTATCTGGCGAACGTCGCGCAGTGATCTTGATGAATATCGAGCCAGATTCAGATTTGCCAAATCCAGCAACTGCTCGTGCGGCTTTGGCAAAGGCTAATACCGTTATTGCTTTGAGCGCTTATAAGAGTGCTGACTTGATGGAGGTAGCCGATGTCATTCTGCCTACTTCAGTGTTTTCAGAAACAGTCTCCACCTTTGTGAATTTAGAGGGAAGGGTTCAAACAGTCCAGCCTTCAGTAAAACCTTTAGGTGATTCACGTCCAGCATGGAAAGTATTGCGTGTATTGGGTGGGCTCTTAGGTTTAGACGGTTTCTTGTTTAATGCTCCTGAGGAAGCGCTAGGAGAAGCATTGGACGATGGTTATTGCAATCGCTTAAATAACAAAGCTACAAGCTCTTCGATTGCCAATGGAAATCTAGCTCCTTTCAATGGTCTCGAGCGTTTGGCTGATGTCAACATTTATGCTGGCGACCAAATCGTACGGCGTTCTTCAGCTTTGCAGTTAACGCGTGATGCTAAGCGTGGCAATCAGGTAGGCTTAAATAAAATCACTTTCGCTGAATTGGGCCTCAAAGAGGGTGATGCAGTGCGTGTTAGCCAAGATTCTCATTCGGTTGATATGCCGGCAACATTAGAGGTTAATTTAGCGCCTGGAGCTGTCAGAATTTCTGCTGGCACCATGGCAAGTGCCAAATTGGGATCGATGTTTGGTCCAGTAACTATTAGTAAGGCATAAGGGACGAGATGGATAATTTCTTGAACCTCATAACTACTCAAGGCGAGGCTATTTTTGGCTCATTGTGGCCCTTGGTTTGGGCATTGATTCGTATTGTGATCATCGTATTGCCGATGTTTGGTTGCGTTGCCTATCTAACCCTTTGGGAAAGAAAGTTGATTGGCTGGATGCATATTCGTCTTGGCCCAAATCGCGTAGGTCCACTGGGTTTATTGCAGCCAATTGCTGACGCATTAAAGCTCTTGATGAAAGAGATCATTGCACCTGCTCAAGCTAGTAAGGTTTTGTACTTCATTGCACCAATCATGGTGATCATGCCTGCATTTGCTGCTTGGGCTGTGATTCCATTTCAGGCAAAGATGGTTTTAGCTGATGTAAACGCAGGCTTGCTGTACATCATGGCTATTTCTTCTATTGGTGTTTATGGGGTTATCTTGGCTGGTTGGTCTTCTAACTCTAAATATCCATTCCTTGGTGCAATGCGCGCTTCAGCCCAAATGATCTCCTATGAGATTGCAATGGGTTTTGCATTGGTTACCGTCTTGCTTACCTCGGGTTCATTAAATTTAAGTGCCATTGTTACTTCACAAGAGCAGGGTTACTTTGCCAGCATGGGCCTTAATTTCCTCTCGTGGAATTGGTTACCTTTATTACCAATGTTCTTGATTTACTTTATCTCTGGCGTTGCTGAAACAAACCGCCATCCATTTGACGTGGTTGAGGGTGAATCTGAAATCGTAGCTGGACACATGGTTGAGTATTCAGGTATGTCTTTTGCCATGTTCTTCTTGGCTGAATATGCCAACATGATTTTGATTGCAGCTGTTGCATCCATCATGTTCTTAGGAGGTTGGTTGCCGATTGTTGACTTGCCAATCTTGCGTGATATTCCAGGGTTCTTCTGGTTATTTGGTAAAACATTCTTCCTCCTATCCTGCGTTATTTGGTTGCGCGCTACATTACCGCGCTATCGCTATGACCAAATTATGCGTTTGGGTTGGAAAATATTTATTCCCATATCAGTATTTTGGGTGGTTGTTATCGGTGCGTGGGTTGTCTCTCCATGGAATATTTGGAAATAAGTTGATAAATCATGTTTAAGAAAATTTCCCAATTCCTCGATAGCTTGCTGCTAAGAGATATCTTGGTCGGCATGTCTATTACCGGTCGCTATCTCTTTAAGCCAAAAATTACCGTTCAATACCCCGAAGAGAAGACGCCGTTATCTAGTCGCTTCCGTGGTTTGCACGCACTTCGTCGCTATGAAAATGGTGAAGAGCGCTGTATTGGCTGCAAGTTATGTGAAGCAGTTTGTCCGGCTTATGCCATCACCATTGAAACTGCTGAGCGTGATGATGGCACTCGTCGTACCAGCCGTTATGACATTGACCTGACTAAATGTATCTTTTGTGGTTTCTGTGAAGAGGCTTGCCCAGTAGACGCCATTGTTGAAACAAATATTTTTGAGTATTTCGGCGATAAGCGCGGCGACTTGTATTTCACTAAAGACATGCTTTTAGCTGTGGGTGATAAATACGAAAAAGATATCGCCGCTAACCGTGCAGCTGATGCACCTTACCGTTAATCGAATCGAGCTTAACTAATATGACATTCGATCCATCTACTTTATTTGCCATGTTTTTTTATGGCTTTGCAGGCTTATTGGTGATTTCTGGGCTTCGTGTGATCACGGCTCGTAACCCAGTGCATGCAGCACTATTCTTGGTATTGGCTTTCTTTTGCGCGTCAGGTCTTTGGATGTTGCTCAAGGCGGAGTTCTTAAGCTTGGCTCTGATTTTGGTCTATGTTGGCGCAGTGATGGTCTTGTTCCTCTTCGTGGTGATGATGCTGGACTTAGATATTGAACATTTACGTCGCGATTTCAAAAAGTTTCTACCGGTTGCCTTCTTGATGGGTGCCGTCATTGTTCTTGAGTTATCAATTGTGATCATTCGTAGCTTTATTGGAACTGATGTGCCAGTGCAGCTCATGCCAGAAGAGTTGATGGCAAACAATACCCAAGCTTTGGGTATGTTGATCTTTGTCGATTATGTATACGCCTTTGAAGTTGCTGGTGTGATCTTACTAGTGGCGATTATTGCCGCAGTTGCATTGACATTGCGTAATCGCAAAGACTCTAAATCGCAGAATATTCACGAGCAAGTCAATGTCGTTGCAGCAGATCGCATGCGCATTGTGAAAATGGGTTCAGACATGGCTGCAAAGCAAGATACAAGAGGGGGGAAGAAATGAATATCACTCTCGCTCATTATTTAGTGTTGGGTGCGATCTTATTTGCAACTAGCGTTATCGGAATTTTCTTAAACCGCAAGAATGTAATCGTTTTACTAATGGCAATTGAGCTGATGCTTCTCTCGGTGAACATGAACTTTGTGGCTTTCTCCCATTATTTGGGTGATATGGCTGGTCAAGTATTCGTATTCTTTATTTTGACTGTGGCAGCTGCTGAGGCGGCTATTGGCTTGGCAATTTTGGTTGTGCTCTTCCGTAAGGTTGACACAATTAATGCCGATGATCTTGACCACCTTAAAGGCTAGTCATGCAATTGACCTTAAACATACCTGTACTTTGCGCCATTCCTTTGGCGCCTTTAGTCGGCTCCATCATCGCTGGTTTCTTTGGCACCAAATTTGGCGGCAATCGCATTGGTCATGGTGCTAGTCAGTTTGTGACTATTTTGGGCGTAACGATTGCATTCGTGCTTTCCTGCAATGTATTAGTTCAAGTGATGGATGGCTTCTATTTCAATGGAACTGTTTACCATTGGATGCAATTAGGCGAACTCAATTTAGATATTGGCTTCCTTATTGACCCTTTAACGGCAACCATGATGTGCGTCGTGACCTTTGTGTCATTGATGGTCCACATCTACACCATTGGCTATATGCACGGTGAAGAAGGTTACAACCGCTTCTTCTCCTACATCTCCTTATTCACCTTTGCTATGTTGATGTTGGTGATGAGTAATAACTTATTGCAACTCTTCTTTGGCTGGGAAGCTGTGGGTGTGGTTTCTTATTTATTGATTGGTTTCTACTTTGAACGCCAGTCTGCAGTGTTTGCCAATATGAAGGCTTTCTTAGTTAACCGCGTTGGTGACTTTGGTTTCATCTTAGGCATCGGTATTCTGTTGGCCAGTACTGGCTCGATGCAATATGACGTGATCTTCTCTCAGAATTCTGCTTTAGCAGCCCAAACATTGCCAGGTACTAGCTGGAATTTGATGACGGTTGCCTGTATCTGCTTGTTTATAGGTGCAATGGGTAAGTCAGCCCAATTCCCACTACACGTTTGGCTACCAGATTCGATGGAAGGTCCAACACCAATCTCTGCATTGATTCATGCTGCAACCATGGTTACTGCTGGTATTTTCATGGTGTCACGGATGTCGCCACTGTTTGAGCTTTCAGATGTCGCGCTGAGCTTTATCTTGGTGATTGGTTCAATCACAGCGCTATTTATGGGCTTCCTCGGTATTGTGCAAAACGATATCAAGCGCGTTGTTGCGTATTCAACTTTGTCTCAGTTGGGTTACATGACAGTCGCATTGGGTGTTTCTGCATATCCGGTAGCCATCTTCCATTTGATGACGCACGCTTTCTTTAAAGCATTGCTATTCCTTGCTGCAGGTAGCGTAATTCTTGGTATGCATCACGAACAAGATATGCGCAAGATGGGCGGACTCTGGAAATATATGCCAATTACTTGCTTGATGATGTTGTTGGGAAATTTAGCCCTAGTCGGGACCCCATTCTTCTCAGGCTTCTATTCAAAAGACTCCATTATTGAAGCGGTAGCTGCAAGTCATATCCCTGGTTCAGGTTTTGCTTACTTTGCTGTCATGGCTAGCGTATTCGTAACAGCCCTGTATTCATTCCGTTTATATTTTTATGTATTCCACGGTAAAGCACGCTGGGGTCATGAGGATTCACATGCCCACGACCATCATCATGATCATGCGGAGCAGGGTGACGATCATGCGCATCATGGTTTAGCTCCAGGTCAAAAGCCCCATGAATCACCATTCGTTGTGACATTGCCATTGATTCTTCTGGCAATTCCATCCGTAATTATTGGTTTCTACACAATCTCACCGCTGTTATTCGGAACTTACTTTGGCGATTCCATCTTTATCGACTTAGCACGCCATCCGGTGATGAAAGAGTTGGAAGATGAGTTCCATGGTCCAGTTGCAATGGCAATTCATGCATTCACTTCACCAGTCTTGTTGTTGGTAGTACTTGGCGTGTTGACTGCTGCGATTGGTTATCTCTGGGCTCCTAAGCTACCAGCCAAAGTTGCCGAAACATTTGCACCAATTAAGAAATTATTTGATAACAAGTATTACCTCGATGAAATCAACCAAGCCGTGTTTGCTAAAGGCCTTATTTGGATCGGCGGCTTCTTATGGCATCGCGGTGATCAAAAGATCATCGACGGTTTCTTTGTTAATGGCAGTGCGCATGCAGTAGGGCGCTTTGCTGGAGTAATTCGTCATTTGCAATCCGGTTATCTTTACCACTATGCCTTCGCAATGATTGCGGGCCTAGCAGTATTGTTGGCTTGGGTTTTGTATGCTTACCTGCCTTTTGTTCGCTAGGCCTTTGTTACTTAAGTAGCCACTATGATTCTTTCTTACGCGATTTGGACCCCGATTGTCTTTGGACTCATTATTTTGTTTTATGGGTCTGAAAGATCAACTGCCGGTGTACGCTGGTTGACCCTGATCGGAGCGGTACTTAGCTTCATTGCAACGCTTCCATTGTTGATTAATTTTGATATCGCTAATTCTGGAATGCAGTTCGTTGAAAAGATCAGCTGGATTCCACGTTACGACATTAATTACCACCTCGGTATTGACGGTATTTCTGTTTGGTTCATCGTACTTACTGCATTCATCAACGTCATTGTGGTGATTGCAGCATGGGAAGTGATTCAAACTAAGGTTTCGCAATACATGGCCTCGTTCATGATCCTGTCTGGACTAATGATCGGCGTATTTTGCGCTCTTGACGCATTGCTTTTCTATATGTTCTTTGAGGCGACATTAATTCCGATGTACATCATCATTGGTGTATGGGGCGGCCACAACCGTATTTATGCGGCATTTAAGTTCTTCTTGTATACCTTGCTTGGCTCTTTGCTTACTTTGATTGCCATGCTGTATTTGTACAACGTGACTAATACATTCGATATTTTGGCTTGGCAAAATGCCCGATTAGATATTGTCGAGCAGATCCTATTGTTTGCAGCATTCTTTATGGCGTTTGCTGTCAAGGTTCCAATGTGGCCATTACATACTTGGCTACCAGATGTCCACGTTGAAGCGCCAACAGGTGGCTCAGTGGTTTTGGCTGCAATTATGTTGAAGCTTGGTGCCTATGGATTTCTGCGCTTCTCTTTGCCAATCGCGCCAGATGCGAGCCAATACTTAGGCCCTTTTGTAATCTTCTTATCTTTGGTTGCGGTGATCTATGTAGGTGCAGTTGCTCTTGTTCAAAAAGACATGAAAAAACTGGTTGCCTATTCTTCAGTTGCTCACATGGGCTTTGTAACCTTAGGCTTCTTCCTCTTTAGTCCGCTGGGTATTGAGGGCGGTATTGTGCAGATGATTTCACACGGCTTTGTTGCCGGTGCGATGTTCTTGTCCATTGGCGTACTTTACGACCGTATGCATACCCGACAGATCGCTGATTACGGTGGCGTAGTGCATCGCATGCCTGCATTTACTGCGTTTGCCGTATTAATGGCGATGGCCAACTGCGGTTTACCTGCTACCTCTGGGTTTGTTGGTGAATTCATGGTGATCTTAGCTGCTGTTGACTATGACTTTGTCATCGGTATCCTAGCTGCTACAGCATTGATCTTAGGCGCTGCTTATTCCTTGTGGATGGTGAAACGTGTATTTTTCGGTACCGTTAACAATGCCCACGTTGAAGAGTTAAAGGATTTGAACGGTCGTGAATATTTCTTGATGGCAGTTTTATCTATCTGTGTAATTGGTATGGGTGTCTATCCAAAACCATTTACCGACATCATTCATCCAGCTGTAATTAATCTGTTGCAGCATGTTGCTGTCAGCAAACTCTGAGTAAGTACAAATGCAAGCATTCGACCTTTACGCCATCCTGCCGGAACTTGTTTTACTCGTAGCAACCTGTTTGTTATTGGTTGCTAGCGTTTATGTTCGCGAAAGAGTGGCATCTACCCCTGGTGTTGAGCAAGACATCTTTCATACTCCGCGTGGAGTTGGCTTCGTGTACTTTTTCTCGCTGATCTTATTGGCGTATCTCATTTTTGCTTTCATTGGACGCATGGGCGATCCAGCGCTTGTAGCAATGAATGGGCTATTTCAGTCTGACCCATTTTCTAACTTACTCAAGGCATGTTCTTGCATCGCTGTTTTGGTGAGCTTGATTTATTCTAAGCAATATTTGATGGATCGCGCCTTGTTCCGTCCGGATTTCATTGTCTTAGCTCTGCTTGCTTTGCTTGGCCAGTTTGTATTGATCTCTGGTGCAAATCTGTTAACTCTATACCTAGGCTTGGAGTTGATGGCTTTGCCTACATACGCATTAGTTGCAATGCGTTACAGCAGCGAAAAGAGTGTGGAAGCCGGTATTAAGTACTTTATCTTGGGTGCATTAGCATCCGGTTTCTTACTTTATGGCATGTCGATGCTCTACGGTGTCACCGGATCACTTGACCTTATTGAAATCTTTAAAACCGTTGCTGACCCTCGTGTAAACCATTTGGTGATGGCGTTTGGCTTGGTATTTATTGTTGCCGGTTTAGCCTTCAAGTTGGGTGTGGTGCCATTTCATATGTGGGTACCGGACGTCTATCAAGGTGCGCCAACTGCTGTGACCTTAATGATTGCTGCAGCTCCAAAATTAGCTGCATTTGCATTGTTATTTCGCTTATTGGTAAATACCTTATTGCCTTTATTGGGCGATTGGCAGCCAATGCTGGTTTTGCTCGCAGTTCTATCACTAGTTGTAGGTAACGTGACTGCAATTGCGCAAACCAACATCAAGCGCATGCTGGCTTATTCTGCCATTGCGCAAATGGGCTTTGTTCTCTTGGGCATGTTGTCTGTTTTTGATGATCACGCATTTAGTGCAGCAATGTTCTACGCCATTACCTATGTGTTGACAACCCTTGGCACCTTCGGCTTATTGATGGCTTTGTCGCGCAAAGGTTATGACTGCGAAACCTTGGATGGATTAAAGGGGCTCAATAAGAAGCATCCGTGGTTTGCCTTTATTGGTCTGGTTATGATGTTCTCTTTAGCAGGGATTCCGCCGACAGTTGGTTTTGCAGCTAAATTGGGCGTTCTAGAAGCGCTAGTGGATGCTGAGCATACCTTCTTGGCAGTCATCGCTGTAATGGCTTCTTTAGTGGGTGCCTTCTATTACTTGCGCGTAGTCAAGGTGATGTATTTTGATGAACCTGAGCACGAGATCACAGTTTCTGGTTCAGGCTTTGCTAAAGGGCTCTTGAGTCTTAATAGCATTTTGGTTTTGGTTATCGGCATTGTTCCTGCGGGTCTAATGAGTCTTTGTTTAGATGCAATGCGCCGTACCTTACTGGGGTCTTAGAAGGAATTAACATCTATCTAAAGGCTCCGTAAGGGGCCTTTATCATTTCAGGTGCCATCAAAATGACATTCAATTTAGTTAAGCTGGTTTAATCAATAACAGACGGAATATGTACTAAGACCTATGACTGAAAAATCATTTGAAGATCTGCCGACTGGTGATAAACATTTACGTGAAGTGCGTCTATCTGGAGAGGATATTTACGGCGGCATCTTTTTAAAGATGAAGCGAGATAAAGTGTCATTGCCTGATGGTGAAGAGGCGATACGCGAATATTTAACCCATCCGGGTGCGGTAGCTATTGTTGCGATCTTGGATGATGGTCGTGTGTTGCTCGAGCGCCAGTATCGCTATCCAATCGCAAAAGCCTGCATTGAAATTCCTGCAGGAAAACTAGACCCTAAAGAGGATCATTTAGTATGCGCGAAACGTGAGCTCGAAGAAGAAACCGGATATACAGCAAAAAAATGGAGTTTCATTCGCCGTATTCATCCCGTGATTTCGTATTCAACAGAGTTCATTGATATCTATCTGGCAGAGGAGCTGATCCCCGGTAAAAGCCATCTTGATGATGAAGAGTTTTTGGATGTATTTGCTGCTCCATTGGAGCTATTGATTTCTTGGGTTGAGGATGGCGAGATTACGGACGTCAAAACCACGATAGCCACCTATTGGCTTGATCGCTATCGTAGGGGCTTAGTAAAACCGCATCCAATCGAATAGGGCGCATTCAAACCCGATTAAAATAGGGTATTGAATTTATCGTTTTTGCCCTTATATACGTTTTATGAAAGTTTATAACTTAGCCTGCCCCCTAGACCATCGCTTTGAAGGATGGTTTGCTTCAGAAGAAGATTGCCTTGCTCAGCAGGACAAGGGGATGCTTGCTTGTCCAGTATGCGACAGCACAGAAATCACCCGCATGCCTTCAGCCCCCCATATTGGTAAATCAAGCTCTACTGAGTTAGCTTTATCTAAAGCTGAACCTGAAAGTATGAGTGGGGGCGTTGTTGCTTTGACTGGAAGCGACCATTCTCATCTCGAGGCTCAAGTACAGGCCGCCTTTTTGAAAGGTATGCGTGAGCTAATGGGCCGATCTGAGGATGTTGGCAATTCTTTTGCTGATGAGGCCAGAAAGATTCACTACAAAGAAACTCCTGAGAGAAGTATTCGTGGCCAAACTACTTTCGATGAGGCTGAAGCCTTACGAGAAGAGGGCATCGATGTCCTCTCGATGCCAATGATTCCCGCTCTTAAAAATACGCTACAGTAATTTTTTACTTCATCCTGGCAAATAAAAAAGCGATCCGAAGATCGCTTTTTTGCTAATCACTTCCTGGTATTACTTAGAGGTAGGCATTACAAACTCTGCACCTTTAGCAATACTCTCGGGCCAGCGTTGCATCACACTCTTTCTTGGTGTAGAAACGTACGCCTTCTTTGCCGTATGCATGCATATCGCCAAAGATCGACTTTTTCCAACCACCAAAGCCATGCCATGCCATAGGTACTGGAATTGGTACGTTAATACCAACCATGCCTACTTGTACACGACGAGCAAATTCACGGGCAATATTGCCATCGCTTGTGAAGCAGGCAACACCATTGCCAAATTCGCAAGAGTTAACTAAGTTAAGCGCATCTGTAAAGTTGGCAACACGCAAGCAGGACAAAACTGGTCCAAAGATTTCTTCTAAGTAAATCTTCATGTCTGGGGTGACATTGTCAAACAATGTACCGCCGATAAAGAATCCGCTCTCGTTGCCAGGAACTTTGAGTCCGCGGCCATCAACAAGGAGTTTTGCTCCCGAAGCTACGCCAGCCTCAATATAGCCGGTAATGCGCTCTAGAGCTGCTTTAGTAACGATTGGTCCCATTTCAGCATCAAGTTCCATACCGTTTTTAACTTTTAGAGTCTTGGTGCGCTCAATCAGCTTTGGCATGATCTTCTCTGCCACATCACCAACCAATACCGCTACAGAAATGGCCATACAGCGTTCGCCAGCGGAGCCGTAAGCAGCACCAACCAGGGCATCAATTGCTTTATCAATATCAGCGTCAGGCATGATCACCATGTGGTTCTTCGCGCCGCCTAAAGCTTGGGAGCGCTTGCCAAAGTGCGAGCAGCGCTCATAGATGTAATTGGCAATTGGAGTGGAGCCCACAAAACTGACCGCTTTAACATCTGGATTTTCTATTAAGGCATCAACCGCTTCTTTATCGCCTTGAACAACGTTGAATACGCCGTCAGGTAGGCCAGCTTCCTTGAGGAGCTTAGCCATGAACAGTGAAGCGGAAGGATCTGTAGGGCTGGGTTTGAGAATGAAAGTGTTGCCGCAAGCAATCGCAACTGGGAACATCCACATTGGCACCATGACTGGGAAGTTAAATGGGGTGATACCAGCAACTACACCTAAAGGCTGACGCATAACCCAGTTGTCGATACCAGTCGATACTTGCTCGGTGTAGTCGCCTTTGAGTAGCTCAGGAATGCCAGTAGCAAATTCCACAATCTCAATACCGCGTGTTACTTCCCCTTGGGCATCGGTAAATACCTTGCCATGTTCTGCTGTAATGATGGCAGCCAACTCATCGCGATGAGCGTTTAGCAATTCAAGATACTTGAACATGATGCGTGCACGGCGCAATGGGGAGGTTTGACTCCATGACACAAAGGCTGTTTGGGCATTGGCTACAACTTCATCAACTTCTTTACGGCTAGCAAGCGCAACACGGCGTGCTACTGTTCCTTTGGTTGGGTTATAAACATCGGCAAAGCGACCATCTTTAGGGTTAACTACATTGCCGCCAACAAAGTGGCCAATATCTTCTTTTGATTCAAAGGCTTGAGGTGCGTTCATAATCTCTTGTGGTGAGTATTTTTCAGGTTTTGGGTAAAAAAGCCGTTTGGCCAATTAGCCTGCACGACTTCGCTGTCTCGTTTATTCTGCTTTTTAAGTATTCTAGCGCTTAACAGCAATTTTCGTATTTTTGACCTATTTTTGGATTTTTCAAGGCATTTTATGAGTCTTTTATTTTCGAGCTATACCCTCAATTCCCCGCGGGGACCTCTAGAGCTGGCAAATCGCATTGTGGTTGCCCCGATGTGCCAGTATTCGGCCAATAACGGCGAGGCAACTGACTGGCACCTCATGCACTGGGGTAATTTGCTGAATAGTGGCGCAGCACTCTTCATTATTGAGGCTACAGGGGTAAGTCCGGAGGCCAGAATTACGCCTTCTTGTCTTGGGCTCTGGGATGATCGCACTGAAGCAGCTTTGAAAGACAAATTAAGTCGAGCGCGCGAGTTGGCTCCTGCCGTACCTGTTTTTATTCAGTTAGCGCATGCAGGTCGCAAAGCATCCAGTGCAACCCCCTGGGATGGCGGACAATTGCTCCCAACGGATCAGGGCGGATGGGAAACTCTAGCACCCTCAGCGATCCCCCAGTTAGATGGAGAGCGTTTACCTCATGAATTGAGTAAGGTTGAATTAAAAAAGTTGATTGATGATTTTGTAGCATCAGCAAAACGTGCAGGTCGTATTGGAATTGATGGGATTGAACTCCATGGTGCCCATGGATACTTGTTGCATCAATTTTTATCTCCTATCGCTAATCAACGCACGGATGAATACGGCGGCTCATTTGAAAACCGCATTCGCTTTCCATTAGAGTTATTTGCTGCCGTAAGAGCCGCATATCAAGGAGTTCTTGGCATACGCATTTCAGCTAGCGACTGGATAGAGGGTGGCTGGACTCCGGAAGAAACAGCGAATTTTGCAAGACAACTCAAACCTTTGGGTTGTGATTTCGTACACATTTCTTCTGGTGGCATTTCGCCAAAACAAAAGATTGCAATTGGTCCAAATTACCAAGTGCCTTTTGCAAAGATAGTTAAAGATCAATCTGGTTTGCCAACTATGACTGTTGGACTCATTACCGAGCCACAGCAAGCCGAAGACATTTTGCAGGCGGGTGATGCGGATCTCATCGCTTTGGCTAGAGCATTCCTATACAAGCCTCGCTGGGGTTGGGAAGCTGCAGCAGCTCTAGGTGGCACAGTTACTGCAAATGAGCGTTATTGGCGTTGTTTACCTCGAGAAGCCCAGGCCGTATTTGGTGATGTAAAAGTAGGGCAGCGATAAACATTAAAAAATCATATGTTGGGGGAGCGCTAATGAAAAAATATTCGGTGATACGCAGTGCGCTTGTAATTTTGGGGTTTGGGATTTCATGCCTAGTTATGGCCCAATCCTTTCCGGATCGTCCAATTACTTTAGTAGTCCCCAATCCACCTGGTGGGCTGGTTGATACTTCGGCACGTCTATTAAGTGAGCCGTTGACGCGTGTGATCGGTCAACCGGTGATTGTTGACAACAAGCCGGGAGCAAGTGGCAATACCGCCTATCAGTATGTTGCCAAAGCAAAACCCGATGGCTACACCTTATTGATTTCCTATTCTGGTTATCACGTTGGTAATCCCGCTTTATTCGATAAGCTTCCGTGGGATCCCATTAAAGATTTTTCTCCAATTGCCTTACTGACTGTTTCAACCAATGTCATTGCAGTGCACCCTTCAGTTCCGGTAAATAATTTGAAGGAATTTATTGCGTACGCAAAAGCTAATCCAGGTAAATTAAATTACGCCTCACAAGGCAATGGTTCTGTGTCGCATATTGGTACTGAGATCTTCAAGCAAACTACTGGTGTGGATATGGTGCATGTTCCATACAAGGGATCTGGTCCAGCCATTCAGGACGTTTTGGCGGGGCAGGTACAGGTATTTATTAGTACGCCACCCTCAGTCATGCAACACGTCCAAAGTGGAAAACTCAAGGGGCTTGCTGTGACCGGCAAAAATCGTCACCCTGGTATGCCAAACGTACCAACTACCGCTGAAGCTGGTCTACCATCATTTCAGTTGGAATCATGGGTGGCCCTTTATGCGCCTGCAGGAACACCTGCAGCAGTGGTTACCAAGCTTACTAATTCTGTAAAGCAGAGCTTGGCATTGCCTGAAATTAAAGAGCGTGCCGATGCCGCTGGTGTTGAACTTCGTTACTTGGGACCAAACCAAACTGATGCGCTAGTTAAGAAAGAACTTCCTTTCTGGGCTAAAGCAATTAAAGCGGCAAACATTACTCTTGATTAAGGGCTTGGCTAAGCCTGATCTCGCAGGGTGGGGTCAGGTAATGCCAATGTAAATGCCCGGGCAGCACTCAATAAGAAATGATCTTTACCTGGGCCTGCAATGAGCTGAACTCCTACTGGCAATCCATTGGGGCCACTGCTTACATTGATATTGATGCAGGGCAAACCTAGAAGAGTCCAAGCTCTAGAAAAAAGAGGATCTCCAGTACCATCCTTAATGTTGGGCGCTTCGCCATTTGCACTTGGGGCTATCAAGATATCCACTTCATTATTAAATAAGTCTTCCATGGCCGCCCTTGACTTATCGGCAAGGCTCAAATCTTTTGCATATTGCTCGTAGCTAATTTCAGCGCCTTCACTAAGTTGCTTCAGAAGTTGTGGGCTGAGCTTTTTAGCGTAATGCACACGTTCAAAAGTAAGGCTGCGTGACATTTCAGAGATCATGATGCGAGTTTGCGCTTGGGTGAGTCCATCACATGTCTTTGGTAACTTCAGATCAATTACGGTGCCTTTAGCAATCATCTCGGCAGCATGCCGGGCAACAGCAAGCGCTGTAGCAGTTTCTTTTTGTGCAAACGGCCAGCTAGATGTTTTGCAAATGGCGATGCGGGGTTTGTTATGCAGGACTTCAATATTTGCTAGTTGATGATCGCCACTCATGGCAGCTACACCAAGACCCACATCTTCTACTGTTCTACCAAAGCAACCCATGGTGTCGAGTGTTATAGAAAGACTTTTAATTCCCGCAATACTCACTTTGCCATGACTAGGTTTAAAACCCACTACACCACAAAAAGACGCAGGGCGAATGATTGAGCCAGCAGTTTGACTGCCGGTTGCTAGTGGAACCATAAAATCGGCTACCGCAGCCGCAGAGCCGCTAGAAGAACCGCCGGGTGTGTGCTTTGGGTTATGGGGATTTGTTGTTAAGCCACTCTTAAATGTTGCAAATTCTGTTGTAACGGTTTTGCCTAAAATAATGGCACCAGACTGTCGCATCAGGGCAACCGCCACAGCATCGGCAACTGGATAGTGGTTGGCGTAAATGGGTGAACCATAGGAGGTCGGCAAATCATAGGTGTCATAAAGATCCTTAACCCCAATTGGGAGACCATGTAATAGGCCCTGAAAGGCACCTTTATCAAGCTGTTTGGCGCGAGATAAGGCATTTTCCTTTCCTAGGCTTGCCCAGGCCTTAACAACGCTCTCTTTTTGTCCTATGCGGTCTAGGCAGGATAGGAGTAAATCAGTGGCTTTAATTTCCCTCTTAGAGAGGGCTTTGATGGCTTGGGTAGCGCTTAGGCTTTCTAGATCTTTCATGGACTCATTCTACTTATGGTGGCGTATGATCGCAATTGATGGTTTTTGTCCTAGATTTCGATAGAAGAGAAGTTAAATGAAGCAACATACAGTCCGTGAGGCCTGGCTAGAAGACGCCGTAAGGCATCTTGAGCCGGTCTTTTCAAAAGCAGGTTATGCCATCCCTCCCGTCAGGGTCTCATGCGGATTCCCGGCCTCTAGTAGTCCTAGAACAACACTAGGCCAATGCTGGCCACGTGAGCGCTCAGGTGGTGGCGTAAATGAGATATTCATTTCCCCTAAGTTGGATGAGCCTGTTCAGCTTTTAGATACCTTAGTTCATGAACTCTGCCATGCAGTGGATGACTGTTTTAGTGGCCATGGCGAAGATTTCAAGGGAATCGCTCAAACGGTGGGTCTGGAAGGCCCTGCCAGAATGGCTCATGCCACTGAGGAGCTCACTGTAAGACTGATGATGATTAGTCAGGAGCTTGGCCCTTACCCGCATCAAGCGATTGTTTTCCCGCCCCCAAGGCCTAGCAATGCTAGTCGAAGTAAGGCTAAATGTGGGCAATGTGGCTACGAGGTAACTTTGCTCAAGAAGTGGGCCAGTTATGGAGCGCCAATCTGCCCCAAGGACAACATTCGGATGCTAGAAGCTGTTCCAGAGACCATTGAAAATACCACTGATTACGATAGTGAATCAGTTGAAAAGGGTAGCAAGAAGGCGCCAGATGAAATCCGTCGCGCTATTAGCTAGTTATTTGTAAAATTCATCTTCAACAAAATAAAACGAGACACATCATTTATGAACGCAAAGAAAATATTTAAGAATCCAAAGATTGCCGTTATTCCTGGGGATGGTATTGGCAAAGAAGTCATGCCGGAGGGCGTACTTGCGCTAGAGGCAGCCAATCGTAAATTTAATCTAGGTATGCAGTTCGATCATTTTGATTTTGCAAGCTGTGATTACTATCTCAAGCATGGGAAGATGATGCCGGATGATTGGTTCGATATCCTCATGAAGTACGATGCGATCTTTTTTGGCGCTGTAGGTATGCCGGATATTCTGCCTGACCATGTTTCACTCTGGGGCAGCTTAATTCAATTCCGCCGTGGCTTTGACCAGTATGTCAATTTGCGTCCAGTACGTTTATTGCCCGGTGTGCCTTGCCCACTTGCCAACCGTAAGCCCGGTGACATCGATTTCTTTGTGGTGCGTGAGAACACCGAGGGCGAATACTCCAGCGTTGGTGGCAAGATGTTCCCGGATACCGATCGTGAAATCGTGATTCAAGAATCTGTCTTCACTAGACAGGGTGTTGACCGAATTTTGCAATACGCTTTTGACTTAGCCCAAAGTCGCCCTAAGAAGCATTTAACTTCTGCAACCAAATCAAATGGTATTGCCATCACTATGCCTTATTGGGATGAGCGTGTAGAGGCAATGTCTAAGAAATTTGCCGATGTAAGAGCCGACAAATACCACATTGATATTTTGGCGGCTCACTTCGTTATGAATCCAGATCGCTTTGACGTTGTCGTTGCAAGTAATTTATTTGGCGACATTCTCTCGGATTTGGGTCCTGCATGTACCGGCACCATTGCGGTAGCACCATCTGGCAGTATCAATCCTGAAGGTAAATTCCCTTCCTTGTTTGAGCCGGTTCACGGTTCAGCGCCTGATATCTTTGGCAAAATGATCGCCAACCCAATTGGTCAGATCTGGAGTGGGGCGATGATGTTAGATCACCTTGGTTATCCAGAGGCTGGTAAAGCAATATTTAGTGCCATTGAAAAGGTATTGGCATCTGGTCCAGGACATGCGCCATTGACACCAGATCTTGGTGGCACCGCTAAGACAGATGATTTGGGTAAGGCGATTGCCGCAGCAATCTAACTAGTAATCTACTAATTAGGCAGTAGCATTTAAAGGACTCCAAACGGGGTCCTTTTTACTTGCCTTGGCAATTTCTGCCAAGATTTTTTCATGGCTTTCAAGGTCATCATCTGATGCAGACAGCACCATGAGATTAGTTGGTAAAGCTTTGGTATGACCAGTAGAGTCTGCTCCCACTGTGTAGTCAATCAGATCAATCGAAAGGTCTTCTTGACCCCTTGTCATCGATACGTAAACTTCAGCTAGTAACTGGGCGTCTAATAACGCGCCGTGCAAAGTACGGTGTTTATTACTAATTGAAAAGCGTTCACACAGCGCATCTAATGAATTGCGCTTTCCAGGGAACATTTGACGCGCGTCGAGCAGTGTGTCGGTAATCTTGGAGGCTAAATTTCTGAAGGGGGGGCGCTTTAGAAGGGCAAACTCGTTATCTAAGAATCCCAAATCGAAGGCTGCGTTATGAATCACAATTTCAGCGCCATCTACAAACTCAATTAACTGCTCAACGATGTTTGCAAAGATTGGCTTATCAGATAAAAACTCTCTAGAAAGTCCGTGGACCGCAAATGCGCCAGCATCAATATCACGCTCAGGATTGATGTAGTAATGGAAAGTTCTATCGGTAAGTCGACGACCAACCATCTCAACGCAGCCAATTTCAATAATGCGGTCGCCGGTGGCTGGATTAAGGCCAGTAGTTTCGGTATCGAGAATCACTTGACGCATCAGGTGCTCTCAAGAACAGAGGTAGGAATATCCATAGGACCATTGCCTGCGTATTTATCGAGATAAAGGTAGATCACAGGAGTAATGATCAGCGTCACGAATTGTGAAAAGATCAGGCCGCCTGCAACGCTAATGCCTAAAGGTTGACGTAACTCTGCTCCAGCACCCAGCCCAAATGCGATCGGAAGTGCACCCATGAGAGCGGCAACGGTTGTCATCATAATAGGCCGGAAACGCAAGATACATGCTTCACGAATGGCTTTTTCAGGAGACATGCCTTGGTTACGTTGAGCATCTAAGGCAAAGTCAATCATTAAGATCGCATTTTTCTTAACAATGCCGATCAATAATAAAATACCGATCGATGCAACGACTGTTAGCTCGAAGCCAAAGATGCGCAAAGCAAGGATGGCGCCAATCGCAGCAGATGGCAAACCAGCCAAAATAGTCAGCGGATGAATGTAACTCTCGTAAAGCACGCCAAGTAATATATAAATTACGCCTAGAGCCGATAGAATTAGTATCAGCTGACCTGATTGGTTGCTTTTAAATACTGCCGCATCTCCACCGTAACTCGTAATGATGGAAGCGGGTAAGCCAATTTCCTTGGTGTATTCCTCAATCTTTTTCGTGGCGTCACCAAGGAAGACATCAGGAGCAAGGTTGAATGACAGGGTTACAGCCGGAATTTGCCCTTGATGGTTTACGGCGGTTGGGCCGATTTCACGAGTGAAGCTAGCTACGCTAGATAGTGGAATCAGCTTGTCGGTTGCGCGACCTCTTACAAAAATCTTATTCAGATCCGTCTCATATTGACGATCTTCTTCAGCAGCTTCTAGGATCACGTAATAAGTATTCACTGGTGTGTAGATAGTAGATACCTGCCTCTCACCGTAGGCAGAATAGAGGGCTGTACGGATGTCAGCAATCGTAACGCCGGCACTAGCCGCTTTTTCACGATCAATATTGATCTTGACGTTGAGACCTTTTAGCTGTGAGTCACTGGTAACGTCACGGAAAAGTGGGTCGGTACGCATCTTTTGCATCAACTTATCAGCCCATTCATTCACGCCTTCAAAGCCAACACTTTGCAAAGTAAATTGGTAGCGGCTTTTACTATTTTTGCCGCCAAGCTGTAAATTCTGGACCGGACGCATGTAGACCTGAAGGCCGGGGATCTCTTTAAATTTATTTCTTAATCCCTCCATCACCTGAGCCATCTTAGCGCGATCGCCCTTGGGCTTAAGAATGATAAAAATCCTGCCGGTGTTGTAGCCTGAGCTCGCACCACCGCCAATGACTGAAATAGAGCTATCCACATTCGGGTCTGTATTCACTAGTTCTGCAGCTCTATCCTGAAGTGCCAACATCGCTTTAAAGGAGATATCTTCAGATGCCTCAGTAGTTGCTTGAATTTGCCCAATATCTTCTTCTGGAAAGAAACCCTTCGGGCTATAGACAAACATCACCACGGTAATGACAAAGGTGGAAAGGGCGCCCCATAAGACTTTCTTACGATTATTAAGGGCCAGATCTAGGTAGTGAATATAGGTTTTCAGCATCCAGTCAAAGACGCGATCAAACTTCTTGTTGATGGCATATTCCTTGGCATGCTGACCTGGTTTTGGTAGGAAGCGACTGCAAAGCATCGGCACAACCGTCAGCGATACGACTGCTGATACCAAAATTGAAAGGGAAACCACTACCGCAAATTCTCTAAACAGAAGGCCAATAGGACCAGCCATAAAGAAGAGTGGAATAAATACAGCCACCAAAGAAATAGAAATGGAAATAATCGTAAAGCCCACTTCTTTGCTACCTTTGAGGGATGCTTTGAGTGGGTCCATACCTTGTTCAACATAACGCATGATGTTTTCAAGCACCACAATTGCATCATCAACAACCAAGCCTACAGCAAGCGTAATACCCAGAAGCGAGATGTTGTCTAAGCTGTATCCCAAAAAATAGAGCAGAAAGAATGCCCCGATCAGTGAGATTGGAAGGCTGATAGAGGGAATAACTGTCGCCGAAACATGTTTCAGGAACAAGAAAATTACCATAACAACCAACAAGATCGTTAAAGCCAATGTGAGATTAACGTCATGTATCGCTTCTAGAATGGAGAGCGAACGATCATTCAACAATTGCAAACGAACAGATTCCGGCATCTGCTTTTGTAATTGAGGTAGTAATGCCTTAACGGAGTTAACAACATCCACAGTATTCGCGCTCGGTTGGCGCAATACTGCAATCGCAATAGAGCGCTCTCCATTAGCACTCGCCAATGTTTTTACATCCTCGTAACTCTCGATCACATCGGCAACGTCCTTGAGGTAGATCGGAAGACCATTTTTTTGACTAACAATTAAATTGGCAAACTCTTCAGGTCCTACTAGTTGTGGGTTGGCATAAATAGTGATGGCCTGACGGGGCCCGTCTAAAACCCCTACAGGACTATTGGAGTTGGCTTTGTTGATAGCAACGGCGATATCGTCAATAGTGAGATTGCGGTTAGCAAGAGCGTCGGGATGCACTCGTACGCGAACCGCATAACGCTTTGCACCATAAACTAGAACTTGCGCTACACCACTAATGGTTGATAAGTTAGGTGAAAGTAAATTTTCTGCGTATTGATTGAGATCTGAGAGACTGATTGATGGCGAGCTCATGCGCACCACTAGAACAGGAGTGTCGGCTGGATTTATCTTCCGGTAGGACGGTGGCACCGTCATTTCAATCGGTAAGCGCTTTTGGGCTCTCAACAAAGCTGCTTGAACGTCAACTGCGGCTTTATCAATATCTCGATCGTTATTGAATTCCAAAGTAATGCTCGTACTGCCCAAAGAATTAGTGGAGCTAATTACGGTGATGCCATCAATCGTCGAAAATTCTTTTTCAAGGGGAAGGGCTACCGAGGCAGCCATATTTTCTGGTGATGCACCCGGTAAAGATGCGCTTACAGAAATAACTGGCGTATTAAAACTAGGTAGCGCAGCTACTGGAATTTTCATGTAGGCAACAGCCCCTGCGATGACTGTTGCTATCGAGAGCAACACCGTCATTACCGGGCGCCGAATACATAATTCGGATAGTGTCATTTTTTCTCTGGGGCTGTTGGAGTTGTTGAGGTAGTAGTTGCTTGCGGTGCAGCTGATTTATCCTCGCGGACTTTGCTTCCTGGACGCAAATTCTGCTTACCTTCAACCACTACTCTATCGCCATCATCTATACCGGTAACAACAGACAATCCTTGGTAGTCATAAACTACTTTCACGGGTTTGGCTGCAACTTTGTCATCCTTATCGACCACGTAAACCAATTTTCCGCGGGGATTGATCACTACTGCTTGCGATGGAATAGCTAAGGCATCCTTTAGAGTATTGGCCACTAGGGATACGCGAGCAAATTCACCTGGCAAGAGGGTTTTGGCGTCATTCGGGATTTGCGCTTTTACGCGTACCGCCGCGATCGAAGGATCGACTTGGTTATCAACGACCAGCACCTTTCCTTCGTAAGTTCTTTTGCCGCTATCGCCTACAGTCACCGTAACATTCATCGCATCACCATCTAACTGGTTCTCTAAGATGATCGGAATATCTTTTTCTGGAATGACAAATTGAACATCAATTGGGTTTAATTGAGTAATGGTCACCATGGATCCAACGCTGGATGTAGCAGTTGAGCTGGTCGCGGTGGAAACAATGTTGCTAGCCTGGACAAGGGAGCCCGGGAATACATTGACGATGCCAGCACGACCATCAATAGGGGACTTAATGTAATCAAAAGAAAGCTGCACTTCTGCCGCGCGGGCTGCTGCTTGTGCTGACTTGGCATTTGCCAACGTAGTTTCTAGAGCGGCTTTAGAAATAAAGTTTTTAGCAACCAATTCTTTGGCGCGTAAGTACTGTTTTTGAGCATCATCAGCAAGGGCTTTGAGCTTTTCATAGTTGGCTTTATCGTTGCGGTCATCCAAGGTAAAAAGCAGATCGCCAGCTTTAACTTCTTGACCATCTTTTACCTGAATTGTGGCGACGGTATTGGTGACCATTGGGCGAATGTCAACAATGCTATTGGAAACAATGGTGCCAGTTGCCTCAATGATTAGCGGCACATCTTTTTTCTGGACTACGAATGATGTTACGGTAACAGGGCCGCCAGATTTAGCAGAGGCTGGGAAAAAATAATCATATGCTTTTGAGCCCGCATAGAGTAAGAGCAGAATTAATAGCAAGCGCCATTTAAATCTGATCACAAAAGATTTTACTGTCGCGAAATCTAGTTTCTTAACTTGGTCTAATTGGGGTGAATATTTTTGCCAAAGGACGCATAAGCGAACTTTGCCAGCATCTTTTAATTGAACGAGTTTGGCAAACGCCTTATCGAGGGTGGATTCTATTTTTGACACAGTCTCGTTTTTCTAGGTTTTATGTGGGTTTTATGCTGTTTCTAAGCTATTTAGAGCACGATCATTCTCTCATAAGATGGCTGAAAAGGAAGCTGTCGACGAGCATATGCCCTATGGCAAAAAATCCTCAACACCCTTATTGGCCAACTGGTCGGCCAACTCATTTCCGGGGTGTCCGTTGTGCCCTCTAACCCAGTGCCAGGAGATCTCATGTCCTGGGAGCAGGGAGTCGAGCTCCTGCCAGAGATCTGCGTTTTTGACCGAATCCTTATTAGCGGTCTTCCAACCCCTTTTTTTCCAACCCTCTAGCCATTCTGTGACGCCTTTTTGGACGTATTGAGAGTCCGTCCATAGCTCGACGGTGCTGCGTTGTTTGAGAGCTTTTAAGGCAAAAATAACGGCACAAATTTCCATGCGGTTGTTGGTGGTGAGCTTTTCGCCCCCATAGATATGCTTTTCATGGCCACCCGATCTCAAAACAGCCCCCCAGCCCCCGGGCCCAGGATTGCCTTTACAGGCTCCATCGGTGTAGATCACGATGTGAGGGTGGTGAGGTTGGGATTTCGAATGCGGCATGGCAATAATTTACTTGGAATTCTCGTTTTTGAGACTTTTTTGCAGATTGCTTCTCTCGGCAGCAGGACTTAGCTGCTTAATGGCTGGTATGCGTACAAGTGATGCCGGGCCAATGAGACGTATTCCTTGTTGGCGCTTAATGGCTGAAACTAAAAAAACAGCGCCAAATATAGGCCACCAGCGATTCCCCATTTTTTCAAGAAAATTCATCTTGCCCATTGCAGATTCACCCTGCAGGGGAAATTTATAGCAACCAAAGTGACCGCGGTCTAAGGAAAAGTTAAGCAACTCTAGCCAATCTTTTATGCGGATGAGGCTAATAAATTGACCATCCCTTGGTAAATAAGGGGTTCCAACCAATCTACTGAGGTATTGTCTGGCACCCCACAGGCTTGCTGGGTTAAAGCCTGAAATAATTAAACGGCCTTCGGGTCGAAGCACTCGATCGACCTCCCGCAATATTTGATGGGGATCTGTAGCAAATTCCAAAACATGGGGCAGAACAATCAGATCCAGACTTTCACTGGCAAAGGGGAGATCTGTAGAGTCGCCTTCAATTAAATGCCAGTTGCAATTAGTTGCATGAGAGCGGCCATCGTTAGAGTGAATCAGGATGGCATGCAAAGGCATCCGATTTTCACTTAGTGAGTTGATTTGGGGTAGGCCTATTTGCACTGCATGAAAGCCAAAGACATCAGCAACAATTTGGTCAAAACACCGTTGCTCCCAAGCTAGAACATAGCGTCCAGGAGGGGATTGGAGCCATTTTTCCCATGAGCTCCAGGGAGGTGCAGGTGTCTGAGAGGGTATGGGTGGGGTTGGTATCATCGGTCTATGGATAAGAATACTTTATTGCAGGTTTGGCCCATTCCGGCTTTTGATGATAACTATATCTGGTGCATTCACGATGGCAGCTCTGCTTTAGTGGTGGATCCAGGTGATTCAGCACCAGTTTTGGAGTACCTGAGCTCAAATCATTTGACCCTCAAGGGCATTCTCATTACCCACCACCATGCAGACCATACGGGTGGCATTCTCAACTTATTGCAAAGTTTGGGTGCAGATCTGCCTGTTTATGGCCCAGTTGGTGACAATATTCCAGGTCGTACTAATGTCGTAATGCAGGACGATAAATTTGAAATTGCTTCCCCACGCATTAGCTTGAAGGTTCTCGAAGTTCCTGGGCATACCTTAAGTCACATTGCTTATTTTGCAAACATGCAAGCAAATGTTGTTGAACCAATGCTGTTCTGTGGAGATACTTTATTCGCCTCGGGTTGTGGAAGATTGTTCGAAGGTACGCCTACGCAAATGTCCGAGTCGCTAGATAAGTTCGCTTTACTTCCAAAAAATACTTTGGTGTATTGCACTCATGAGTACACCTTATCGAATATTCGTTTTGCTTTAGCAGTAGAGCCTAACAACCTCAATCTACTCTCATGGGCCGACCAGGCTAAAGCTCTGCGAGAGCAGGGTTTGCCAACTCTTCCAACGACTATTGGACAAGAGCTGCAAGTTAATCCATTCATGCGCTGTGATCAAGCTGAAGTCATTGCAATGGCTAAGGAGGTTTCAGGTCAGACATCATTGCCAACGCCTGCACATGTATTGGCAGTCATTCGTGGCTGGAAAGATCGCTTCTAATGCGAATGATGTATGCAGTAGTAGTGATTACTGCCTTGTTAAGTGGTTGCGCTAGCACTGGCGACTGGTCTTCTGATACGCCAACTAGAGGGAATTCAAAAGCTTCTAGGGCTGCAAGGGTTAACCTCAAAAATCAATCCGTCAGCAAGGTTTATGCGCCTTCAGACAACCTGTGGATCCGCATTCGGGATGGCTTTCAAATGGAGCCCATGAATAGCCCGTTAGAGATCGAACAGGTTCGCTGGTTGGCTGCAAGACCAGACTATGTAAATCGCTCGATGACGCGTTCTTCACGCTATTTGTTTTACATCGTTCAAGAAGTAAATGCGCGCAATATGCCCACCGAGATTGCATTACTACCATTTGTTGAAAGTGCGTTTGTAACCAATGCAAAGTCAAATGCAAAGGCTGTGGGTCTATGGCAATTTATGCCTGCCACCGGCAAAGACTTTCGTCTCACACAAAACGTATTTAGAGATGAGCGACGAGATATTGTGCAGTCAACGGATGCGGCCTTGGATTACCTACAACGTTTGAATAATCAATTCGGTAGCTGGGAGCTCGCCTTAGCAGCTTACAACTGGGGTGCCGGCAATATTACGAAAGCGCAAAAGCGTAATGCCGCTGCAGGCTTGCCTATAGATTATGAGAGCTTGACCTTACCGCGCGAAACTAGAAATTACGTTCCTAAATTAATGGCGTATCGTCAAATTGTGTTGGATCCACAGGCATATGGCATTGTGCTTCCTGAGTTAGAAAATCACCCATATTTTGTTGCAGTTGATGTGGGTAGCGATATTGATGTTGCCCTAGTTATTAAGTTGGCCGATATACCAGCGGATGAATTTTATAGCCTGAATCCATCATTCAATAAGCCGGTTATTTTAAGTAATGCTAACCAGCAAATTCTGTTGCCGTTTGCGCATGCTGAGATCTTTCAAGATAACCTCAAGCAATACCCTAAACCTCTTTCGTCGTGGACTGCTGTTCAAGTATCCAAAACAGAAAGTGTTGATCAGGCAGCTAAAACGTTAGGGGTTGATGTAGATATTCTGCGCGAGGTCAACGGCATTCCAAGGGGAATGCGTATACGGTCGGGCTCTACCGTGCTGATCCCTAAAACCAGTCGCAGGCCGGGTGATGTTTCAAGTGCCATGGCAGAAAATGCTAGCCTCAGCTTAGAAAAGCCAGCTCCACCTGCACCCAAATGCCCCAAACCGGCAAAGGGTGCAAAAGGGGCTAAATCAAGTAAATGTGTAGCACCCAGAAACACCAAAACAGTAGATAAGGTCGCCTCTAAGGGTAATTCTTCTGGAAAAAATGCTGCATCTCAGCATAAATCCGCATCGACAGGGCTTGCAAAATCTGCGAAAAATGGTAGTTCACCTGCCTCAACCAGCAGCAACGCTAGTAAAGGGGTGAGCAAGAGCCAATAATTTGAGTAACTTTTTAAGAGATCAGGTTGACCATGTCCTACAAAGCACACCACGAACGTTCAATTAAAGACCCGGATGGATTTTGGGGTGAGCAAGCGCAGTTAATACATTGGGAAAAACCTTTTAACAAAGTTCTTAATTACGACAACCCACCATTTGCTAAATGGTTTGAGGGTGGCTCAACGAATCTTTGCTACAACGCAGTTGATCGTCACTTAAAAGATCGTCCTGATCAAATTGCCTTGGTTGCGGTTTCTACAGAAACCAATCAAGAGAAGGTATATACCTTTAAAGAGTTATACGAAGAAGTGAATCGTATGGCAGCAATTTACAAAGCAGCGGGCGTTAAAAAGGGTGATCGTGTACTCATTTACATGCCAATGATTGCTGAAGCTTGTTTTGCTATGCTTGCCTGCGCCCGCATTGGCGCCATTCACTCTGTTGTATTTGGTGGCTTTGCATCCCACAGCTTGGCATCTCGCATTGATGATGCAAAACCAAAGCTGATTGTTACTGCAGAAGCAGGTGCACGTGGTGGCAAAGCAGTTCCTTATAAGCCATTGCTTGATGAAGCAATTACGCTGGCTGAATACAAACCTGAAAAGGTTTTGATTGTGAATCGTGGTTTGACTGAATTCACCACCGTCGCTGGACGTGATTTAGATTACGCAAGCGAACGCCAAAAACATTTAAATGATGTAGTGCCTGTTGAATGGGTTGATGCAACACATCCTTCCTATATTTTGTATACCTCCGGTACAACTGGAAAGCCTAAAGGTGTTCAGCGTGATACAGGCGGCTATGCAGTGGCTCTCGCCGCCTCGATGAAACATATCTTTACCGGCAATGCTGGTGAGGCCATGTTCTGTACGTCTGATATTGGTTGGGTTGTTGGCCACAGCTACATTATTTATGCGCCATTGCTATCTGGTATGGCCACGATCATGTACGAGGGCACTCCCTTGCGTCCTGATGCAGGCATTTGGTGGGAGCTAGTAAATAAGTACAAAGTGTCAGTCATGTTTTCTGCTCCAACAGCAGTTCGCGTTCTGAAGAAACAAGATCCCGCTTTCTTAACCAAGTATGACCTTTCTAAATTGCGCGCTCTGTTCTTGGCGGGTGAGCCCTTGGATGAACCGACTGCCAGCTGGATTCATGGCGCAATTAATAAGCCAATTGTCGATAACTACTGGCAGACAGAAACAGGTTGGCCAATGCTTGCTATTCAACGTGGCGTTGAAGTCATGCCACATAAATTTGGTTCACCAGGTGTGCCATCATTTGGTTACAACATGAAGTTGCTTGATGACGCTACTTCCGAAGAGCTGGGTCCAGATCAGAAGGGTGTCATTGCTATTGAGGGTCCATTACCTCCAGGTTGCATGCAAACTATTTGGGGCGATGACAAGCGCTTTGTTAGTACTTATTGGGAAACAATTCCAGGCAAATTAATTTACTCCACCTTTGACTGGGGCATTAAAGACAAAGATGGCTATTTCTTCATCTTGGGTCGTACGGATGACGTGATCAACGTAGCTGGACATCGTCTTGGTACTCGCGAAATCGAAGAAAGTATTTCTAGCCATCCGAATGTTTCAGAAGTTGCCGTGGTTGGTATTGAAGATAAATTAAAGGGACAAGCCGCGATTGCCTTTGTGATTCCAAAAGATGCCTCCCATACTGCTACCTTGGAAGCGGAGTGCATGAAGACTGTAGACACCACCTTAGGGGCGATTGCACGACCTGGCCGGGTTTATATAGTTACGGCTTTACCGAAGACGCGTTCAGGAAAAATCGTTCGTCGTGCACTTCAGGCTGTAGCTGAAGGACGCGATCCTGGCGATATCAGCACGATGGATGACCAGTCTGTGTTAGCTCAAATTAAGACCATCATTGAGCAAAGCGCCAAGGCTTAAAACAACACCCATTTTTGGATAAATTGCTCTCCCAGCCATTAGGCTAGGGGAGCTTTTTACCTTCCAGCCCCCATTTGGCTGTATATCCAAGGGTTTACGAGCAAAAATGTTATGATTGCAAGGTTCGAAACTTAATAAATACCCTAGCGCTTAAAGACACTCACCACCCGCAAAAATATCCCCGGGCTAGTCTTTTGTGGGGTTTTGAGCGTCGGATGGAGCAGGGACTGGAGATGGTTTGTCACCCTTGCTTCCTTCTTTTCCCCCAGCCGTGTTGGCCCTAGCCGACGGCACATTATTTCCCGGTTTTAGCATTGGTGCCCCTGGCGAAACTACTGGTGAAGTCGTATTCAATACTGCATTGACTGGATATCAAGAGATCATTACTGATCCTAGCTACTCACGCCAAATTGTTACCTTAACTTACCCGCATATCGGTAATGTCGGTGTAAATGCTCAAGATGCGGAATCAGATCAGATTCATGCGGCAGGCTTGGTGGTGAAGGATCTTCCAAAACGCGTATCCAATTTCCGCTCAGAGGACTCCTTGGATGACTACCTTACCAAAGCTGGTGTTTTAGGGATTGCTGGCATTGATACACGCAAGCTCACCAGAACTCTGCGTGATAAGGGCGCTCAATCCGGCGCTATTGTTGCTGGCAAATTAGGTGATAGCTATGAATCTTTAGGCGCGAAGGCTCTTGAACTTGCTAAAGCTTTCCCTGGTATGTCAGGCTTAGATCTTGCAAAGGTTGTGACTACTAAGAAAGCCTATGAGTGGCGCGAGGCTGAATGGGATCTTCATGGGCCAAATGGCAAGCCTGCTTATAGAGCATTAGATACTAGCAAGCCAATCAAAAAGGTAGTTGCTTACGACTTTGGTGTGAAACGCAATATCTTGCGTATGCTGACTGAGCGTGGCTGTCAATTAACAGTTGTGCCAGCACAAACTAGCGCAGCAGAAGTTCTGGCTATGAATCCTGATGGCGTGTTCTTCTCAAATGGCCCTGGCGATCCTGGTCCTTGTGATTACGCTATCGCTGCCGCTAAAGAAATTATGGAAAAGGGTGTTCCGACCTTTGGCATCTGTTTAGGACATCAAATTATGGGTCTTGCAGCAGGCGCCAAGACATTGAAGATGAAGTTCGGCCACCATGGCGCTAATCACCCTGTAAAAGATCTAGATACAGGCCGTGTTGCCATCACTTCTCAAAACCATGGATTTGCTGTTGATGCCAATACATTACCAAGCAATATTCGCGTAACCCACGTGTCTTTATTTGATGGATCTTTACAAGGTTTGGCATGGAATGACAAGCCAGCACTGTGTTTCCAAGGACATCCTGAGGCCTCACCAGGTCCTCATGACATTGCCTATTTATTTGATCGTTTTGTGGAGCTAATGAATGCTGCCAAGAAGGAGGGCAAATAATGCCTAAGCGTAGCGACATTAAGAGCATCCTGATTATTGGAGCTGGTCCGATTGTGATTGGACAGGCCTGTGAGTTTGACTACTCTGGAGCGCAAGCTTGTAAGGCATTGCGTGATGAAGGCTACAAAGTTATTTTGGTCAACAGCAATCCTGCAACCATCATGACTGATCCAGAGATGGCTGATGTTACATACATCGAGCCGATTACTTGGGAGGTAGTTGAATGCATTATTGCTACTGAAAAGCCTGATGCCATTTTGCCAACCATGGGTGGTCAGACTGCACTGAACTGCGCGTTAGATCTGCACCGTCATGGTGTTTTAGAGAAATACGGCTGCGAATTGATTGGCGCTTCACCAGAAGCCATTGATAAAGCAGAAGATCGCCAAAAGTTTAAAGAGGCTATGACCAAAATTGGCCTAGGCTCTGCAAAGTCCGGCATTGCGCACTCAATGGATGAGGCTCACGAGGTTCAGCAGCAAATTCAGAAGCAAACTGGCAGCTCAGGTTTCCCGGTAGTCATTCGTCCATCATTCACCATGGGCGGATCAGGTGGAGGTATTGCCTATAACCGTGAAGAATTTGAAGAGATTTGTAAACGTGGTCTCGATTTATCACCAACACGTGAGCTCTTGATCGAAGAGTCTCTCTTGGGCTGGAAAGAATTCGAGATGGAAGTCGTGCGCGATCGCAATGACAACTGCATCATCGTTTGTTCAATTGAAAACTTTGATCCAATGGGCGTGCATACCGGTGACTCAATTACCGTAGCGCCTGCGCAAACGTTGACGGATAAAGAATATCAAATCATGCGTAATGCATCGATTGCTGTTCTGAGAGAAATTGGCGTTGATACTGGTGGGTCTAACGTTCAGTTCTCGATTAATCCAGTAGATGGTCGCATGATCGTCATTGAAATGAATCCAAGGGTATCCCGTTCGTCTGCTTTAGCATCAAAGGCTACAGGCTTCCCAATTGCAAAGATTGCGGCTAAATTGGCCGTGGGTTATACCCTTGATGAACTCAAGAATGATATTACTGGCGGCGCTACACCAGCATCATTTGAGCCTTCAATCGATTACGTTGTTACCAAGATTCCACGTTTTGCATTTGAAAAGTTCCCGCAGGCTGATTCCCGCCTAACAACGCAGATGAAGTCAGTTGGCGAAGTCATGGCCATTGGCCGGACTTTCCAGGAGTCTTTCCAAAAAGCGCTCCGCGGTCTTGAGGTTGGTGTTGACGGCTTGGATGAAGTATCCACAGACCTTGATGACATCATTAATGAAATTAATGAACCGGGCCCTGACCGCCTTTGGTATTTAGCAGACGCATTCCGCATGGGCATGGGTCTTGATGAGATCTATAGTGAAACTAAAGTTGATCCTTGGTTCCTGGAGCAAATTGAAGAACTGATCACCATTGAGACTGAGCTTAAGCAGCGCAAGATCGATAGCCTAACAGCCCCAGAGTTACGCTTTGTAAAGCAAAAAGGTTTCTCTGATCGCCGCTTAGCAAAGTTACTCAAAGTTGACGCTGCATCCGTTCGTGCTGCGCGCCATCGTTTAAATGTTGTTCCTGTCTATAAGCGTGTAGATACTTGCGCGGCTGAATTCTCGACTAATACTGCTTATCTGTATTCAACATACGAAGCAGAACATGGCGAGTGCGAGTCACAGCCAACCAATAAAGAGAAGATCATGGTTTTGGGTGGCGGTCCTAACCGAATTGGTCAAGGCATTGAGTTTGACTATTGCTGTGTGCATGCTGCTTTAGCAATGCGTGATGATGGCTACGAAACCATCATGGTTAACTGCAACCCTGAAACCGTTTCTACTGATTACGACACATCAGATCGCCTGTACTTTGAGCCACTAACTCTTGAAGATGTATTGGAGATTGTTGCTAAAGAAAAACCAAAGGGCGTCATTGTTCAATACGGCGGCCAAACTCCTTTGAAATTGGCTTTAGATCTTGAGCGTAATGGCGTGCCAATTATCGGCACTTCACCAGATATGATTGATGCAGCAGAAGATCGCGAACGCTTCCAGAAGCTACTACAGGATCTCGGATTGCGTCAGCCACCTAACCGTACAGCGCGTACTGAAGAAGAGGCTCTCAAGCTTGCCGAGGAAATTGGTTATCCATTAGTGGTTCGTCCTTCCTATGTCTTGGGTGGTCGTGCAATGGAAATCGTTCATGATGGTCGCGACCTTGAGCGTTACATGCGTGAAGCCGTTAAGGTATCCCATGACTCTCCTGTGCTGCTAGATCGCTTCTTGAATGATGCTATCGAATGTGACGTCGATTGCATCAGTGATGGTACAGCTGTATTTATTGGTGGCGTCATGGAACATATCGAGCAAGCCGGTGTTCACTCGGGTGATTCTGCCTGCTCGTTGCCTCCATATTCGTTATCCGATGCAACGGTAGAAGAGATTAAGCGTCAGACTGCGGCGATGGCTAAAGGTCTGAATGTAGTTGGCTTAATGAACGTCCAGTTTGCGATTCAGAATGTAGATGGCAAAGACGTCATTTATGTCTTGGAAGTAAATCCGCGCGCCTCACGCACCGTACCGTTTGTATCAAAAGCCACTGGTTTGCAGCTGGCGAAGATTGCTGCACGTTGTATGGTTGGTCAGACTCTAGAGCAGCAGGGTATTAAGGCTGAAGTGAAGCCGCCATACTTCTCAGTTAAGGAGGCTGTATTTCCATTTAATAAATTCCCAGGCATTGATCCAATTCTCGGACCAGAAATGCGCTCCACTGGCGAAGTGATGGGTGTTGGCAAGACCTTTGGCGAGGCTTTATTTAAGTCACAGTTGGGCGCTGGCATCAAATTACCGAAGAGCGGAACAGTTCTTTTGACCGTCAAAGATAGCGACAAGCCAAAAGCAATTGAAGTCGCTAAGTTGTTACATCAACTGGGCTTCCCGATGGTTGCCACTAAAGGTACTGCGGCAGCAATTGAAGCGGCTGGCTTACCCGTAAAAGTAGTCAACAAAGTAAAGGATGGACGCCCCCATATTGTGGATTTCATTAAGAATGGTGAGATTTCGCTTGTCTTTACTACTGTGGATGAAACCCGGACGGCGATTGCTGACTCTAGATCGATTCGAACCAGCGCTCAGGCTAATGGTGTTACGTATTACACAACCATCAGTGCCGCACGAGCGGTGATGGATGGTTTGTTGGCCTCTGAAAATGGCCGACTCGACTCCCTCGAGGTTTATTCCTTGCAAAACTTACATCGGGAGCTCATTTAATCTAAAATTAACTTTTATACGCGCGATTTTGCGCAAGAATTTAAGTTAGGTTAGTTTCATGAGCACAATTCCGATTACTAAGCGCGGTGCAGAACTTCTCAAAGAGGAGCTGCACCGTCTTAAACATGTTGAACGTCCTTCTGTTATTAATGCCATCTCCGAGGCTCGCGCTCAAGGTGATCTCTCTGAGAATGCTGAATACGATGCTGCTAAAGAGAAGCAGGGCTTCATTGAAGGCCGCATTCAAGAATTAGAAGGCAAGTTATCGGCAGCTCAAATTATTGACCCTGCTACTTTGGATGTTGCTGGCCGCATAGTATTTGGTGCTACTGTTGATCTTGAGGATTTAGAAGATGGCACTAAGCTCACCTATCAAATCGTTGGAGATGATGAGGCGGATATTGCCGTTAAGAAAATCTCCATCAGCTCACCGATAGCTCGTGCATTAATAGGTAAAGAAGAGGGTGACGTTGTTGCTGTACAAGCCCCAGGTGGCAATCGCGAAGTTGAAATCTTGGCTGTGCGTTACGTCTAATGCCCCACATCCGCACCCAAAGAATATTTAGCCTGATATCAGGTCTTTGGGTTGGTAGTTTCATCGCCATTGGATTTCTAGTGGTGCCTGTTTTGTTCTCTAGTTTGGGAGACAGACAGGTTGCCGGCATGATTGCAGCAAATCTCTTCAAAACCACTGCCTATATCGGTGTCGCCTTAAGCGCATTTCTAATGGTGATGGCAAATCACCTAGTAAGACGGGGTGGCGACCGTTACCGCATCGTTCGTTGGATCTTATTGGGAATGCTCGCATGCACTGTTGCTGCAGCATTCATCATTATTCCTTGGATGGATTCGTTGAGAGATCAAGCGCTCTATTCAGGCTTGTCGGTTCGCGAGTCCACTAATGCCACATTATTTTCACGCCTCCATGGTGTTTCTAGTGCAATCTTTATGATTCAAGCGGCACTTGGCCTAGCCTTGGTTTGGCGGGCAACAAAAAACGCCGACTAGCGGCGTTTTTGTATTTCACTTGCTTGAATTAAGAGCCAAGTGACTTTTTCTTAGTGCTGCTCATTCTGACTTTACGCTTCTTAATCGGTGCTGGCGCAGCAACCGCTTTTCTGTAGCCGGGAGAAGACCAGCCAATTTTTGACTCAGCCGCTTCAGAGCGTAAAACCCGCTTCTTAGGTGTTGCCGATTTCACTGCCGCAGCACGTGCAAATGGTGCCGCATTTGAAGCAGAGCGACGATCCGATCTTTCAGAGGTACTCGTGCGGACACCGGCTTTTGCTGGAGCACGATTTGGCTGGCGTTTCGTACGAGGAGCCTGCAAAGATTTTTTAGTTTGCTTACTTGATCTACCTAGATTACTAAAAGCCTCATCCACCATATCTTTTGGTTTCCACAACACAAGTAACTTGCCGATATGTTGAACTGGAGCAGCATCAAGTTTGTCGCAAAGCTCTTCATACATAGCAATACGTGCCTCACGCTCATCACCAAAAACACGGATCTTGATTAATCCATGATGATTGATGGCTAATTTAGCTTCTTTGATTACAGCAGGTGTTAAGCCATCGCCACCAATCATGACAACAGGACTTAGGTCGTGAGCGTCAGCTTTGAGGGATTTACGTTGTGCAGGGGTAATAGTGAGTGCAGTCATGGTGTTGATGATAGAGCATTGAGGGTCTAAATTGCCCTTTTAGCTTGAATTTGCCTGTATTTTGATCGATTCCTTTTGCTTTAGAGCTCAGAAACTAGGAAAATAGACGGCGAAAGTAGGTAAGTTTTGGCAAAGAATAAATTTAATAAAAGTTGGTTGCAGGATCATCTATCCGATCCCTATGTGAAGATGGCTCAAAAAGAGGGCTACCGCGCTAGAGCGGTTTATAAGCTCAGTGAAATTGACGAGCAAGATCATCTTATCAAGGCAGGCATGACTATTGTGGACTTAGGGAGCGCTCCCGGGAGTTGGTCTCAGTACGTCCGCAATCGCCTCACTGAGCTTGGTAAAAGCAATCCCAAAATTGAGTCAGGCAAGCCAGATGGTCAGATTATTGCCATCGATATTTTGCCAATGGAAGATATAGCTGACGTAAGCTTTATTCAGGGTGATTTTAGGGAGGAAGAGGGGCTGGCTGCTTTAGAGGCGCTTTTACCGAAGAGTGCCGAAGGCAAAGTCGATTTGGTTCTATCGGACATGGCGCCAAATCTTTCTGGGGTTGGTGTTGCTGATGCAGCCAGAATGGCTTTTTTAGCAGAGATAGCCCTAGACTTCGCTACCGCTCATCTGAAGCCTGAAGGTGCGCTTTTAATTAAATGTTTTAACGGTAGTGGCTATAGCCAAATAGTGGAATCCTTTAAAAAGGTCTTCAAAACGGTTGCCTCCCGCAAACCTAAAGCATCTAGAGCAAAGTCTTCTGAGATCTTCCTTTTGGGTAGAAACCTTAAACCTCCTAAATAGGCTCTAAACACTGGCTAATACCCCCATTTTTATAGGGTTTTATCAAATATATATGCCATTAGCTCTTGAAAAAGGGTGGTAGTAGAATCAAATACTTAGGAAGCAAATCGCTTTAACTCCTGGTTCACTCCAGAAAAGGACTCATTTTGAACAGCAATATGTTCCAAAAAATCGGCGTGTGGCTCATTGTGGGCTTGGTGCTTTTTACTGTTTTTAAACAGTTTGATAAGCCTAAGGACCAAACTCAGGTGACGTATTCCCAATTCATGGATGACGCTAAGGCCGGCAAAGTAAAGCGCGTAGATGTACAAGGTCGCACATTACAAGTTACGCCTGCTGACGGCACTAAATACTCCATCATCTCTCCAGGTGATATCTGGATGGTTGGTGACCTCATGAAATATGGAGTTCAAGTTACGGGCAAAGCTGATGACGAACCGAATATGTTGGTTTCTGCTTTGTACTATCTTGGCCCTACCTTATTAATTATTGGCTTTTGGTTTTTCATGATGCGCCAAATGCAAGGTGGCGGTAAGGGCGGTGCATTCTCCTTTGGCAAATCTAAAGCGCGCTTGATTGATGAGAATAGCAATACGGTTACCTTTGCCGACGTTGCAGGTTGCGATGAAGCCAAAGAGGAGGTCTTTGAGATTGTTGATTTCTTAAAAGATCCCCAAAAATTTCAAAAGCTCGGCGGTCGTATTCCGCATGGTGTGTTGCTTGTAGGGCCTCCAGGTACTGGTAAGACTCTTTTGGCTCGCGCCATCGCGGGTGAGGCTAAGGTGCCATTCTTCTCGATCTCAGGCTCTGACTTCGTGGAGATGTTTGTTGGTGTTGGTGCATCACGTGTTCGTGACATGTTTGAAAACGCCAAGAAAAATTCTCCTTGCATCATCTTTATTGATGAGATTGACGCTGTTGGTCGTCATCGCGGTGCCGGCATGGGTGGCGGCAATGATGAACGCGAACAAACACTAAACCAAATGCTGGTTGAGATGGATGGTTTCGAAAGTAATAGTGGCGTGATCGTAGTCGCTGCAACAAACCGCTCTGATGTGCTTGATAAAGCTTTGTTGCGTCCAGGACGTTTCGATCGACAAGTGCACGTAGGTTTGCCAGACATCCGTGGTCGTGAGCAAATTTTGCAAGTGCATATGCGTAAGGTTCCAATCGATCCTGACGTTAATGCTGCTGTTTTGGCTCGCGGCACTCCTGGTTTCTCAGGAGCAGATTTGGCGAACTTGGTAAATGAATCTGCATTGTTTGCGGCACGTCGAAATAAGCGTGCAGTAGATATGAAAGACTTTGAAGACGCTAAAGATAAAATTTATATGGGGCCTGAGCGCAAGTCAGCTGTTATGCGCGAAGAAGAGCGTCGCAACACCGCATATCACGAGTCTGGCCATGCTGTTGTAGCTAAGGTTTTACCTAAGGCTGACCCTGTTCATAAAGTTACCATCATGCCGCGAGGTATGGCGTTGGGTGTGACTTGGCAGCTACCTGAGTTTGATCGTGTGAACTTGTATAAAGATCGCATGATGGAAGAGCTGGCTATTTTGTTTGGTGGTCGTGCTGCAGAAGAGTTGTTCTTGCATTCTTCAAGTACTGGCGCTTCCAATGATTTTGAACGCGCTACGAAAATGGCTCGTGATATGGTGACTCGTTATGGCATGAGTGATAGCTTGGGCACCATGGTTTATGTTGATACCGAATCAGAAAGTATTTTTGGTCGCAACAGCACCAAAACAGTTTCTGAACTAACCCAACAAAAGGTAGATGCTGAAATACGTACGTTGATTGATAGTCAGTATGCTTTAGCTAGATCGATCTTGGAACAAAACCGAGATAAGGTTGAAGCGATGGTTGCAGCTTTACTGGAATGGGAAACTATTGATGCAGAGCAAATCAATGACATCATGGAAGGTCGCCCACCACGTGCACCTAAGCCACCTCCAGCAACTCAGTTTGGTAATTCCGCTGGTACTCCTGGCCCTGCTACTGGCAGCGCTCCAGCTACCGCTTAATTACACTATTTAGCTGTAGTCTTTGATGCATTATCAAAGCCTTCAAGAGATGCCCACAACTTGGCGTTGTGGGCGTTTTCTTTTTGATTTCTCCAAACGCAAGCGCCCGATTGTGATGGGCATTCTGAATGCAACGCCGGATTCTTTTTTTGATGGTGGTAAATTCAGAAGCGCTAAAGATGCTATTGCACAAGCGGAGTTAATGATCGAAAACGGGGTTGATCTCATTGATATTGGCGGGGAATCAACCCGTCCTGGTGCTGAACCAGTTGAGTTGCAAGAAGAGTTGGATAGAGTGCTTCCGGTTATTGAGGCACTGAAGGATTGCGGTGTGCCTTTATCAATAGATACCTACAAAGCAGACACAATGCGCCAAGCGTTGCATGCTGGTGTAGATTGTGTAAATGATATTTGGGCCCTCAGGCAAGCGGGGGCTTTAGAGGCTGTGATGGGCAGTCATCACTGCGGCATTGTATTAATGCACATGCAACGCGACCCCCTAACAATGCAATTTAACCCTGAATATCAGGACGTCATTGCCGAGGTCAAGCAGTTTCTAAATCATAGAGCGAAGCTTTTAATTTCGAAAGGCATCAGCAGTGACCGTATTGCTATTGATCCAGGATTTGGTTTTGGTAAGAGCTTGGAACATAACCTCAATATGCTGGCACACTTTGCTGACTTCTCGACATTAGGCTTTCCCGTATTGGCAGGAATTTCACGTAAATCGATGATTGGCAAAATTACCGGTAAAGATACCAACAAGCGACTTGCCCCAAGCATTGCCGCAGCAATTATGGCCGCCGATCGTGGCGCTCAAATTGTCCGGGTTCATGATGTTCCCGAGACTGTTGATGCCCTAAAGCTTTGGAGTGCTATAAATACTTAGTAACGCATCTAAGTTTTATAATGAAACCCATGAAAAAACAATACTTTGGCACTGATGGCATTCGAGGGGAAGTAGGCCAATTTCCTATCGTCCCGGAATTTATGACACGCCTTGGCTATGCTGCCGGCAAAGTATTAACACGTGAAGCCAAGCCGGGTGAACGCTGCAAAATTCTCATAGGTAAAGACACACGCGTATCAGGATATTTGTTGGAAGCTGCATTAGAGGCTGGGTTTGCTGCTGCCGGGGTTGACGTTATGCTCTGCGGCCCAATTCCAACCCCAGGTGTTGCGTACCTCACTAAGGCATTGCGTTTATCCGCCGGCTTAGTGATTTCAGCTTCCCATAATCCCTACCAAGATAACGGCATCAAGTTTTTCTCAGCAAAAGGCGATAAGTTGTCAGATGAGTTTGAGCTTGCCATTGAAGCAGAATTAGAAAAACCTATGGGTTGTGTAAATTCAAAAGAGCTTGGTAAAGCCTTTCGCTTAGATGATGCCGCAGGACGCTATATTGAGTTTTGTAAATCAACATTTCCAGGCGAGCTAAATCTTAAGGGGTTAAAGCTTGTAGTAGATTGCGCCAATGGAGCTGCATATCACACAGCCCCCCATGTTTTTCATGAGCTAGGTGCTGAAGTGATCTCCATCGGCGTGAGCCCGGATGGTCGCAATATCAATGATGGTTGCGGAGCAACTGCACCAGCAGCCTTAATTGCTAAAGTTAATGAAGTAAAAGCGGATCTAGGTATTGCTCTAGATGGAGATGCTGATCGCCTGCAAATGGTTGATGCTTCTGGTCGTTTATTTAATGGCGACGAGCTTTTGTATGTACTGGCAAAAGATCGTTTGGATCGTGGCCAGCAGATTGGTGGGGCTGTAGGCACTCTAATGACTAATCTTGCAGTTGAAAACGCTATTAAAGACCTAGGCATCGGTTTTGAGCGTGCCAATGTGGGCGATCGCTATGTTTTGGAGTTGCTAAAACAAAATGGTTGGATTATTGGTGGTGAAGGTTCTGGTCACTTGCTTTGCTTAGACCAGCACTCCACAGGTGACGGCACTATAGCGGCACTTCAAGTGTTGGCGGCAATGAGTCAAAATAAAAAAAGTCTTGCGCAACTATTGGACTCCGTCAAAGTATTCCCGCAGGTACTGTTGAATGTTAAATTCAAACCCGGTTACGACTGGAAGAGTGACGAGAGGCTCATCAATCAAATTACGAAGGTTGAGGCTGATCTTCAAAATATTGGCAGGGTTTTGATACGTGCTTCTGGGACTGAGCCTCTGTTGCGAGTAATGGTGGAGACTCAGAATGGCGATGTTGCTTTGAGCGCTGCTAAGAGTATTGCTGACTTAGTCCCAACGGCATAGTGCGTTCTTAAAAGGCAGCCCTAACGCCAACCATCAAACTTCTTCCTGGTTGTGGCGCATATAGCCTCACTGCCATCGGTGAAGTTGCATATCGAATCTCTTCATTCAGTAGGTTCTTTAGAATCAGATAACCCGTCCAATTGACCTTTCCAATTCGTTCTGTATAGGAAAGATTGGCATTCACTAGGTTGTAACTCGGTGCAGGACCAATTTCCCAGCTGGCTAATTTATTTTGTTGATAGCTGTAAATATAGGTGGCGCTTGTTAACCAGCCGTTACGTTGGTAAGCCAATTCAGTGCCTAGACGTGGCGCTGGTTGAAGTGGAAGATTGCCTCCAGAGGCAAATGTTCCTTGGGATACATCCCCAAACAATCTACCTCCAACACCGGTTTCATTCCAGTTATAACTAAGCTCTGCCTCTGCACCTTGAATGGAGGCATTTGCTTGAGAGGCTTGAACTACTGAAAAGTTTTCATTGGCTTGGCTATAGGCGCCAGTGTAGTAGCCATAGATGTAGTTACTAAATTGGTTCCTGTAAATACTAGCTTTGCTACGGATTACTCCCAAGCTTTTCTGAAAACTCAGTTCTAAATTATGTGATGTTTCTGTGCTTAGGTTTGCATTGCCGATATCGAATGTTGCGGTTGAATCATGCGGCCCATAGGAGTAAAGCTCTTGTGCAGAAGGCGCTCTTTGGGAAATTGTGTAGGCAAGACCTAGGCCGTAACCTTTGACAATATCGAACATTCCACCGGCTGAATAGGACATTAAATTAAATTGTCTACTCTGTAGTGATGGAGGACCATAAGATGTCGGGACAAATTCCTGACTGCTTACACTTGGAAACTGAGTCCCAGAATTCGGATTTTGGGTGGTGTAGCTATAGCGAGCCCCGAGACTTGTTTTTAAAGGGCCGTATCGACCTTCTTCAACCAAAAATAGGGCACTTGCATTTGATTTTGTCTGCGGAACAATGGCGTAATTATTCGTAGATAAATCCGTGGCATTCAGAGTTGACCCGGCAATTTGTGCGCCTAATAAGCCCTTAGACCCCAGCAATTCTTTGTGTGCCAACTCTAGCCTAGCTTCAGTGGCGGTGTTGTTCCATTGGGTGGAGGCAACCCCATTGTTAGTAAATTCAGTGTGTTGGTAATTGGTATTAGCGGCACTAATTTTGACCGAGCTAAAGCCATCAAACGGATCATTGGTTTGGTGGGCAAAATCGTAACGATTCTGAGACTGCTGAATAAAACCACCCTCAGCAGTAGGAATTCCGTAGTTATGATTCAAACGCTCTAAAGAGATGCCAGTGTATCCATCCGAGCGAACGTAACTCCCGCCTAGGCCCATGCTATTTTCATTGCTAAAAGAAAAGGGTAACTTGCCGCTATAAGGAATATTCACTGGCTGACCGGGGTTGATAGACCAATTGGCATTTGGCCCGCCTTGTTCTGCAAATCCTGGGATGCGATAGTTATTAGAATTACTAATCGACGAATCGAAATGGAGTGCTAAAGGTCCGGCAGGCGCATCTAATTCAATATTGGCAGTCTTGCCTTGATTCACTGTTTCGTAGCTAGTATTGAGTGCGCCAGATACTGCATCGGGCATTGAGGTGACAATGCGATCATTCACAACGTTTACTAGTCCACCACTAGAACCTGAGCCATACTGCAGTGCTGCTGCACCCCGTAATATCTCAATTTGATGGGTATTTTGCATGGGACTAGCAACCGCATGATCTGCAGAGATACTGGAGACATCCCCAGCAGCCAAACCATTTTGCAGAATCTGTACTCGTGCACCGTCTAATCCTCGTATGACGGGTCTAGAGGCGCCCGCACCATAACCAGTTGCAGATATTCCCAACTCATTGGCAAGTGTTGCTCCTAGCGTTCCGGAAAGTTTATTTTGAAGCTCATCTCCAGCCAATACTTTATTGGGCGAGAGGAATCCTTGGCCACCTTCTCGCGCTCCTGTGACATCTAGTTGAGGCAAAGCCTCTGCTTGGTTTTGAGACCAAGCAGGATTCATTAGCAAAATACAGGCCAGCGCTATTAGGTGGGTACAAGAAAATTGTTTAAAACGATAATTCATATTCATCCAGATTCACCAATACATGGTGAGGAATTAAAACGGAGGTGCGCAATAGAGCGCCTTGTTTTAAAGAATGAAAGTGGGTGGAGCGCGTGAGTGGTAAGAGTTACCAGCCAAACTTCGTAACGAAGGATTGCTTGAATTCTGTAGATTTGAAGCGCTGATCAGAATAACTGCAGCTTCAATGTGATTGCTTTGTACAAATCCTGCAAGTGAAAGTGCGTCAAATAAATGACAGGTATCAGAGCTGTGCTTGAAACTCTTATCAATATTGTTAGAGGTATTAGCTTCAAAGACTTGATTTTGGAAGCCGGCATGAGAAATGCTATGTGAGAGGCCTATCCAGTGGGTGCCAAGCAAGCAAAATACTAGCAGTGCCGCTGTAAACGCAGCATGAATTTGCTTCATAAATTTGCTTGAAAAATAGGCAATCATGGGACGAATCTTACAGGATTTGCCCTGAATGGCCCTCTCGGTGTAGAATATGGGTTCCGTCGGAGTGTAGCGCAGCCTGGTAGCGCACCTGCTTTGGGAGCAGGGGGTCCAAGGTTCGAATCCTTGTACTCCGACCACTTTCCCTTATTGTTCTAGATATACCCAGCATATAACTGCCCATAGCTCAGCTGGATAGAGCAACGCCCTTCTAAGGCGTAGGTCGCACGTTCGAATCGTGCTGGGCAGGCCAAATTCTCTTATTTACTGCTTTTCTGGGCTTATTTCAGGCAGGTTAATTGTGTCTTATTGGCTCAATCATGATATGAGCTTGGCTAGCGTTGGGATGGCCTTTGGTAGGGCGTAGGTGATCCTGTGTGACTATTAGCGACTCAGCGACTCAGATGAAATTTTGACCCTAGTAATCTAGTATCGGTTTGACCCGACTCGGAAGTGTCCGGTTACGTGACGGTCAGGTGGCTCTTATAGGGTAGTTTGGGGACGCTAAAACAGGGTAATTGGGGGTACAGGGTGGGGGCGGAGAACTGCCAGAAGTGGACCTCTATCAAATATAAAAGACCTATTCAGCTGCGCATTAGCACTTTAGATCAACTTATTAAATGATTGCTATCTATTGCTGCTTTTTTGGAGTACTGTTCACCCACACCAAGGCTGATAACTGTTACAGCACTTGATTTTTTCCATCCAGCGTAACAGTCGTCCTCTCTCGCGAATTAGAGTAGTTCTCTCCCCCTTAAGAAATTTTCAATTATGTTTAAAAAACTTGCATTGGCAAGTTTTATGGTATTCGTATTCAGTCAGCCATTAGCTCAAGTTTCAGTGAGTACTGCTGGAGGAACTACGGGTGGTGCAGTTACCTCATCTCCAATTAGTAACTCTACAGTCGGCGCTATCAGCAATACCAACTCGACAGGGGCATCAACAGCCACAGTCGGCAACCTCACTACTGGTCAATCCAACTCAACAGTAGGCAATTTAAGTACGGGTGCCTCCACATCAAGTGTGGGGAACTTGACTACTGGAGCGTCATCCGTTGGTAATACCACTACGGGTGCATCTACTTCATCAGTCGGTAACCTCACTACAGGGGCATCAAGCGTAGGCAACACCACAACTGGGGCATCTACCTCTAGCGGTAACTCATCAGGCAATACCACGATCACATCAAACTATACAGCTCCCAAAATTCCAGTAGCTACAGCAGTGGCTCCATCCAATTTTCCAACTGCTCCTTGCATGGGGTCATCGTCTATCGGCGGCTCTGCTGTTTTATTTGGTTTTAGTGCTGGGTCCTCATGGGAAGCAACAGAATGCATGACATTTGAAGCTGCAAGATCATTTGATCAGGCTGGCATGCATGACGATGCACTTGCTATTAAATGTACCAGTAAGTATTCAGCCGTTGCACCTAGTTGTATCAAACTCAAGCAGCAGGAGTTACAGGCTCAGCAACAAGCGTTAGTTCAGCAATCTGAATACGACTTAACAAAGCCAGCAAACATAAATCTTATTAAGGGAATCTATAGTGAGACTATTGACCCCGTAACTGGTTTTATTACCATCATTGATACTCGAGACTCTCGCAGTCGTATTGGAGCAATCCGGTAATGTGTTTTATAGGTTTACCCGACAAAATAGACATCCGACCGCCTGCAGATACAATGCCCGATCCATGGCATTCCACTCCGAACCAAAGATCTCTGTGCCTACAGGGCACCAAAAGCCATCACCTTAAACGCATTGTTTTTAGTATTGTTTAACCACATTTTTCCAGCTTCTAAGGCGTAGGTCGCACGTTCGAATCGTGCTGGGCAGGCCAAACTACCCATTTCCCCCTTCAGACTACCCCGTATTGGTGAATAGGGAGGATGGCAATTTACCACTTTTGCCTCATAATCAAGCGCAATCAATTGATTGCGCGATTTAGGAATATTGAGTTCATTTACCAATGGGAGCCGGAATGGCTGAAAAGAATCAAGAAACTTCGACTGATAAAGCTGCCACTATTGGTATGGTGCAGACACCCCAGACGAAACAAAAACTCAGTGTAGGTTTGGTGATCAGCTTGGTCTTAGGCTCCGCTCTCATTTCTATTTTTTATGCAACCTCGACATATAAAACACAGACAGAGCATGTAGTCGAATTGGCAGATGGCCGCTCTAAACAATTTGAGGTCGTATTCACAGAACTTAAGCAAGCCAGGTTTCGGGCGATGGGTATTGGTGCAGACACTTTATTGCGAAGCAGGGTCACTATAGATCCTTTTATTAAGCGAGATAGAGCAGCTTTAGCAGCGCAGATAGATCCATTCTTTGCCTTCCTAAAAGAGAAGCATGAAGTCAATCAACTGAACTTTTGGATACCACCAGCTACGATGTTTTATAGAGCAGGTGCACCAGAGCTAGGACAGTTTGATGGCTCTAAATTCCGCGCATCCGTTGTGGCTGCAAATGCCAGACAAGAGCGCATCATGGCAGTAGAAACTGGGCAGGGCGGTGTGATTGGTATTCGTGGCATTGTGCCCGTCATCTGGGATGATAAGTTCTACGGGCTTGTGGAGTTTGTGAGCGATTTTTCACTCCCACTCAACAGCGCATCAGTAGAGTCCCACTTCCAATGGGCAACTAGCATTACAAAAGAACGCTTTGCTCAAGTAGAGCGCGCTCGAAATGAAAAAGAAGATGCCGAAAAGGGCGAAGATATTTACATCAATTATTCTGATCCTGCGACACGTGACATTATTAAAGCAATTGATTTTGATCCGAGAAGTAATGAGCATAAGATCGTCGACAATAATGGCCAGAAAATTTTTGTCAAAGCATTTCCGATATATAACTTTGTAGGCAAGCCTACCATCACCATTGCGATGGTAGATGATTTGACCGATCAATTTAATGCTGCTTTTAAATCTGCAGTCATTAAAGGTGGCATTTTATTTTTGTTACTGGCTGCAGCATTGGTTGCTGCCTATTCAAAATTAGATAACTTGCGTACCGGTATGTTGGGTTCAATTGGCGCCGAAAGAAGAGCGCTTAAGGATCGCTTGGCACGGGGTGATGCTGCCATTGAGAAGCTCAAAGATCTGGAAACTCTTAAACGACGCTATTTCTCTAATTTGATGGCGGCTATTAATAGCCCCTTGCTAGCTGTCTCAGGTCAAATCTCCGGAATCAAGCACGCGCTAGAGGCAGGTAGTGCCTCAAATAAAGGTGATATCGACAATAGGGTTGACTTTTCGATTCAAGAAATTGATAGCCTTCGGCATCTTGTGGCCGACTATGAGCAGATCGAGTTATTTCGTCAAACCTTAGTTAGAGCGGAAGCTAAACCACTTTCCGTTCCAGCCGTGCTAGTAGATGTCTTGAAGAGCCTAGACCTTTCGAGACGCGTGCCAAACTTGCAAGTTAATATTGATGTCCCAGATGAGATGCCATCTACCTATGGGGATAGCCGATTACTTGCTGGCGCCATATCTAGATTAATCACGCACACAACGCATGCATCCGGTTCTGGGCTACTCAATATCTCTTTGCGCTCAAATGGAGAGGATTCATTGATTCTGAACTTTTCAGGATCAGCTTATGCAGGATCCTTGGCGCCAACTGCCGCTTTGCTGGATGAGGCTCGTCAATTTATGGCTGAGCTATCTACTGGATTCATCTCTGATGGAAAACGTGAAAAGTTGATTGGCATTATTTTGGCTAAGGCTGTGATTGAGCATTTTGGAGGCACCTTAGAGGCTGGTTCAGCTGATGCCCCTGGTTTCCTAGTTCGTTTTCCAACGGCAGCCTAAGATTCAATAACAGGAATTCTTTCAATGAAAAAAGGTTATCGATTCTTAGCTGTCCTAACAATTGCATTGGGCTTTTTAAGTCTGATGCGAGATAGTTTTATTGGGCCTATAGCGCTAGTTACCGGATTTCCGGATGAAATGGTGTGGCAATGGGTAGTAGGCGCTTTTAGTGCTTCGCTTACATTCTTAGCCGCACGCATCTTTAATCAAGAATTTATTCACGGATACATCGAGCGCGCTTGGAACGTCAAGGTACCTAACTTAATCGGTGATATTTGCTCTGGCATTGTCATCTTTATTGGCGGCTGCCTCATTCTGTCATTGGTTTTTAAGCAAAATATTTCAGCTCTGATTGTGACTGGTGCAGGATCTGCAGCAATTCTCGGTTTTGCCTTAAAAGACTTTGCTGTTGCTTTAGCTACCGGCATCATGCTGAACTTTGAGGATACCTTCAAGGTTGGCGACAAGGTCAAGATCGGTGAGTATGTTGGTAGAGTCCATCAGATTACTTGGCGTAATACGGTCTTATTGACAGATTCACTTGAGGCAATCTATATCCCAAACGTCAAAATTTCAGATGCAGTGGTTATTAATTTAGATTTACCCAATGCTAATACCAAGCAGAGCCTTACATTTAATATTGATTACGATGTTTCGGTTGAAAGTGCTGAGCGTATTTTATATGCAGCTACCCTTGGCGCTATTGGAGTGAAATTTGTTTCTCCTCCATACGTTTATGCCCGGGAATTAACCGATTCAGGCGTTAAGTATGAAATTCAATATGTCATCACAGACTATCGCGATCGAAAACCTGCGGAGCATGCCATTATTAAGAGCGTTTTAGAGAGCATGCGAGTAGCAAATATCACTATCTCTTCTGGTGTAGACGTTGAGGATAGGATCAAAATTGCCAATCGTTCTTTAGATCTGTATCACCTAGTCCAGCAGGTTAGGTTGTTTCATCAATGCTCTAAAGAGGTATGGGTCAGCATCAGTAATGAGTTGGTTCCTCGCCGCTTTAAACCTGGGGATATCATTGTTCACGCTGGACAGCGTAATGATGCCATCTTTATTATTGCTGAAGGTATGGCATCACGCATGATGATTAATGCAAACGATTCATTAGTAAAGCAACGCTTTATTGCTACAGAGTTTTTTGGGCGACAGGCTTTATTTGCACTCATGCCACATATTGCAACGGTTACTGCTGAAGCAGATGCGCTAATTTATGAGCTGAGTAAAGAATCGCTGCAAAAATTACTCGGGCTATACCCTGAATTAATCGAGATATTTGCTTCGACCTTGGCTGAGTTAAATCTTGAGGAAGAGCGTGTCGTATCTGTTGATGGAGCTCTTAAGCCCGGAGAAATTAGCCATGTCAAAAATATCTATATTGGCCAGCTAGAGGCAAATTACGGTAGAGAAACTCACACAAGCAGCATTTAATAGTTAAAGAAATTCTGATGCGCTTCATATTGCATCTGCATCCCAAGTTTGTCGGTTTACCCAATAAATTAGACATAGAACCAACCAATCGCCTGCAGATGCCACGCACCATATAGCCAGTTCCACTTGATTCCAGTGATCTCGGTGCGTACGCCACACCTGATCTAGCAAGGCTTAAGTCATTGTTTCTGCTATTGTTTTAGCTCATTTTTAAAGCTTCTAAGGCGTAGGTCGCACGTTCGAATCGTGCTGGGCAGGCCAAATATCCTCCGTTCGTACTATATCTTCCAGAGCTGTAATCTTTTATGGTTATCTTTTTATTTGGTTGTCTTAGAATGCTTTGATGAAAATCCATTTAATCAAGATTAGTACATGCCTAATTGGCTCGGCCTTAATTCTTTGCTCTTGCTCTACTGCGAAGTTAGAGGCACGTCTTGAGGCCAATCCGCAATGCAAAGATGTTGTAAACCCCAAAACAGGTGCTTTAATGCCTTGCCCTGGTTCAGATAAGGCGTTTTATAGAGAGGTCGGTTTAGCTCCAGCAAAGCCGGCTCCGACAGTGAGCAATCCAATCGCTTCGTCGCCAACGGCAGCAACTACAGCAACTTCAGTGCAAGCACCATTAAATAATGTTCAAACGTCTGCACCGACGGTACTACCTCAGTCGACTCCAGCTCAAGTTGCATGTAAACCCCAGATACATAAAAAGACAGGTGGCACCTTGCCATGTCCAGCCTCGGACTAAATTGATATGGGTATGATCATCTTTATTAATAACGGTCTTACAAATTAACTTAACCCATCACTCGGAATCGCCATGAATAAAATGAAAGTACTGTTAGCATCCTTTGCTACAGCAATGACTTTGGCTGCATGTAGCAATGCACCTAAATTGGCAACAGAATCCATGCCTAGATCGGGCTTCTTGCCTGATTACAATCTTTTAGTTCCAATGGCTAGCAGCGATAAAGATACTCGTATTTGGAGATACCGTATTTCAGGTGTGAACCCTGGTTCATACACCGCAGTAATCTTGGACCCGATTTACCTGAATCAAAATGCCACTATGTCAGTCAGCATCGATGACATTAATAAGGCAAAAGCTGCACTCCAAGCATCTATGGTTGAGGCTGTTAATTCTCGCGGCACCATCAAGATAGTTAATAAACCAGGACCTGGTGTTGCACGCATCTCTGTTGGCATCACTGGTGCCGAAAGTTCAGCAGATAGCTTGCAACCCTGGAATTTCACTCCAATTGGTTTGGCAATGAATGCAGCTGCTTATGCTGGCGGTGTAAATTCCAAAACCCCAGCGTTGTTAGTCGAGAGCAAAATTACGGATAGTCAATCAAAACAATTATTAGGAGAAGGTTTGATCACTATACAAGGTGAATCCTTTAGAACTAACGCTGGATCTGCAGATTCATTTGTCGCAATGGCAAAGAAAGTGGTCCGCTCTGCATTAGAAACATCCGCCAACCCAGTGCCAACTGGTCAATAAGTCTCCATCATGAAAGCACTCATTAAAAAAATAATCGTCATTACCTTGTCATCTTTGGTAGCAATCCCATTATTAGCCTTGGCTGATGATGCATCTCGCGATAAAGAAATTGCTCAGCGATTTGCTAAATGCGATGTCAATCATGATGGCAAGTTAACTCGAGAAGAGGCTAATGGTTGCATGCCTCGTATTTATGAACACTTTAGTTACATCGACTCTACTAATAAGGGCTATGTGACCGTCGCTGAAATTCAGGCGATGGCTAATCGTTAATTTTTAAAATGCAAGGGCCTCTTAGGAGGCTCTTTTTTATTGGGTGAATGATGTCCGTATCTTTTCCTGGTTTTGAAGCTAAAACATTTCACGCTGACTCTGAAGATGGCTCTATTGAGATCTCATATCTCATCGGTGGCAGCGGTCCTCCATTGTTGTTGCTTCATGGCTTCCCACAAACAAAGGCAATCTGGAGTCAAGTGGCGCCGGAATTAGCCAAAAGCTTTACGGTAGTTGCTGCAGATTTAAGGGGTTACGGTGCGTCATCAAAGCCTCATGGCAAAAGTGATCACTCAACGTATTCAAAAAGATCTATGGCCGCAGATCAACATGCATTGATGAAAAGTTTAGGTTTTAATCAATTTTTCTTGCTTGGACATGACAGAGGTGGAAGGGTTTCTCATCGCCTGGCAATGGACTTTCCTGAGAGTGTTTTGCGTTTAATGGTTCTGGACATCTCTCCAACATTAACCATGTATGAGAAGACCACTATGGAATTTGCTAAGGGATATTGGCATTGGTTCTTCCTGATACAGCCGGAGCCAGTTCCAGAAACCTTAATTGGCGCTAATCCTGAGTTTTGGTTAAAAAACCATATGGGTCGCCATGCGGGAACAGGGATATTTTCCCCAGATCGATGGGCGGAATATTTGGCTGGGGCTAGTCATCCAGAAAGCATGCATGCGATGTGTGAAGATTACCGAGCTGCCGCTACGATCGACCTTATTCACGATCGCTCGGATCGTGCTGCAGGCAAGATGCTGAAGATGCCACTGAGGGTGTTGTGGGGTGAACATGGTTTAGTAAACCAGTGCTTTAAACCCATAGAGGACTGGAGGGTTGTGGCCAAGGATGTTGCTGGAAAGGCTGTTCCCAGTGGTCACTACATACCAGAAGAGATTCCTGACATTTTGCTGGCAGAGGCCAGGGAATTCTTTGGCTAAAAGCTCAATAAGTAAGCTTCAAAACAAAAAACCCTAAATAAATCATATATTTAGGGTTTTTTAACAATCACTCAGGGTGAAAGTTATTGCTTGCCATGAAGCTAATAGTGCGTTCGAAGCCAAGAATACGGATATAACGCCAAGCAATATCGCGGTATTTACTGTCCAGGTAGCCTATAGCTACTTCAGGCGTCCTTGTGGACAAGTCGATCTCTTGAATTGCACGGGCCCAACGTTTGAGTCTTGTTGACATATTTGTCACCTCCATGGCTATACAACGCATAGAAAAGCGGTCGAGATGACACGAATTACAAAATATTTATCAAAAAAACAGCTGTTTTTCTTAAATGGAGACAACTTTATGGGGATTAAGAATATTTTGGGGGTCTAAAGCTCTTTTGAGGGTCTTCATGAGCTCGTGGGCCACTTCACCCTTATGAGCCCTTAAGCCATCCAATTTAAGCTGTCCTACACCGTGTTCTGCAGAAATGGAGCCATTACAGCGCTCGACCTGGGCATATACGAGCTCATGAATGGGTTTTTCATTGATTTCGTTGAAAATCTTAGGGTCTGTGCCTAAGGGTGGGGCAATGTTGTAGTGCAAGTTTCCATCCCCTAAATGGCCAAAATTGATGATTCTGACACCCGGAAACTTTGTCCTCATCAAGGCATCGGTTTCTTTGATAAAGCAATCAAGTGATGAAAGGGGGATGGTGATGTCATGTTTGAGGTTTGCGCCTTCTTCGGCTTGCGCTAGCGTAATGTGTTCCCGCATATGCCAAAAAGCATTGGCTTGACTTAAGTTACTAGCAATAACGGCGTCGATGATAAGGCCAGATTCGAAGGCTTCCTCCAAAATGGTTTCAAGAAGTTGTCTGACATGGTCCTCGCTCTCATGATCTGATAATTCAATCAGCACGGTAAATGGTGGCTTACCTTGCAGTGGATTTGTCATTTGAGGAAAGTGCTTCTCATTTAACTCCAAAGACTCCTGCGTCATCATTTCAAAACCGGTGAGCAATGAGGTTGCCCGTTTCTGAAAAAGATTTAAAAGTGCAATTGAAAAGGCGATGGTTTCACATGCGACAAGGGTGGTCCATTGAGAGATCGGTAGTGGGTATAGCTTCATGACTGCAGCAGTAATGATTCCCAAAGTACCTTCAGATCCAATAAACAAGTCACGCAAATCGTAACCCGTATTGTCCTTGCGCAAACCTTTAACGCCATTCCAAATCTCACCTTTAGCAGTAACAACTTCAAGGCCTAGACATAGATCACGTGCATTTCCGTAGCGAAGCACATTGGTTCCACCGGCATTGGTTGCTAAGTTGCCGCCGATCATGCAACTACCTTCAGCACCCAGACTTAAGGGGAATAAAAATCCCTGTACAGCAGCTTTTTCTTGCACGGCTTGCAAAATGCATCCCGCCTCAAGTGTGATGGTTTGATTGGCACTATCGATCTCACGAATCTGATTCATGCGCTTGAGATTGAGGATGACTTGCTTACCGCTGTTATCGGGCGTAGCGCCGCCACAAAAGCCGGTATGACCGCCTTGAGGGACTATAGCAACCTGGCTTGCGGCGCAGAGTTTGACGATATTTGCTACTTCAGCAGCATTACCAGGCAAAAGAACTGCCAGTGCTTTTCCCGTAAAGCGTTTACGCCAATCAGTTAAGTAGGGCGCTTTATCCTCATCTTGAGTCAGAATATATTTTGTCTCAAGGACTGTGGATAGCTGATTGATGAAGTTTTGCATTCTTACTCCGCAGCAGCCTTCTTGAGAGCCTTAGCTTCTTTTTTGATGGGCTTTAGATGCATGAGTAAACAAACAAAGCCGATTGTTGAGAGAATAGTTTCTAGCAACGCAAGCCAAAAGTTGGTCCCTGTTTCAACAATGCGAACTAAGCCTTCGGTTGTATATAGCAATATCAACATTGAGGCCCACTGCATTGTGTAAACCCTTCCTTTCCATATCCCAGGAATAGCGAATAGCAAAGGGATGCCTTTCAGGATTAACCAAGATCCACCAGGTCGAAGAGGGGAGATGAGCCACTCCCAACAGACACACAAAATAAATAAATCAATAAAAGCGGCTGTTGCTATAAGTTGGTATGGATTTTTGTCGAGAATCTTTTTTATCATGATGACTGCCGAATGGATTACCTTTTATTTTGAAAAAGCATTAAGGCAGTTTCGGCTAGGCGTTTGCCTTGCGCCTTTGCTAGACGCTGCTCTTCAGGGCTAATAGGTGCACGTCCATCGGCGTGAGCGAGATGAGTCACTCCATAAGGACTACCGCCTGTATTGGAAGACATTAGGTCAGGCTCGCTGTAAGGAATGCCCATCAGCATCATGCCGTGATGCAACAGTGGAATCATCATGGTTAGCAGGGTGCTTTCTTGACCGCCATGCATGCTACCGGTACTCGTAAAGACGCAGGCGGGCTTACCAATTAAAGCGCCATTCAACCACTCGGAAGAACTACCGTCCCAAAAGTATTTCATCGGCGCTGCCATATTGCCAAAACGAGTAGGAGACCCCAAAGCTAGACCAATGCAATCCTTTAGGTCTGAATATTCAACGTAAGGCGCTCCATCCTGGGGTATAGCTGCCTCAGTAGCTTCACAAACCGCAGATATGGGGGGCACGGTTCTCAAGCGGGCATTTGCCCCTGATACGCTCTCAATACCCTCAGCAATCAGGCGCGCCAGATCCTTGGTTGCACCATAACGGGAGTAGTACAAAACTAAAATATCGTGTTGGCTCATATTGATCTCTTATGATACGGCGATGCGCCTTATTCGTAACCCCCAATTATGGCTCTCTCTGGCCAAAGAGATCTGGGAGCGTAATCGCGGTCAAAATTTGAAGCAAATTGCAGCTAGCCTGGCATTTACAACGACCCTGTCGATGGTGCCGATGGTGACAATCGCCACCATGTTGATTGGTCACCTCCCAAGCGTCATCCAAGTTAAGAATACCTTTAGATCCTGGCTTTTGGATACTTATATGCCGGGCGGTATTAATCAACAGGTATTCATTTATCTAGAGCAATTCTCATCCCAAGCAAAAGGCTTAACCTATGCGGGCTTGGCCGGACTGATCATCACGACAATCATGACTTTAGCGGTGATTGAGGGCGCCTTTAACCAAATATTCAAGGTCACTGCAAGACGCCCTTTGTATAAAAAAATTGTGATCTATAGTGCAGCTACTATCCTGGGTCCAATCCTGCTTGGCGTTGGAATTTACTTGAGTGGCGTTTTATTTAGTGCTTCAGAGGGCTGGATCGGCTCGGTATCATTTGGCTTTCAATTGGTGGCTGCGATTGCCCCAATCTTTTTGGCGATTCTGGTCTATGCAGTGGTCTACAAAATTCTTCCTTACGCCAAGATTTTGTGGCGAGACGCCTTTGCAGGAGCTTTTGTAGCAGCACTTGCCTTTGAGCTAATGAAGTTTGGTTTTGCAATTTTCTTGGGAAATACAGCCTTTTATAAGACCGTATATGGCGCTTTTGCGATCTTGCCCCTGGGTTTAACGTGGATCTATATGACCTGGTGGATTACCTTAACTGGCGCTGTACTGGTGGCCAATTTGCCGGATATACGAAGCGGTGTCATTAGGGTTATTCGTTACTAAAAGTATCGCCTAAGCTCTTGATTCGCAGAGGTCTTGAGTCTATATTGGATCTATAAATACATTGTTTTCGGAGACCAAATGAAAGTTCGTGACATATTACGCGTCAAGGGAAGCACCCTTTTTACAGTAGCCCCCGATACAGCGCTGCAAACTGCAGTGCTAGTAATGAGTGAGCACGACATTGGTTCATTAGTGGTGATGGAGTATGACAAACTGGTTGGTATTCTGACCTTCCGTGAAGTCATTGCCGCTTTAGCTAAGCATCACGGCAAGCTTGAAGGTCTTCAAGTGAATACTGTGATGAATCAAACACCTTTGACCTGCAATATGGAAACCGAGATTGATGAGGTTCGGCGCATGATGCTGGTGGACCATGCGCGCTATTTGCCAGTAGTCGATCAAAAGATGTTGATGGGCGTTATCTCTTTCTACGACGTAGCAAAATCGGTAGTGGAAGCCCAGGACTTCGAAAATACGATGCTTAAGGCCTATATTCGCGATTGGCCAGAAGATACTGAAAAAGCAGCTTCCTAAGTCGTTCTAGCCATCATTTTCCGACAAATGACATAATGTCGATATGTCAGGAAATACTTTAGGCCTCCTTTTTACTGTTACCACTTTTGGTGAATCCCACGGTCCCGCAATCGGGGCGGTGGTTGATGGTTGCCCACCAGGCATGAATCTTTCCGAAGCTGATATTCAGCTAGATTTAGATCGTCGCAAACCAGGCACATCCCGTCACGTGACGCAGCGCAAAGAAGAGGACAAAGTTGAGATCCTTTCTGGCGTTTTTGAAGGCAAGACAACAGGTACGCCTATTGCGCTATTAATCCGCAATACAGATCAACGCAGCCAGGATTATGGTGACATCTTGCAGACCTTTAGACCTGGTCACGCAGATTATGCGTATCAAAATAAATATGGTATTCGTGACCCACGTGGTGGCGGTCGCTCATCGGCTCGCTTAACAGCGCCGGTTGTTGCTGCAGCTGCGATTGCCAAAAAATGGTTGCATGAGAAATATGGTACTGAGTTTTATGGCTATATGAGTCAATTAGGTGAACTTGAAATTCCATTTAAAGATATCACTCAGATTGATCGGAATCCATTTTTTGCCGCAAATGCAGAAATCATCCCTCAGCTTGAAGGCTATATGGATGACTTGCGTAAAGTAGGGGACTCTTGTGGCGCACGTATCGAGGTACGAGCTCGTAATGTTCCTGCGGGTCTGGGTGAGCCTTTGTTCGATAAATTGGATGCCGATATTGCGCATGCCATGATGGGTATCAATGCAGTGAAAGGTGTTGAGATTGGTGCCGGTTTCAAGTCAGTGTCTCAACGTGGCAGCGAGCATGGAGATGAGCTTCATCCCGATGGCTTTGCAACGAATAATTCTGGCGGTACCCTGGGCGGCATTAGTAGCGGACAAGATCTCCGTGTTTCTATAGCAATCAAACCAACTTCTAGCATCATGAGCCCAAAGCAATCCATTGATTTAGATGGAAAGCCCATAACAGTCCAAACCAAAGGTAGACATGATCCTTGCGTTGGCATTCGTGCAACACCAATTGCTGAAGCAATGTTGGCGCTTGTTTTAATGGATCACGCTCTACGTCATCGCGCCCAATGCGCTGATGTTCCGGATGCCGCGTCTATTCCAGCCTCTCAACCAGGCGCATTCCGCGATTAATGGGCTCATAGATGACGCCTTCGCTACGCTGGGCCTTCGGGTCCTTTTTCTTTTTATATTTTGCATATGTTGGACTGGTCTCTCCATATGCCAGCCTGTTCTTTTTAGATCGGGGCTTTAGCGTGATAGAAATTGCAGCATTGATGTCTATGTTGCAGATCACCCGCATTGTTGGCCCATTCTCTTGGGGTTGGTTATCAGACTACCTTTCTAATAGGATTAGCATTATTCGATTCTGCGCATGTCTTGCGGCGGTTGTTTTCTTATGCATTTATTTCTTGCATAGCTACATCGGGTTTTTTATTTGGATGTTTGTGTTGCACACCATTTTGAGTAGTTTGATGCCACTTGGTGAGTCAGCCACTATTCATGCTCTATATAAAGATAATTCCTTCGATAAGCGTTACGGACGCTTGCGTCTGTGGGGATCTATCGGCTTTATTGCCATGGTTCTTGCCGCAGGAGAGCTATTCCAGCGCAAGAGCATTGGGCTTTATCCCATTGTGGGCACCGTTTTTTTACTAGCCTTAGCTCTTATTACCTTTTGTTTGCACGAGCCCAAGATGGAGCGTCGCAAAATGGTTAAAGGGGAGTTATTGGTTGTGCTTTTTAATCCAGATGTTCGGTGGTTTTTAGTATCTGGATTTTTTATGATCTTTGCCCACGCTGCTTTATATGTTTTTTACTCTCTTTATCTCTCTAACCTTGGCTACAACAAATTTCAGATTGGTCTGTTTTGGGCTCTAGGTGTTTTTGCCGAAGTCATTTTCTTTTACTTTCAAAGTAAGGTATTGAGCAGGTTAGATGCCGAGGTGATATTGCAGGCTGCCTTTGGAATTGGGGTTGTCAGATTTGCCTTAATAGCTTTCCTGCCAATCACTTCCGTTTTGATAGTGGCGCAATTAATGCATGCTGGCACTTTTGCCGCTCACCATAGTGCCGCTACAAAACTTTTGCAACGTTGGTTCACAGGCCCGGTACAGGCTAGAGGTCAAGCTTTGATGGCCACCATCTCATACGGCCTTGGTGGAACGCTTGGAGGCTTATGTGCTGGCTGGATATGGGAAGCATCTCAACCAAGAGATGTATTCGTAATGTCCGCATTTGCTTGCGGACTGGCGGGTATGGCGATCCAAAAACTCAGACCGCGACGTTACTCCGCCAGATAGAGCTACTTAGCTTTTTATTGAATTTTTGCTTTAGCGCGTAGTTTTTGCATCATTTCTGAGAACTTCGCCTTTTGCCAATTCTTATCAGACATGATCATCTGCTTCAACTGAGCCTTCATTTCTTCAAAGCTTGGGGCTTGAATATCACGAGAGTCAATTACCTTAATGACGTGCCAACCAAACTGTGATTTCACAGGCTTGTCAGTAATTTGCCCATTTTTGAGTTGAACCATTGCTTTAGAAAACTCTGGCACTAATGCTTTATCGCTAACCCAGCCTAGATCGCCGCCATTTTTAGCGGAGCCAGTGTCGAGCGACTTTGCCTTAGCGATTTCTTCGAAATTAGCGCCTCCCTTAAGCTGCGCAGTAATTGCCTTGGCATCCGCTTCTTTTTCTACCAAGATATGTTCTACGTGATATTCCTTGCCACTGTATTGAGCCTTTGCAGAGTCATAAGCAGCTTTCAGATCAGCTTCTGCAACACCTTCTTTTTCAACATAATCCTCAAATACGGCACCCACCAAAACTCCCATACGCGCTTGTTCTAATTGCTCGCGTACCATTTCATTCTGAATGACGCCGCGCTTGTCAGCTTCCTGCAATACCAATTCACGGGTTACCAACATCTCACGAGCTTGATCGCGTACCTGCGGGTTATCGGGCTGTCCTGAACGTTGAACTAGCTTATCTAATTGCGCTTTAGGAATCGCTTTGCCGTTCACGATGACGGCATTTTGTGCGATTGCATTTGCAGATAAAAGAGCGGCTCCAAGAAGGCTGATTGAGAGTATTTGACGTTTATTGATCATGTTTTTGATAATTAAATTAAAGGAAATAGAGCCATTCTAAAGTAGCCCTAGACAGCAACTTCGTCTGGAGCTAGGGCGGCAATGGTTAGAGCATGAATTTCCTTGGGAATATGGCGATTCAAGGCAGCATAAACAGCCCTATGACGAGCCACTAGGTTCAAACCCTTAAACTCTGGGGCGATGATCTCAAGTCGAAAGTGGCCGCCGCCACTAGCCGCGCCTGCATGACCAGCATGAACATGACTTTCATCTTCAATCTTTAAGGCTTGCACCTGAAAAGCTTTGCGTAGATCCTCATCGAAAGCGGCAATCCGTTGTTGATTGATGCTCATTCGCTTGGATGCTCCATATGCTTAGAGAGCCAAACTCCTTGAAGAATCACAAAAAACAATAGGAGACCAGTACTTCCAAACAACTTAAAGTTAACCCATGTTTCTTCTGAATAATCAAAAGCAACATACAGATTAAGTGCGCCCATGAAGAAAAAGAAAAGGGCCCAGGCAATATTCAGACTATGCCAAACCGAATGAGCGGATTCAGCTTTGAGCGTGACCTGTTTTCCCATTAACACCTGTATCCAGTTCTTTTGAAAAAACTGAGCGCTGATAAATAGAGCGCCTGAGAAGAGCCAGTAAAGAGCTGTCGGCTTTAATTGAATAAATGTTTTGTCATGCAAGAAGATTGTTAGGCTCCCAAACACAACAATCATGACAAGACTTATCCATTGCATGGCATCGATCTTGCGATGGCGGTAATAGACCCAAAGAATCTGTCCGATAGTGGCCACCATGGCTACGATGGTTGCTGTGTATATATCACCCAGCTTAAACGCGACAAAGAAGAGAATAATGGGGAATAGGTCGAATAAAAATTTCATAAAGTGATTATCCAGCTATTTAATTTATTCATCTGTTTTTGTAGGTATAGCATTAGTGCCTGGCTCAAAACTCAAGGATGCAGAGTTGATGCAGTATCGTAAACCGGTTGGCATAGGGCCATCCTCAAATACATGACCTAAATGGGCATCGCAATTTGCGCAACGGACTTCGGTGCGAATCATGCCATGAGTAGTATCTCGAATTTCCTTAATAGAGGATGCAACTTCTGGCGCGTTGTAGCTTGGCCACCCGCAACCAGCATCGAACTTGGTCTCCGATAAAAAGAGTGGTGTACCACAGCAAACACACTGATAGCGTCCCTTGTCCCAATGATCCCAGTATTTGCCGGTAAAAGGCCGCTCGGTTGCTGCTTCTCGAGTGACTCGGTACTCCATATCACTTAATGATTGCTTATATTCTTGATCAGTTTTTTTCATGTTGACTCCAATAATATGATTTTCTTATAGAGCGTCTATGATGAGCAGCTTACTTCGACCATATCCATATCTGGTGGTGGGGCTAGCGAGTAAGAGGTAAATTCTGGCTGGTCATCAAAGGGGCTACTTAAAACCTTAAGAAGCTTTGATACCTCAGAAAAGTCTTTTTTTTGCGCCTGCTCAATGGCAAACTGGGCTAGATGATTTCGTAGGATGTATTTTGGGTTTACTCGATTCATTACTAGGTGTCGCTCTGAATCATTGCTAGATTCACTCTGTAAGCGAGCTAAATAATCAACGAACCAAAGATCAATTGCATCACGGTCAATAAAATCATCTCTTAAGGAAATCTGCGAAATAGAAAGGTTTGAGCTAACCTTTCCAAGGTTGCGAAAGAAGTTCGTGAAATCCACCTTCGAATCATGCATTGCCTGCAATAACCGTTCAATCAGGGCAACGTCCCCATCTTGCTCCGTACTAAATCCTAATTTATTACGAAACAATGCTTGCCAATTTTTCGCATAAATAACCGGAAACCCTTCAAGGGCAGCACGTAATTGCTCTTGCGCTTCTTTTTCGCTATGGCGGAGCTCGAGCAGTGGAATCATAGAGCTAGCCAAGCACGCCATATTCCAATGCATGATTTGTGGTTGACGATGGTAGGCATAACGACCACCTTGATCGCTATGGTTGCAAATATGATCGATCTGAAACTGGTCTAAAAATCCAAAAGGGCCATAGTCAATAGTCAATCCAAGTACGCTGATATTGTCGCTATTGAGAACCCCATGACAAAAGCCCACAGCCTGCCATTGAGCGACTAATTTGGCATTGCGCGCACTAATTCTTTTGAATAGATCTAAATAGGGCTCGTTAGCCTGTAGGGATTCTGGGTAATGTATTTCTATGAGGTAATCTGCAAGCTCTTTTAACCTTGCATGGTTTTGTAGTGAAGCGTAATGCTCAAAGTGACCAACTCGAATAAAGCTTGGTGCTAAGCGAGCACAAACGGCTGCAGTCTCTAAAGTTTCCCTTCTGACAGGCATGTCTGAGCCAACAATTGATAGCGCCCTTGTAGTTGGAATTCCCAAAGCATGCATTGACTCGCTGCATAAGAATTCCCTAATAGATGAACGCAATACAGCACGACCATCACCCATGCGGGAGAATCGCGTCATCCCAGCCCCTTTGAGCTGTAATTCTTGTCCAGCAATATCACCTAACAATATTGCCCGTCCATCACCTAGTTGACCAGCCCACACACCAAATTGATGTCCGCTATAGGCTGTTGCTATAGGATTTGGAAATTGATGGTTGGTTGTGTTTAAACCGTTCCCAGACAATACCTCTAGCCATGTTTTATCTACGGGCAGATTATTTTCGCCCAGGTCGATACCCACCAAATTGGCGGATGAGGGTGAAAATGCGACCCAGTAGGGATTGGGTATCGGGGTGGGGAGGGTTGCTTGGCAGGCATCATCGCCGCCTAAAGTAAAGGCCATAGAGGTATTCTAGGTGGAATTACTAAATCACGTGCATGGCTCTAAAATTAATCTATGAACAAACAAGTCCAAATGAATCCACAGACCCAGTTAGCTAATTTAGGCGAGGAATTGAATGTGCCTTTTTTAAAGCTTTTGGGTGTTCGTTGTTTAAGCGCTGAAATGGGCAAGGGGGAGATTTTGCTGGCTCTCAAACCTGAGCACAACAACACTTGGGAAGTAGCGCATGGAGGTGTTTTGTTGACGCTGATGGATGTGGCTATGGCTGTTGCAGCACGTTCCGGCGATCCAGGTGATCGCAGTGTGGTGACCATTGAAATGAAGAATAATTTCATGCAAGCTGCAACCGGTGTGCTGAGAGTGAAGGCCGATACGGTTCGCAGAACAGCAACAATGGCTTTTTGTGAAGCCAAGCTTTATAACGATCAAGGTGAAATTTGCTGCATGTCTACCGGCACCTTCAAGTACCTGAAGCGCTTAGCAACTCGCAATGCGGATGGTGACCGAGTTATAAACGATGATGGTCGCTCTGAATAATGCTACACGGATAAATTTGAATCTGATGCAGAGCTAAGGACACCTGTAACAACGTCATGGCCTACAGTTCCTGAAGCATCAAAGCGACGCTCCACCATCTCAAACTGGCCGTCTTTCCGCACCCGTAAAACTGTACTTGAGCGCGTCCCATAAGCGGGGGTTTTAATAAATGCGGGGGAAAGTGCCTTCTCCCATTCACGACTAACCCCCGTGTTAGGAAGCTCGTTATCACTGGCGTGATGGGTGTCCGCTAGTAGCTTTAAATACGGATCTGCATTTTTAAGTTGTCCTTGATCCATAGCCAAAGCCTGAGCAAATGCGGCTACACGATGATTTACTTTTGGCCACGGGGTATCAAGCATGGCATTGGACAAACCATAAACTCCTGGCTCTAACGTCTGTTGTGGAAAAACTTTGCGTGGGCGAATACTTTGCCCCATCATCATGCGGTTGCTTACCCAATGCATTTCGGCATTGGCTGGATCACTTAAATCCGCCATCAAAAGATTAAAACCGTTGTATTGCTGAAAACGTTTTGCATTGCCTTGGATAAATTCAGAGGGGCGTTCATTGCCGGTGAGATACATCAAAGACAGTTCACCACGCGTTCTAGAATCGGGATTTTTTTCGCTAGGCGCCCGAACATTCGTTAAGGCTGCAAATTTTCCGGTCTTGGTAAACCCAAGCCAGGTACCAGGACTACCCAATACATCAGCGCGATCTCTACCTGCTAAAACATGGGGATGTTCAGACCACCATGAAACGCCATCGGTATTGCGCTCATAAAACTCATCACGGTTCGCTGCTACCACCAGTGAATATTCTGGGTGAGAATTCCAAGCGAAGAGAATAAGGCACATAAGGGTTATTAAATTTCGAGCAAAGGGTAGGGCAATAAATCTATTTTTAACACAGGTCCTTCAGCGCTACCAAGATGAATTTCCCCATTTTCAAGCGCCTCTAACTTGTACTCGATCTGAAGGTCAATGCGCTCCTTATCCTCTGGAGAATACGCAGATAAAACTACCATTCCTGCTGGCTGGGAGGGGTCATTGGAGTGGAAAAGTTCAACGCCCGGCATTGCCAAATTGTCATCTGAACTACTTTTATCCATGTGGGCAATTTGTAGTCGACGCTTGATGGCGCCGCGATATTGACTGCGAGCAACGATTTCTTGGCCTGGATAACACCCTTTTTTAAAATCAACTCCGGCCACAGATTCAAAATTAATCATTTGGGGCACAAATTGCTCCTGTGTTGCTTGAACAATTCTAGGGATGGCACTTAAGACCTCAAGCTCATTCCATGCTTGAAGCATTTCATTGGAGTCGCGTGCAATTGATTGCTTATCAACGGGCATTGCAAACAAAAGACGTGCAACAGATTGATTGTTTGCCAAAACATTGGGCATACGTAAAGCTATAGCGCTAGGATCAAGCTTAAATTCGACAATCTGCTCCTCAGAACCATGCAGTCCAGAAATAATCCAATCCTCGGATACATCGGTAACTTTGACCTTTGAGCGCAGTACAAACATGGATAAACGTTTTGCTGTACTTGCGGCAATATCTTTTGAAATAAATAAAGCAAACCGGTCTTCGGCGTTCTCGCCTGATGGAAACAAACCAAGCCATGCGCTTGCAAGTAACCTTCCTTTAGGGCTGCAATAACCTACTAAGCGGACACCCGAAAAATTTTGGGCCATTTGACCTGGAAGGGTACGGTTAAGCCCCAACACTGAATTTGTTAATTGATTTTGTAAAAAACTTGCAGCATCTGAGCCCTCAACGAGGATGAACCCCCACTGCGGCAAATTGCAGGGTAGGGTAGTGGGGTTATTTAGCCAGTTTTGCTCAATTTTGGGGGTATTTATCATGACCCTTTTATCATAGCCTGATGAGCAGAAAAATTCAGAGCAGATCTCTATTTATTAAGAAAAAGTCAAAAGATCGAGGTCTCAAGCATTGGTTTGCCCTTCTGTCAATCTTCCTAGGTCTCATTTATGTCGGTATTTTTTTACTGCCAGTGGTGCCCAACACTCCCAATGTCGATAGCGCACCTGTTTATAAAGTGAAGATTAATCCGAATTCCAGCCTTTCTAGCATTGCCGATCAGTTGGGTGAACAAGGCTTATCGATCAATAAATTCACTATCCAGGTAGGAGCTAGAAGTCTTTTTGTAGGATCAAAACTAAAGCCAGGCACTTATATGCTCCCAGTGGGAGGAAGTCTCGGTAAAGTGTTGCTGCAAATAGCACGCGGTGACCGGGTGAGGGAAAGTATTGCGATTATTCCGGGTATGACTATTTGGCAACTGCGGAGCATCATCGATATGCACGCAGCTCTAATTCACCAAACTAAGGGAATGAGCAATAAGGACTTGTTGCAATCCCTCAATCTTAGCTATCCCAGCGACGAAGGACTTTTTCTTCCTGATACCTATATATTTGACCCAGATGAACCGGATTTAAATATTTATCGCAGAGCCGCACAAGCCATGCAAAAGCAGCTAAACCAGGCTTGGGAGCAAAAGGAGCCTGGGCTTCCCTTAAAAACACCCTATGAACTCTTAATTCTGTCTTCTATCATCGAAAAAGAAACTGGCCGCTCCAGCGATCGGGATAAGATTTCGGCTGTATTTATAAATCGTCTCAATAAAGGAATGCCTCTCCAAACGGATCCCGCGGTTATCTACGGAATAGGCCCTAAATTTGATGGAAATTTGCGGAAAGCGGATTTACGCAAAGACACTGCCTACAATACCTATATGCATAAAGGTTTACCTCCTAGCCCCATCGCAATGCCTAGTAAAGAGTCTATTTTGGCAGCTGCGCATCCTGCTAAAAGTGAGGCCTTATTTTTCGTGGCAAAGGGCGATGGCAGTAGTCACTTTTCTCAAAGCTTAAAAGAGCATGAGTCAGCAGTAGACCGGTATCAACGCAAAATTGCGCCTGGGAAGGGCGCCAACTAAATTCATTTAACTATGACATCAGCACAAAACGGATATTTCATTAGTTTCGAAGGTATTGACGGCGCAGGAAAGAGTACGCACGTTGACGCCTTTAGAAGTTTGATGCAAGAGCGCTACCCAAATAAAGAGGTGGTGATGACACGTGAACCTGGTGGAACTAGTTTGGGTGAGCAATTGCGCAATCTACTTTTAGATGCTCCCATGAATTTGGAGACTGAGGCCTTATTAATGTTTGCTGCACGTCGCGAACATATTGCACAGCTCATTGAACCAGCGCTGTCGGCAGGAAAGATTGTTATTTCAGATCGCTTTACAGATGCTAGCTTCGCCTACCAAGGTGGTGGTCGCGGCTTGAGCTTGTCAAAGTTAAATGAATTAGAGCGTTGGGTTCAGGGTCGCCCCGATGGTTCACTTTTGCAACCCAACTTAACAATCCTTTTTGACTTACCTGGAGAGGTTGCAGAGGCCCGTCGCTCCAAGGTTCGTGCCCCAGATAAATTTGAAAAGATGGATCTAGATTTTTTTGAAAGAGTTCGTCAGGAATACTTGAGAAGAGCCAAGGATGATTTATCACGCTTTCATATAGTTGATGCTACGAAAACCCCTGAAGCTATTTGGGATGGTCTGAAGCTTATTCAGATTGCGATTTAAGTGAAGCAAGATAATCTGATGGCGCCTTGGCTTAAGCCTTTATGGGAAAGTTTGGATTTTGCCAACTTCCCCAATGCGATTTTGTTGCACGGCCAGTCAGGCATCGGTAAGTTTTCGTTTTCTGTTGAACTTGCTAAGGCACTTCTTTGCGAGAATTCAAATGCAGCAATAAAACCCTGCAATCAATGCGAAGCCTGCCACTGGTTTGATACGGGCAACCATCCGGACTTTATTGCTTTAGTTCCTGAAACGCATCGAAAGCTCCTACCTCACGCTGATTATGAAGGTGACGACGCACCTAAAAGAGGTAAAGCGGCACGTGATGATGACAGTGATTCAAGCGAAAAAAAGGAGAAGAAAAATATCTCCATTGAAGAAACCCGTCATGCCATAGAAAATCTTTCCATTGGCTCACATCGCGGTGGCAATCGTGTGATATTGATTTATCCCTTAGAAATGTTGCGCACGGACTCCGCTAACACTTTATTAAAATCTCTAGAAGAACCTCCAGCCAACACCATCTTTATATTGTTAGCCGATCGTGTTGATCGCGTCTTACCTACAATTAGATCTCGCTGCCGACATCTGACTGCACCACGCCCTGATCGTGAGCAAGGATTGGCTTGGCTAAAAACACAACTGAATACTATTGACGGCCTAAAAGTAAATGATGGGGATGTCGAAACCATTTACGATGAGCAGGGCGGGGCGCCATTCTCAGTGTTGAGCTCTTTGATCGCAAGGCGCAATAAAGATGAGAAGGATGAGCTTACGATATCAATTCAGGCATCACGCTACTTATTGCAATCGATGGCTCAGGGTGCGGGAATGAATTGGCTAGATGCGGCTGAGAAGACATACAAGGCTCAATATGGCTTTCTTTTGGCAAGCATGCAACGCTGGGTTTCAGATTTGCAGTCAGTTGCCCAAGGTGGTGCACCACGGTATTACCCAAAGCACATATCAACGCTTCGGGGTCTTTCAAAAGCAGCGAACGTTCAAAGAATGCTGCATCTATGGAAGTCTCTGGTACAGGCTCGTCGCCATGAAAATCATCCTCTAGCCAACCGCATCCAGTTAGAGGCATTACTTTCCCAGTACCAACAGATTTTTGGCTCATAGAATCAACCCAGGCAGTCTAAAATAACGAGTCATGTTCATAGACTCCCATTGCCACCTCGATTTCCCGGAATTTCAATCCCGTCTGCCTGAAGTATTGAGCAATATGCAGTCGGCCAAAGTGAGTCACGCTTTGTGTGTATCGGTTGATTTGCCGGATTTTCCTAACGTACTCAAATTGGCGCAAGATCATCCCAACCTCTTTGCTTCTGTTGGCGTTCACCCTGATTACGAAGACACTCCTGAACCTACCTTTGATTTTCTGGTTGAGACGGCTTTAAAGCACCCTAAAATCGTTGCAATTGGCGAAACAGGACTTGATTACTACCGTATGGGAGATCGTAGTTATGAGTCCATGGAGTGGCAACGAGCGCGGTTTAGAACCCACATCAGAGCCTCCATCGCATCTAAGAAGCCTCTCATCATCCACACAAGGGCCGCCTCTGAGGACACTATCAAAATCCTCAAAGAGGAGGGTGCCCAACAAATTGGCGGGGTGATGCATTGCTTTACTGAATCCTACGAGGTTGCAAAAGCAGCCATGGAAATGGGATTTTTCATCTCTTTTTCGGGTATTGTGACCTTCAAAAGCGCTAAAGAACTCCAAGAAACCTGTAAACAGGTTCCCTTGGATAGAATGCTCATTGAGACAGATTCACCTTATTTAGCACCCATCCCATATCGAGGTAAGACAAATGAGCCTGCATGGGTATCTAAGGTCGGTGAATATATTGCCGATCTTAAAGGTGTACCTATTGAAGATCTAGCCAAGCAAACCTCAAGTAATTTTTATGAATGTTTTCAAATAGATAGGAAATTTTCATGAGAATTAAATTTAAGATAGTTGTCTGTATTTTTAGTTTCTCCTTAAACTTAAATAACTTCGCGTTAGCCCAATCCGACGCTGATATTGCTGATTTTGCTAAGGCAGCCAAATTCAACGATGTTTCTACCGTTAGATCTCTGGTTTCTAAAGGTGTTAGCCCGAATTCAATCGATGCCAAGGGCGAATTAATGCTGAATCTAGCAATTAAGGATAAGTCTGAGGATGTCATTACGTTTCTAGTGGCCGATAAGGCTACTGATGTGGATATTTCCAATAAATTCGGTGAAACGCCACTCATGATTGCATCAATTGAAGGCAATTTACCCCTTGTAAAGAGCCTCATACAGGTACAAAAGGCTCAAATTAATCACATAGGCTGGACTCCTTTACATTACGCCTGTTCAAGGGGTCATCTAGAGATTGCCCAGTATTTGCTCGCAAACGGAGCATTTGTTGATGCTCCTAGCCCTGGCAATACTACGCCGCTAATGATGGCTGTTCAGTCTGGCAACGAAGCATTGGTTAAGTTATTGCTAGATAAAGGGGCCGATCTGCAGGCGCGTAACTCGCAAGGATTTACGGCTATTGATATCGCACTGATTTATGAAAAACCATGGATTGCTGAGGGCCTGAGTTCACGCTGGCAGAAGCTTTATAAGCAGCCTTATGTAGTTCCAAAGGTCCTTGCTCAACCCAAATCCTGATATACGTATTTGCGTATAATCATTATTATGTCAAATAAGATATCTTTGTAATCTAACCCATAAACAACTGAACCATGTTTAGCTTATTTAAGAATACTGACCTTCCAAGCTTTTCAACGCTATTTAATGAAATAAATGCGGATATGGGAAATGGTCAGATATGGGTCGTCGTTGTCTTTGCCTGCCTGATGCTTGCAGTTCATGCGGTAGCCGTTTTGGGTATCGCGGGCACCTTCCACGCAATAGACCAAGTGATGACCAGGCGACGAATTCTAGGCGCCAGCTTCCTGTCGTACTTCATTGCCATCCTTTTGGTCATCGCTATCCACTTATCAGAAATTGTGATCTGGACATATATCTGCGTTGCGTTAAAAGTCTTTCCAACCAATCCTCAGACCTTCTACTTTGCCGGTGAAATGTATACAACTGTTGGATATGGCGATTACAAGTTATCGGAGCAGTGGCGCATTCTGCCCATCATCATCTCATTTTCAGGTATTTTTGCTGTATCAATGTCAGGCGCCGCCTTGTACACAATGATGGGTGCTCTACTGGGTCACAACAATCAAAATCAAAACCCAAGATCTGGATCTGGTTTTTAGGATTAAGGTTTAACTACAGTTGCAATAGGGTTCTTTTGCTTGAAAATAAGCTCAACCACCCTGCCACTCGATTCTTGAGAGCGAATGCGCCCTGGTAGCCACTCAAGGTCTTTTGCAAGCCAGATGTCTACCTGGCGCTTGTAAGGGTCATTTTCTCGTTGCATTAAGGCGTAATGACGATTTACTGCCTTGCCTAGACTGGGAATATCCTCTGAAGTCACCTCACCATAGCTCTTAAAGCTCCACATCTCTAGTGTGTTGTAGTCGACAACCGGTATTTGTCGAATAGACCCTGCCTCATCCAATTTGCTATCCCCATTTAATAATGAGGCTAGCTGGAACATTAAGCTGAAACGATCTTGGGTTCCAGGCAATATTTCCGGAGTGAACTCAGGTTTCTCGGAGAAGAACATCTGCCCTCGCCCACTTTCATTTCGATCGAAGCGTGAATAACGAGGGGGGTTTGTGCCCCGTTGTGACCAATAGAGAATTGGGGCTATTCCATAGGAATCAACCGAGCCACGAGATTCAAAAACAAATGGGCCAACAAATGCATACGGGATGTTGATATAGAGGCGATAGTTATTGCCATCAACCCACCAATCGATCTCACCGGTTTGATACTTTTGACCATCCACGTAAGAGTCGTAATAAATGATGCCTGACTCGGGTAATTTAAAAGCTACACCCGCTTGATTGGAATCGCCACCCTGCTGACCGTTTGCGGTTGAATTCAAGTCTTCAACCACGTTGGTAGAGTCCGTTTTCTTTGGAATCTTCTTGGAGGCTTTTGAAATTTGAATCTTCTTTGGGGGATCTACTTTTAGTTCGGTCCTAATAATTAAGTCATCTGCGATTGGCGCAGGCTCAGAAAAAGAGATGAAGGGGGGCCCAAAAAAAAGAATGAGATGTCCCAATACCGATAGCAGCAAAGCTGCAAGAATGATTCTGAAGGAATGTATCTTGGGAAGATGAAAAAAATTACACCGCCCTATTCTTGGGCTCAGAGCAGACTCTCTAAGAGTCGGCTATTTTTAGGAAGATTAGCCGCAAGGAAGTCCATTTGATCCGCCAAGATATTGCGACCCTTCAGGATCATATCTTCATAAAGACTTGGTAAATACGGCGTATATAACAAAGCCATGCCGGCCTGCTCTGGAGTGCGATTGCCTTTGCGTTGATTGCAAGGTCTGCAGGAGATTACTAAGTTCATCCAACTGTATTTACCGCCACGACTATTAGGAATGATGTGCTCAGCTTCTGCTTGGTTTTCGTGTATGGGGTCACCGCAATAAGCGCATAGTCCACGATCACGCTTAAACAGTTTGTGTTTTGTAATTACGGGAACCACGTCAAAAAGATTGATCTTGGCACTTCCCTTGACTGCAATGATGGAGTGCAACTCGATGATGGATTGTTTACCAGTGGATCTTGAAATGCCGCCGCGCATTTGGAAAATAGGATCACCTAGAGTCCACAAAACACTACTATCGGCATATTGCTTGGTAGCTTCTTCTGCATTAACCCAGCCCTGGGGAATTCCACCTGCGTCTAATTTCAAGATGCTCAGCACAAACTCTCCTTTCTAGACAGCGCAAATAATCGGCAGTCGTTTAGATCATCTTACAGAAGAAGCAAGTAGCAATCAATCCACTATCTAGAAATGAAATTCAGAACTTTGGGCAAATGAACTGGGTAATCTGAAATACCATGGTCACCCCCATCAAGCACCAAATGCTCTGAACCCTTGTAGAAATCAACCATTTCTTGCCAATCTAAGAGCTCATCGCCTTTTGCGGCGATTAGAAAGTAGCGTCCCGGATTGCTAATGACTTCGACCTGAAGTGACTTTAGTTCATCAATATATTCTGGACGGAAATCGTAGGGCTCGTTGGTATCATATGAGGTCAGCATTCCAACATGCGGCGCCAACTCTTTTGGCGCTCTGACTGCCGGGTTGAGAATGACGGCTTTACAGCCAAATTTTTCGGCCAAGTAGTTAGTGTAGTAGCCACCCAAAGAAGAGCCGATAACCACTAGGTGATCATGTGTTGATGCTTCGATATGCTGTATCACCATATCCATGCTTGCCTTTGGTGAAGCTAACAACTGGGGGCAATACCACTCAATTTGATTCTCTAATGTGGATAAGGCCTTTATTGCATCCCCCGTCAAGACCGCCTTACTCGACCTTGGGGAGGAGCGAAAACCATGCAAATAAACTACTAAAGTTGAAGACATAGGATTGGCTTATGCCTTTTGCCCAATTTCAAAGTTTGCAAGCTTCTCTAGAGCGCGAACCATTGCCGAATGATCCCAGGCTTTACCACCATGAGCTGCGCATGAATTAAATAATTCCTGTGCAGTTGCCGTATTTGGCAATGAGACACCCAAAGCTCTGGCGCTATTGAGAGCGAGGTTCAAATCTTTTTGATGCAATTCAATTCTGAAACCGGGATCAAAAGTGCGCTTAACCATTCTTTCGCCATGCACCTCTAGTATCTTGGAGCTAGCAAAACCACCCATTAAAGCCTGACGTACCTTTGCAGGATCTGCACCAGCTTTAGAAGCAAACAAGAGCGCTTCTGCTACAGCCTCAATATTCAGGGCAACAATGATTTGGTTGGCCACCTTAGCGGTTTGACCATCTCCATTTCCACCCACGAGATTAATATTTTTGCCCATCAACTCAAATACGGGCTTCACTTTCTCAAAGACACCCTCATCTCCGCCAACCATGATTGAAAGGGTCGCATTTTTTGCACCAAGTTCACCGCCAGAAACTGGAGCATCCAAGTAATCGCAGCCCAATGCATTTATTTTCTTAGCAAACTCTTTAGTAGAAATTGGTGATATGGAGCTCATATCAACAACAACCTTCCCTTTGGTAAGGCCAGATGCTATTCCGTTGTCACCAAATAGCACCTTCTCAACATCAGGAGTGTCTGGGACCATAGTAAAAATAATGTCGGCTTTGCTAGCAACTTCTTGAGGCGAGGAGCATTGCACTGCCGATGAAGACGCCAGCCCTTCTGGTACCTTACTACGCGTATTAATAAACACTTCGTGGCCTGCATCGATTAAATGGCCCGCCATAGGTGTACCCATTATTCCTAAACCAACAAATCCCAACTTTAATTGCTTACTCATAATGTCTCCATATCGTTATTTAGTTAGATTTTTAATCCAGCCCAATCCTGCTTCAGTATTAGTTGCTGGTTTGTATTCGCAGCCAATCCAACCTTCATAGCCAATACCATCAATGAACTGAAATAGATGCGGGTAATTAATTTCTCCAGTACCTGGCTCATTTCTGCCGGGGTTATCTGCCAATTGAATGTGAGCGATTTTAGAAAGATTGGTTTCTATGGTTTTGCAGAGCTCACCTTCCATGCGTTGGGCATGGTAGATGTCATATTGAATAAATAAATTATCTGAACCCACTTCGTTCAGAATATCTAAGGCCTGCTGGGTTCTGGATAAATAAAAGCCAGGAATATCGAATGTGTTTATTGGCTCAATTAGAAGTTTGATGTTGACCTTCTTTAAAGCAGCAGCTGCATAAGCCAAATTTGAAACAAATGTTTGATGTAGTAAGCCTTTATCAACACCAGCTGGAATTTTTCCAGCCAAACAATTTAATTGCTTAACGCCAAGCGCTTTTGCATATTCAATAGCCTTGACGACCCCTCCCTGGAACTCTGCAACACGATCTGGCAAGCAAGCTATGCCGCGCTCCCCGGCATCCCAATCGCCGGCAGGCAAATTATGTAGAACTAGTTCAAGCTTATATTGCTCTAGTTTTTGCTTAATCTCCTCCGCAGGAAATGGATAAGGAAAAAGAAATTCAACCGCCTGAAACCCAGACTTAGCTGCCTTTTCAAAACGATCTAAAAAAGGCAACTCATTAAACAGCATGGTGAGGTTTGCAGCAAATTGGGGCATTCAAATTCCTTTGGAGTAAATCAAGTTAATGGATGATCTTAACAAAAGATGTCTATTTAAGCCTCGGCAAGGAATATCGATTTTTATTATAAAAATAGGCTAAGATTCAATTTAGCAGCTTTTTATATATAAGGAAAATAATGAATATCAAATATGCGCAAATCGCACTAATCCTTGCAGCCTTTTTTACTAGCATTTCCCCAGTGAATGCACAACCAGCAACCGCAGCATCCGGCCAGGCGAAACCAGCCGTGATTGATGCCGCAGTGACCGACAATCGCTATCAGCTATACGAGGGCGAAGTGGTAAAGATTGATAAAAAGACTCGCACTATTACCTTCAAAAACAAAGAGGGTGAATCAAAGTTTGTTGCTGGACCGGATATTACCAATTTTGACCAGATCAAAAAAGGTGATCGCGTCAATGTAAATTATGAATTAGCTGTAGCGATTGAGCTCATTAAGACTAAGAGTGATGGTATCCGCTCTAAAGTTGAGACCAACACAGTGACATCGTCCCATGCAAACGAAAAGCCTTCCGAAAAAATTGCTAATAAAACAACCATCATTGCCGATATAGTAGAAGTCAATCGCGAGAAAAAGCTTGTTTCCGTAAAAGGTCCTAGCGGTAAGATCACCACCGTTACTGTAAAGAACCCTGCTTTGTTGGCTGATGTTAATGTAGGCGAGCAAGTTAAGGTTATTTACTATGATGCGATGGCAGCATCCATCGCTACACCTAAGAAGTAAACCTTAAATTGATTCAACTATTACTGGCCACTCAGGCAGCCGTTTCGGCGCTGTACTACCTAACCGCCCCCTTCCACCTGAGTGTGCTGGTCATTTTTTTTTGGCTCACCAATACCGCCAGCATTCTTTTGCTCCTAAAAAATCATGCTGGCTTAATTGGTGAATTTTCACCGAATATAAAGCGCTATCGATTTTTTTTTACGGTAACCTTAATCATTTCCGAAGTCCTAATTAATATCGCATCCGACTCTTACCAAGCGGATAACTTACATGGCTTAATTAGCGATACTGAGGTGCTGTTTACAGGAATGACGCTTGGTGTTTTGTGGCATTACGAAATAGCCAACAAATTCAAAAAACTGTTTTAAGCTTTTCTGAGCTTAGATATCAGAATGGAGGCGTTAGATCCTCCGAATGCAAATGAATTGCTCATTGCGTATGAAATATCTAAATCAATAGACTGGAGTGGCAAATAGTTTAGATCGCACTCCGGGTCTGCTATCTTTAAAAATGCAGTACCAGGGGCAATATTGTTCTGTAACGCCTGTATTGTAATCACCAACTCTAAAGCGCCTGCTGCTCCCAGTGTGTGACCATGGATCGCTTTCGTAGAACTAATAGCAGTTTTTTGCGCAGCCTCTATTCCAAATGCAGATTTAATTGAATTCGTTTCAGCTAAATCACCCACACCAGTGGCAGTTCCATGCGCATTAATATATCCAATATCCATTGAGTTAACGCCTGCTTCTGCCATGCAGGCCTTCATGGCTTTAGCCTGACCCAGTGAGTCAGGTCTTGTAATGTGCATCGCATCGGTTGTTGCACCATAACCAACGACTTCGCCCAGAATATTAGCGCCTCTCTTAAGAGCGCTTTCAAGAGATTCTAGAATTAAGGCAGCCGCACCCTCCCCCAAAACAAAGCCACTTCTGTTCTTTGAAAAGGGCTTACATGAACTAGCAATGTTATCTGGATCTGGGGTTGCAAGCGTTCTCAAAGCCTCCCATGCCTTTATTGGGCCAGCATTAAATAAGCTTTCAGCGCCACCTGCAATCGCTCTTTCGCAAACTCCATACTGAATACTTCGGAAAGCTTCCCCCACAGCATGACTTGAAGATGCGCATGCGGTTGAGTAAGTTAATGAGGGACCTCTAAAGCCAGTTCGCATTGACAGTAATCCAGCCGCTCCATTGGCCATTACGCCAATAATAGTGAATGGTCGAGCACGTTGTTTAGTGTTAAGGTAAATATCTTGATAGGTGTTATCGAGGGTGTTGGAGCCACCAAATCCAGTTCCCCAGAAAATTCCGCTTTTATCAAGCTCTGCCTCACTTAAATCGCCCAAGCCAGACTGTTGCAACGCTTCCTTGGCTACCAGCCAGGAAAGGTGAGCAGTTCTGTCAAACATCCCAAGTGAATTCGCATCCGAATCAAAAAAGAGATTATCTTGAATGATGGAAGCGCAAGGAAGATCAACGGGTATTGCAGTTAACCCTGAAAAGGCGCCAATTCCGGATTGACATTGAACGGCCTTCTGAAATTGAATTCCAGCACCTACCCCAAGGCCAGAAACAGCGCCTAGGCCAGTTACAACGACTCTTCTTACGCCTTCTCTAATCAATTAATTGGCTTTGCAGTATCAAGCAAGGCAGCAACTTCTGCCAAGGTATCCACTTTTGCATCCTCATTAGGAATGCGCACTTTGAAGTGATCTTCAAGATCAAAAATGAGCTCTATCTTTCCCAGGGAATCCACGCCAAGGCTCTCGAGAGTGGTGTTGGGGCCTAACTCATCTATTTTTTTATCAAACTTTTGGGATACTAGTTCGATCAATGTGCTTAGGGTATTAGACATTATTCTTTTCTTTTTAATTCCTGCAAAAGCTGGTTATCTCTGTGCAGCAATATAAGGTAACGTGATTCAGAGACAAGTAGCAATAATTTTGACTTAAAACGCTGGCGTTGCAAAACCTCGATAAAGAAAATGGCCACACTACCAAATAGAAGATTGATTAAGAATCTTTCAAATTCATCCAATGTCAGAGTAAAGATTCCAAAAGGCGGCACAAAATATAGATTAGCGTAAATACTGGTTACCAAAATATAAATGCTTGCCGTAATGTAACCAAAAAAATAAGCAAGTACGGTCGCGGCAAAGAAATAGAATTTGTAGGGGTGGGTGCTGTAAAAATTAGGGCCCATAAATAGCATCCATCCGCTAACAATTACAAAAGACAGGGCAGACCAAAACAAAGCATCAGATACACTATGAGATGACCAATTATTGGCGTTTTTGATAATCATGACTAGTTTTGTCTCTAATGGGTCTAAAATTAATAGTTATGAATGACTTTGCACATAATGACGATAATAGACCTCTAATTGTACTATTTCACGGCCTTTCGTCATCGCCTCTTGAATTCAATTTCCTAAGCTCACAGCTTACTGCTGCTGGCTATAGGGTGAATGCCCCAACCATTGCGGGATATTCCTTTGGTGGCAAGGCTAGTAGTTGGAAGTTCTGGCTTAAGGAAGCAATCAAGCATGTTCAAGACCTGCAGAAGACTGAATCTAAGCCTATTAGCCTGGGCGGTATTTCACTTGGCTCTACATTAGCCTTGGCTGTTGCCTCTGAGCTCAATGATATCTTGGGCGTGGTAGCTCTATCAACTACACTTAAATACAACGGTTGGGCCATCCCCTGGTATCGCTCGCTGATACCATTTGGAATGATGGTTGGATTGGGGGATCACTTCAAATACAGGGAGCGTGATCCCTTTGGCATTAAGAATCCTCAAATTCGCGCCTATATCAAGAGAGTACTTTCGAGCCAAGATATATCCTCCGTCGGTGGTTTATACATGTCGCTGAGGCACATGCATGAAGGAAACAAGCTTTGTAAGTATGCAACAAAAAATCTTTCACGAGTAAGTTCCTCCGTTTTAACCATTCATGCTATTGATGATGAAATAGCCAATACCTTTAATGCAGAATTGGTTGGTGAAAAATCTAATGCTTCCTTACTAAGACAGATTTATTTGGGAAATAGCTATCATATGATCACTGTAGATAACGAACGGGAAACAGTAGCCTATGAAACCCAAAACTTCCTCGATTTAATTTATGGAAAAATTGAACCTATACCATCAGAAGAAAAAATTCTTGCGCCAGAATTGCAGCGTTTTTTGAGAAACCTCAACAGAATTGACTAATGCGTCAAACTTGTGCCCCTTGCATGAGGGATTCATGAATTCAGGAAAGCCAAAATGGATTCCTTACTCCCCTATTTAATTTCACCTTTAATCTTGCTTGTGCTCAGCCTTTGGGAGCGCAGATGCCCCCTGTATCTATACAATGCAGATAAGGCTTGGCGTAAAAGACTTCTGATTTGTGCGGTTCTTGGCATTGCCTCTACCGGTCTTATTGGTGCTGTTATCAGTCCATATACGAGTGCCATGCATGCTTCGGGGCCAATCGTAGAATTGTTAAATTCAAGCCCCAATTGGTTAAGCGGGCTTGGCGCATATCTGGTGATTACTTTTTTTGTCTATTGGTGGCATCGTTATCGTCACCACAACAATTTTGCATGGAAAGTCTTCCATCAAATCCATCACAGCACTTATCGCCTCCAGGCCTTTACTGCTTTTTATGCTCACCCATCGGATTTTGTTGCCAATGTATTCATCATCAACTTAGTTTGTTATGGCTTATTGGGAATGAGTATTGAATCTGCTTCTTGGGCTACCCTGTGGGTTGCAATATTCGAGTACTGGGAGCATACCAACATTCGTACACCACGTTGGCTTGGGTATTTCATTGTTCGCCCAGAAATGCATCGCATTCACCATGAGCGCGATCGTCACCGCAATAACTATGGCCTACCAATCTGGGATATGATTTTTGGAACATACGAGAACTCGAGCCGCCAAGTGGAATGCGGTTTTGATATTAAGCAGGAGAAAAGAATTTCAGAAATGTTAGCTTGCAAACAAGTTGAATAAGAAAAAGCCCCCGATTAAGGGGGCTTTTTAATTGTCTTGGCGGAACGGACGGGACTCGAACCCGCGACCCTCGGCGTGACAGGCCGATATTCTAACCAACTGAACTACCGCTCCAAAATACATCGAGTAACGCAACATCATACATCTTTACATCTACCAGAAGAATCTGGCGTCCCCAGGGGGATTCGAACCCCCGTACTCACCGTGAAAGGGTGATGTCCTAGGCCTCTAGACGATGGGGACCTGGACTACAACATACAACTATTTTAAATGCTTGGTGGAGATAAGCGGGATCGAACCGCTGACCTCTTGCATGCCATGCAAGCGCTCTCCCAGCTGAGCTATACCCCCGAAATCCCGCAATAAAACTACAAGACACTCAAAACAATCCAAGATTTTATCCTATTTTTGTGCAGATGCGCAAATTCTCTATTGGATAACCTTGGAGAGCCTTTTGACGGCTTCTTCCTTGCCCAAAACAACCAATACAGAATCAATGGCTGGGGTCTGTGTGGTAGCAAATAATGCGTATCTAACTGGCATTGCTAATGCTGGCATTTTGATTTGGTACTTTGCCAATATTTGCTTAAAAACAGCCGCATAAGCTTCTTTAGTCGGCTCAGCAGATGAAATAGCTTCTACCAAATCCTTTAATGCAGGAATAACTGCTTCAGCAATATTTTCTTTGATTTGCTCTGGGCTTAAATTGGGTGCGGGCACATAAAACAGCTTAGCCCCTTCTGCAATTTCAATTAGGGTATTGGCGCGATCTTTTAATAAGCCAACTACCTGAGCAAAGTCTGGACCTGCTTCGGTATCAATACCCATCTCATGTGCAAATGGCTTAGTAGCAGCTACTATGTTTGCTAAATCGGAATTCTGGATATATTGGTGGTTTAACCAAAGTAATTTTTCTGGATTATGTTGCGCTGGTGAGCGGCCCAAACTTTCCAAATCAAACCAATCTACAAATTGTTCTTTTGTAAATACCTCGGCATCTCCATGAGACCAGCCAAGTCTTGCAAGGTAATTCAGGATTGCATCAGGCAGGTAACCTGCTTTTTGGTAATCTCTCACACTCATTGCGCCATTACGCTTACTCATTTTTTCACCGGCATCATTGAGGACGGTTGGCAGATGGGCATAGACAGGCGGGGTTCCACCAAGCGCCTTCATGATGTTGATTTGTCTTGGTGTGTTATTGACATGGTCATCACCCCGAATAACGTGGGTAATGTTCATATCCATGTCATCAATCACTACGCAAAAGTTATAGGTAGGTGTTCCGTCTGGTCTCGCAATAACCAGGTCATCCAACTCATCATTACTAATTTCTATTTGACCTTTGACAGCGTCATTCCAAATGACTGATCCACCAATTGGATTCTTAAAGCGGATTACTGGACTTACACCCTCAGGAACGGGCGGCAATGTTTTGCCAGGCTCAGGTCTCCAAAGTCCGTTATAGCGAGGCTTTTCTTTATTTGCCATTTGCTGATCACGGAGTTTATTGAGCTCTTCTTCGCTCATGTAGCACGGATAGGCCAATCCAGAATCTAGCATTTGCTTTACAACTTCACGATATCGATCAATACGCTGCATCTGATAGATCGGACCTTCATCCAAATCGAGGCCGAGCCACGCCATTCCTTCGATGATGACGTCTACCGCTTCCTGTGATGAACGCTCAAGGTCAGTATCTTCAATACGAAGAATGAAGTCGCCTTTATTGTGGCGTGCAAAGGCCCATGGATACAAAGCGCTGCGAAGATTTCCCAGATGAATGAAGCCCGTGGGACTTGGGGCGAAACGTGTACGAATATGCATAAATCGCATTATCTCAGGTCGGGCTTGCTGAGACTAAAACCGAAAAAAAGTGGATACTTTGCCCTATGAATGAATTACTAGTCTTTATGTGCGATGGCGCCCCAGTTCGCGGGGAAATTGTGTCCATTGGGAGCGCCTGGCAGGCCGTTTTAGAGCGTCGTAATGACCCCCCTGCCGTCCGTCGGATACTTGGCGACTTCGTTGGTGCAGCTACCCTTCTTAGTGCCAGCCTTAAATTTGATGGAACCCTCATTATTCAAGCGCAAAGCAAGGGCCCTATTCAACTTCTAGTGGTTGAGTGCAAGTCTGATTTATCCATGAGGGCTACAGTCAAGCTTTCTGTTGACCCTTCTGAAATAGGGTCAGATGCAACTCTAGCAGACCTACTGGATGTTAGTGGAAGCGGAAGATTGGTTATCACCTTAGATCCAGCCGACCGTGAACCGGGACAGGCACCCTACCAAGGCATCGTAGCGCTACAAGATCATCAAGGCGCAGTCATTAAGCCGGTCACCAGCGCTGCAGAGGCTATAGCCCTGTATATGCAAAACTCCGAACAATTAGACACGCGCATTTGGCTTACTTCCAGCGATACCCATGTTGGCGGCTTATTGCTACAGCGCTTACCAAATTCTGGGGGTCATGCACATATAGATCCGCAGGTTGCTACTGAAGGCTGGTCACGCATTCAAACGCTTGGGGAAACAATTACTGATGAAGAGCTGTTAACGCTCCCACCAGAGACTATTTTGAGACGTTTATTTTTAGAAGAGTCCGCCGAAAACGGTGTACGCAGCTTCCCTGCTCGCCCCATTCGTTTTGCTTGCAGATGTTCTCGTACTAAGGTTGCGGATATCTTGCGAATGCTTGGTGAAGAAGAGGTTCAAAGCATTCTTGCGGAGCAAGGAGCCGTGGAAACCGTCTGTGATTTCTGTGCAAAACCATACCGCTTTGATGCGGTTGATTGCCTGCAGGTATTTAAAACTGATTTATTGAGTGATGCTACAAGGCCGCCATCTAGCGGTCATTAAAAAGTTACTGTTTTGTGGTTTGGGAATTTGATGTCTTATCCGCTGGCAAGATTTGCACGAAAAACTCACCTTCCTTAATTAAGCCATGCTCAACACGGGCCCGCTCTTCGATGGCGCGAGTGCCGTCTTTCAGGTCTTTAACATCGCCAGATAGCTTGGCATTGCGAAGAGCCAAGAGACTATTTTTAGCCTCTTGAAGCTCTACTTGTCGCTCCATCTCGTAAACCTTTAGCCATCCACCCTTACCCAGCCAAAGTGGGTACTGGATTGCTATTAGCAATACCAGCATGGAGTAGATGACGATCCGCATAAGCTATTAAGAACTCTAAGTTAGCGTTTGAGGTTATAGAAAACAGATTTACCTGGATAAGTTGCCACATCACCCAGATCTTCTTCAATACGCAACAGCTGGTTATATTTAGCAATGCGATCAGAGCGAGATAAAGAACCGGTTTTAATTTGACCTGCGTTAGTGCCAACAGCAATATCTGCAATGGTGCTGTCTTCGGTCTCGCCAGAGCGATGGGAAATCACAGCAGTGTAGTTTGCGCGCTTAGCCATCTCAATAGCAGCAAACGTTTCTGTCAAAGTGCCAATCTGATTAATCTTAATCAGAATAGAGTTGGCTATACCTTTGTCTATTCCTTCTTGGAGGATGCGGGTGTTTGTAACAAATAAATCATCACCAACCAATTGAATTTTCTTACCAAGCTTTTTGGTAATGTCAGCCCAACCATCCCAGTCACCTTCATGCATGCCATCCTCAATCGAGACGATTGGGAACTGGTCTGTCAAGTTACCAAGGTAATCAGAGAACTCACTTGAGCTTAATTGTAGGCCTTCGCCTGACAAGTGATATTTGCCATCTTTGTAGAACTCACTAGCAGCGCAATCTAGGGCCAATAGAACATCTTCGCCTGCCGTATAGCCTGCACCCTCAATTGCTTTCATGATGGTCTGCAAGCATTCGTGATTACTCTTGAAGTTTGGCGCAAAACCACCCTCATCACCAACAGTAGTCGGCATACCTTGAGCACCTAAGATCTTTTTGAGCTCATGGAAAATCTCTGCACCGCAGCGAAGTGCGTCACGGAAGTTTTCGGCGCCAACTGGCATCACCATGAATTCTTGAATATCCAAACTGTTATTGGCATGAGCACCGCCATTCACGATATTCATCATAGGTACTGGCAACTGCATACCGCCAGAGCCGCCAAAATAACGATATAAGGGTAGACCTGCTTCTTCAGCTGCTGCCCTAGCAACAGCCATAGAAACCGCAAGCGTTGCATTTGCACCTAAGCGTGCTTTGTTATGGGTACCATCTAATTCAATCAGGGTGCGATCAAGAAAAGCTTGTTCACTAGCATCAAGCCCAAGAATGGATTCTGCAATCTCAATATTGATGTTTTGAACAGCCTTGAGAACGCCTTTACCCAAGTAACGTGACTTGTCTCCATCGCGCAACTCAATTGCCTCACGAGATCCTGTGGAAGCTCCAGAAGGTACGGCCGCACGACCCATAACGCCTGACTCAAGCAAAACATCGCACTCAACCGTTGGGTTGCCGCGTGAATCCAGAACTTCTCTACCGATGATGTCAACAATGGCGCTCATGCACCTTCTCCTTAAAACAATATGAAATGGGTTGTAATAATTTACTTAAAGCTGTCTTCTAAAAAAATTCCGGATGATTTAACAGCGCTGTCGATAGCTACCAAAGATTCGAGCAGGTCTTTCATGCGATCCAAAGGAACAGCGTTCGGTCCATCGGATAATGCTTTTGCTGGATCAGGATGGGTTTCCATAAATAGGCCGCTAATGCCGACTGCTACAGCAGCACGCGCCAAAACGGGTACGAATTCACGTTGACCGCCGCTAGAGTTGCCTTGACCTCCAGGCAATTGAACTGAATGAGTAGCATCAAATACTACTGGCGCGTTAGATTCCCGCAGAATTGCCAAGCTACGCATATCTGAAACCAGGTTGTTGTAGCCAAAGGAGGCGCCACGTTCGCAAACCATAAATTGATCTGGAAGATTTTTTTCAGCAGCAGCTACTCGAGCCTTCTCAATAACATTCAGCATCTCGTGCGGCGAAAGAAACTGACCCTTCTTAAAATTAACCGGCTTGCCACTTTGAGCGCAGGCGCGAATGAAGTCGGTTTGTCTGCATAAAAAAGCTGGGGTCTGCAATACATCTACAACGCTAGCTACGGTAGCAATTTCGCTGATGTCATGAACATCTGTAAGCACCGGAACGTTAACTTGCTTTTTAACCTTAGCCAAAATCTCTAAGCCCTTATCCATACCCAAACCACGGAAAGACGTTCCTGATGAACGATTGGCCTTATCAAACGATGACTTGTAGATAAAGGGGATCTTTAGAGCAGAAGTAATTTCTTTCAATTGACCCGCAATATCAATAGCTGATTGCTCGGACTCAATGACACAGGGGCCAGCAATTAAAAAGAAGCGATGATCTAGACCAACGTCAAAGCCACACAACTTAAATGCGCTCATATTCTTCCTTTATGCAGCCTGCTTTTCAGCGGCTGTTTGGTGCTCAAGTGCAGCGCTAATAAAGGCTGAGAACAAAGGGTGTCCATCCCGTGGTGTTGAAGTAAATTCAGGGTGAAACTGCACACCGAAGAACCAAGGATGCATAGATGTTGGTAATTCCATCATCTCTGGCAACTCTTCATTAGGGGTTCTAGCTGAAATAATCAAACCAGATTTCTCCAGCTGAGGTACGTAGGTATTGTTTACTTCATAACGATGACGATGACGCTCATTTACCTCAGGACCGTAAATGCGATGGGCTAAGGTTCCAGCTTTAACTGGACAGCGTTGCGACCCAAGACGCATAGTGCCGCCCAAATCAGAGTCGTTAGTGCGTTTCTCTACTCGCCCTTCTCTGTCCAACCATTCGGTTATCAGGGCAACAACAGGCTGTTCAGACTGAGGATCAAATTCGGTGCTATTTGCTTTCGTGAGGTTCGCTACATGTCTTGCAAATTCTATTACGGCCAATTGCATACCCAAGCAAATACCTAAATAAGGAACGTTATTTTCACGTGCATAACGAATGGCAGCAATTTTTCCTTCAGTGCCACGCTTACCAAAGCCACCGGGAACCAGGATAGCGTCGAGATTTTGTAGACATCCAATGCCATCTTTTTCAATGACTTCGGAATCAATGTAATTAATATTGACGCGAGTATGCGTATGAATGCCGGCGTGACGCAAAGCCTCAATCAGTGATTTGTATGACTCCGTTAGCTCCACATACTTGCCAACCATACCAATGGTCACTTCGTGTTGTGGGTTTGCCATTTCATAAACTAGATTAGCCCAAACAGAAAGATCTGCTGGCTTGGCTTTGAGATCTAGTTGACGGCAAATTAAATCATCCATGCCTTGGGCTTGGAGCATTTCAGGAATCTTATAAATTGTGTCTACATCCCAAACTGAAATCACCGCTTCTTCACGAACATTTGAGAACAAAGATATCTTTGCACGCTCATCTTCAGGAATTGGTCGGTCAGCACGACAGAGCAATACTGTCGGCATGATGCCAATTTCACGAAGCTTCTGAACAGAGTGTTGCGTTGGTTTAGTTTTTAACTCACCGGCGCTATGGATATAAGGGACGAGAGTCAAATGAACAAAAGCGCAATCATGCAAAGGTAGTCGCAAGCTCATCTGTCTTGCAGCCTCTAAGAACGGTAGTGATTCGATATCACCAACGGTACCGCCGATTTCGCAAATAGCAACATCTGCTTTGCCATCATGACTAGCTTTAGCGCCGCGCTCTACAAAAGCTTGGATTTCATTTGTAATGTGCGGAATAACTTGGACTGTTTTTCCAAGATATTCACCGCGACGCTCTTTGCTGATAACTGACTCATAAATCTGGCCAGTGGTGAAGTTATTACTTTTGCGCATCTTTGCAGAAACAAAGCGCTCATAGTGACCCAAGTCTAAATCGGTCTCAGCACCATCTTCGGTTACAAAAACCTCTCCGTGCTGCAGTGGGCTCATAGTGCCCGGGTCAACGTTAATATAAGGGTCTAATTTTAGGAGGGTGACTTTCAGGCCGCGGGATTCAAGAATCGCGGCAAGCGAGGCAGCTGCGATTCCTTTCCCTAAAGAAGAAACCACACCACCAGTGACAAAAACGTATTTGGTCATCGCTTAAGCTCTGTTGGAAAAAGTAATTATAACGATAGCCATCAGGGGCGGGAGAATTTCAAAATCGTTAATATAGGATCTTATCTACCCAAATCTAATGATTTATTACCTATGCGCCTTTTATTTGCGACATTAATCACTATTCTTTCCCTCTTCTATTTCCTCCCTTTTGCTATTGCATTTCACAAAAAAAGGGCAAATACAGGGGCTATTTTTGCCTTAAACCTGTTTTTAGGATGGTCTCTGATTGGCTGGGTAGTTGCACTGGTTTGGGCCCTCAAAGAGGAGCAAGTTGTGTAATTGACCCATTTTTCAAGTCATGGGTCCAAATAAAGCCCTGATTTTGGCTAATTTGCCTATTTTTTAGGGTTTAAACTCTTATATAAGACTTGATTTAGCAACTATAATTTGTCAAAACGGGAGAGAATTCCCTTTTGGCCTTTCTATTGATCACCTTTACCTCATGGGAAACATAATGTTAGAAGCCTATAACGCCCTCGCCGCTGAACGCGCAGCCCTCGGTATTCCAGCCCTGCCCTTAACCAAGGATCAAACCTCTGAACTGGTGAAGTTGCTGAAAAGCCCACCTGCCGGTAAGGAAACTGAGCTAGTTGAATTAATCACCAACCGCGTTCCTGCTGGTGTTGACGATGCAGCTAAAGTTAAAGCTGAGTTCTTAGATGCTGTTGCCAAAGGTACAGAAAAATCCCCATTAATTTCCCGCGTACGTGCTACTGAACTTTTGGGCACGATGCTAGGTGGTTACAACATCAAACCTTTAGTAGAGCTTTTATCTGACTCTGAGTGTGGTGTTGCTGCTGCCGAAGCGCTCAAGAAAACACTCTTGATGTTTGATTATTTCAACGACGTTCAAGAACTTGCTGAAAAAGGCAATGCGAATGCTAAAGCAGTAATGCAAAGCTGGGCCGATGCAGACTGGTTTACTAGCCGCCCTGCAGTTCCAGAAAGCATGAAGTTAACTGTTTTCAAGGTAACGGGTGAAACTAATACCGATGACCTTTCTCCTGCGCCTGACGCATGGAGCCGCCCTGATATTCCGCTGCATGCAACCATCATGCTCAAGAACCCCCGTCCTGGTATTGAGCCAGATGAGAGTGGTGTTCGTGGTCCGATGAAGCAAATCGCTGCTCTCCAGAAAAAAGGCAATCAAATTGCCTACGTTGGTGACGTAGTTGGTACAGGCTCATCACGTAAATCTGCAACAAACTCTGTTCTCTGGTGGACAGGTCAAGATATTCCGTTCGTACCCAACAAGCGTTTTGGTGGTGTGTGCTTAGGTACCAATATTGCCCCGATCTTCTTCAACACAATGGAGGATTCCGGAGCATTGCCAATTGAATTAGATGTTTCTCAAATGAATATGGGTGATGAGATTGAACTGCGCCCATACGAAGGAAAAGTATTTAAAAACGGTAAGGAAATTACCACTTTTACATTGAAGTCGCCCGTCATTCTGGATGAAGTACGCGCTGGCGGACGTATCCCTTTAATAGTTGGTCGTGGCTTAACCGCAAAAGCTCGCGCTGCCCTGGGCTTACCTGCTTCTACTGAATTCCGTTTACCGGTTAATCCGGTCGACAACAAGAAGGGCTTTAGCTTGGCTCAGAAGATGGTTGGCCGCGCTTGTGGCTTGCCAGAAGGACAAGGTGTACGTCCTGGTACTTACTGCGAGCCGCATATGACTACTGTTGGCTCACAAGACACAACAGGCCCAATGACGCGCGATGAATTGAAAGACTTGGCTTGCCTTGGTTTCTCTTCCGATCTCGTAATGCAGTCGTTCTGTCATACCTCGGCTTATCCAAAGCCTGTAGACATCCGCACTCAACATGAATTGCCACCATTCATGACCAATCGTGGTGGTGTTGCCTTGCGACCAGGTGATGGCGTGATCCATAGTTGGTTGAACCGCTTACTCCTCCCGGATACCTGTGGAACTGGTGGCGATAGCCATACTCGTTTCCCAATCGGCATTTCTTTCCCTGCTGGTTCAGGTTTAGTTGCCTTTGCCGCAGCAACAGGTGTAATGCCATTGGATATGCCTGAGTCTGTATTGGTCCGCTTTAAAGGCAAGATGCAACCTGGCATCACCTTACGTGACCTAGTAAATGCCATCCCTTTATATGCAATCAAAAAAGGTTTGTTGACCGTTGAGAAACAAGGCAAGAAGAATATTTTCTCTGGCCGTATTCTTGAAATTGAAGGCCTACCTGACCTAAAAGTTGAGCAAGCCTTTGAATTGTCTGATGCTTCTGCTGAACGTTCTGCTGGTGGTTGTACAGTTCACTTGAACAAAGAGCCAATCATCGAATACATGACATCAAATATCACCTTGATGAAGTGGATGATTGCTAATGGTTATGAAGATAAACGTACTCTCGGTCGCCGTATCAAAGCCATGGAAGCTTGGATTGCTAATCCACAACTCCTCAAAGCTGATGCGGATGCTGACTATGCAGAGATCATCGAAATCAATATCGATGAAATCAAAGAGCCTATCCTTGCATGCCCTAACGATCCGGATGATGTAAAAGTATTGTCTGAAGTAGCTGGCGATAAGATTGATGAGGTATTTATTGGCTCATGCATGACCAATATTGGCCACTTCCGCGCAGCTGGTCAGGTGCTACAAGGCAAGAAGGATATGCCAACCCGTTTATGGGTAGCACCTCCAACCAAGATGGATGCCATGGTCTTGATGGAAGAAGGCTACTACGGCATGTTAGGCGCAGCTGGTGCCCGTATGGAAAGCCCGGGCTGCTCACTTTGTATGGGCAACCAAGCACAGATCCGCAAGGGCTCAACAGCTGTATCGACCTCTACTCGTAACTTCCCTAACCGCCTTGGTATCGACACTCGCGTGTATTTGGCTTCTGCTGAATTGGCTTCTGTTGCCGCCCTCTTGGGTCGCCTACCTACTCCTGCTGAGTATTTGGAGCAAGTGAAGGCACTTGATGCTAAAGCTGGTGATGTTTATAAATATATGAGTTTTGATAAGCTCAAGTCATTTAGCGATGTTGCAGATACTGTGACTGTGTAATACGCAATACGCTCAACCTAGCAATAGGTTGAACAGCAAAAAAGGCGATCAAACGATCGCCTTTTTCTTTTGCTTCGAAGTATTAGATCGAGAGCTTATTTTCTTGTCGGACATTCTCCCGACTAATGCCTGAGACCCATTTATTGGTAGGAAGCCCGGTTTTTTCAAGAATCAATTTTGCCCGTTTCGAGACATCTTTCCACTCCGCTTCGAGTTTGGGCCCTTTAAATGCTATCGCCACAACATTGCAATCATGGGATTCAGGAAATAAGAGCACTCTGTTATCAAAAGCTTCACAGATATTCTTAAGGTTTAGATCAAAGCTTTTGTGTCGTGAGAATAAATTCACCGTCATGACACCAGGCCCTCTAAGAATATCGTAGCAACCTTTATAGAAATCCAAAGAGCTTGCTGCAGGGCCATCGCAAATCGCATCATACAAATCAACCTGAACAGCATCAAAGTAGTCTTGATACTTTTTATTCTTGACGAATAGTTTTGCATCAGCTTGTAGAGTTTCTAAGCGGCGATCATCGTCAGGTGTAAAAAACATTGATCTTGCAGAAATGATTACAGCGGGATTGAACTCTACTACGGTAGTTTTCACAGCTGGGCAATATCGATGTTGAAATTTAGTTAATGCACCAGTGCCTAAACCTAGCTGGGCTATCCGCATGCCAGGCTTAGTCTCTAAAAACAAAAGCCAGGCCATCATTTGCTGGTTGTACTCTAAATAAATCTCATCAGGATCACGAATATGCATCGCACCCTGAATGGAGTCGGTGCCAAAGTGGAGATAACGAACGCCGCCACTTTCAGAAAAAGTGACCGGCTCCATTAATCCGTCAGCAGACAACTTAATTCGCCCAACGACGGGCATTGCGGAATAAGCGTAGCCAAGGGCTAGCCCCATCAGGGGTATCCAACCATTCAGGCGGACACCAGCTCATCTGTACAGCCCTAAATACACGTTCTGGATGTGGCATCATGACCATAAAGCGGCCATCAGGTGTCGTCACACCAGTCAACCCATTAGGAGAGCCGTTTGGATTCATGGGATAGGTTTCTGTTGGGTTACCTTGATGATCCACAAAGCGGAATGAGGCCAAGCCTTGCTTTTGAATCTGCTCTAAGCTGCCCTGTTGACTGAAATTGGCAAATCCTTCACCGTGAGCGATGGCAATGGGTATCTGACTGCCTTCCATGCCTTGGGTGAATATTGAAGGTGAAGCCATTACTTCAGCCATCACTAAGCGCGCTTCATATTGCTCTGATTGATTGCGTGTAAATTTAGGCCATGCTTCTGCACCCGGAATAATTCCTGAGAGATTGCTCATCATTTGGCAGCCGTTACAAACACCTAACGCAAAGCTGTCTTGACGCTCAAAGAACTTAGAAAACTGATCACGAAGCTGTTGATTAAACAGAATTGTTTTTGCCCAGCCTTCTCCAGCTCCCAATACATCTCCGTAACTAAAGCCACCACAAGCAATAAGCCCTCTAAAGTCTTCTAATTTAGCCTTGCCACTGAGTAAATCTGACATATGGACGTCATAGCTCTCAAATCCAGCCCAATTAACGGAATAAGCCATTTCCACATGAGAATTAACACCCTGCTCTCGCAAAATGGCCACTTTGGGGCGGGTATTCTTAGCGATAAAGGGCGCTGCAATATCTTCAGAAGGATTGAATGTGAGTTTAGGATTCATACCTACATCAGCCCCATTGTCCAAGAGCGAGAATTCACTATCAGCACAGGCAGGATTGTCACGTAAACGCGCTATTTGATAGCTAGTGTTAGTCCAGATCTTTTGCAGCACTTCACGCGGCTCAGCAAAAATATTTTTAGCATCACGCCAAATTTCAATACGGCCGTTGGTATTGGGTTTGCCGATCACATGGCTATGAGCACTTAAGCCCAACCTTCTCAATACAGCAAACACCGCATCACGATCTTCTTTGCGAACTTGAATTACTGCGCCTAACTCTTCATTAAATAACGCACGCATGGTTTGCTCATGGCGACGACCAGATACCTGTTGCGCCCAATTCTTGGCGTCACCATAATCAGGCTCTTGCCCAGCATCCCTAGCGATCATATCTACGTTAAGCGAGATGCCGCAGTGGGAAGCAAAAGCCATTTCAGCAACAGAGGCAAATAATCCACCATCAGAACGGTCGTGATAAGCCAAAAGCTTATTCTCTTTACGCAATTCAATAATGGCGGCAGCCAAAGACTTCAAATCTTCTGGGTGATCAATATCAGGCGCTGATTTTCCGGACTGATCAAGCACTTGAGCCAAGATACTTCCCGCCATGCGATTCTTGCCACGCCCTAAATCGATCAAGATCAGCTCAGTCTCTTGTGGAGATCCGTCTTTTCTCTTTAACTGAAGCAGAGGTGTCAATGTTTTACGGGCATCTAGTACAGATGCAAAAGCAGAGATGATTAAAGATACGGGTGCGACTACTTTCTTGGCTTCATCACCATCTTGCCATGCGGTAGACATAGATAAAGAATCCTTGCCAACTGGAATCGATATTCCAAGCGCAGGACACAGTTCCATGCCAATTGCTTTAACGGAGTCATAGAGCTTGGCATCCTCACCAGGAGAACCGCATGCCGCCATCCAGTTTGCAGAAAGTTTTACGCTTTCGAGGCTGGCAATATCTGCAGCCAAGAGGTTGGTAATCGCCTCACCCACTGCCATGCGCGCAGCCGCTGCTGCGTCTATAACCGCTAATGGAGTTCTTTCACCCATAGACATTGCTTCACCACGATAACCCTTGTAATCCATCAGAGTAACGGCGCAATCAGCTACAGGAACTTGCCATGGACCAACAAACTGGTCTCTAGCATTTAGACCGCCAACAGTTCGGTCACCAATCGTAATTAAGAATGATTTGCTAGCTACGGTAGGTTGTTGCAAGACCCAGGCTATTGATTGCGCAAGATCAGCATCAGTTACATCCAATTCTTTGAACTCTTGGGCAACTCTTGCAACGTTGCGATGCATCTTTGGAGGCTTACCAAGCAAAACTTCCATTGGCATATCAATTGGCAGCGCAGCATCATCAGATGAGGACTGCTTTGAGTCGCTTAATTTCAACTGACGTTCTGCGGTTGCTTCGCCAACTACCGCAAAAGGACAACGCTCACGTTCGCAAAATGATTTAAACAGGTCCAAATCTTTTGCATCAATAGCCAAAACATAACGTTCCTGAGATTCATTGCACCAAATCTCTGCAGGACTCATGCCACTTTCTTCGAGTGGAACGCTCCGAAGTTTAAATGAAGCCCCCAAACCAGCTCCATCTGCAAGCTCCGGGAATGCATTGGATATACCGCCCGCACCCACATCATGTATTGATACGATTGGATTGTGATCACCAAGAGCGCGGCAGGCATTAATCACCTCTTGTGCTCGACGCTCCATTTCTGGATTGCCTCGCTGCACAGAATCAAAATCAAGATCGGCAGTATTTGTCCCTGTTGCAACGGAACTACCAGTAGCACCACCCATACCGATTCGCATACCCGGACCACCTAATTGAATCAATAAGTGCCCTGCTTGAATTGCTTTTTTTGCAGTGTGGATTGAATCAATGCTTCCAATACCGCCGGCAATCATGATGGGCTTGTGATAACCACGACGTGTGCCATCTAATGTTTGCTCAAAGACTCTAAAGTAACCACCTAAAATTGGGCGACCAAATTCATTATTGAATGCAGCGCCGCCTAGCGGCCCTTCAATCATGATTTGTAAAGGTGTAGCAATGCGCTCAGGCTTGCCATATTTCAGATTCTCCCAAGGAAGATCTGTGCCAGGAATATTTAAATTAGATACTGAGAAACCGGTAAGGCCAGCTTTAGGACGTCCGCCTATACCAGTGGCACCCTCATCACGAATCTCACCGCCCGCACCTGTAGATGCGCCAGGAAAAGGAGCGATCGCAGTCGGGTGATTATGAGTCTCCACCTTCATAAGGGTATGGACCAAGCGCGTATCTTTTTCATAGCGTTGATCTTTGCCTTGGGGAACCCAGGTTTCCGCTTCGCAGCCAACCATGACTGCAGAGTTATCGGAATACGCAACAATCGTTCCCTCTGGTTTCAATTGGTGAGTATTGCGGATCATGGCAAATAAAGATCGCTCTTGATCATCCCCATCAATTGTCCAACTGGAATTAAAAATCTTATGGCGACAGTGTTCACTGTTTGCTTGTGCGAACATTATTAGCTCAACGTCTGATGGGTTGCGCTTGAGTCTAGTAAAGTTTTCAACTAGGTATGTCACCTCGTCATCGGACAAAGCAAGACCTAATTCTTGATTTGCTTTATCGAGAGCAGCCCGACCTTCAGTCATTACCGGTATACGTGTTAACGGCTTGTCTTCCAGTGATTGGTATAAAGCATTAGCGGCGTCAGTTGAATCAATCACTGCTTCAGTCATTCTGTCGTGGACCGCAGCAAGCACCAATTGCTTTTGCTCTGGTGTCAGCGCTTTCTTGCTCTTCCATGAAAATTGAGCGCCACGCTCAATGCGCAATACATCTAATCCACATTGACGAGCGATATCTGTGGCCTTACTGGCCCATGGAGAAAGTGTTCCAAACCTCGGAATAACAATGGCACCTTGATTCTCGTTCTTGCTACTTCCGAACCAGGATTTTCCTGGATGTATTTTTGAATGAAATGGCTCGCCATAGGTCAATAAACTGGCCATGACTTCTTGATCTTCGGCGTTTAGCTCAGCCTCTGACCATATGAAATGAAGGTATTGAGCTTCAATGGACTCAAGATCAACCCCTTGAGCGGCCAAAGCAGCCAAAAGTCGCTGCTGGCGAAAGGGGGAAAGCGCATCAGCGCCGGGCAAAAAGTGGAAAAAAGACATCCCTAGATTATAAGGTTTTGCCTACAGCAATCGACCACCTTGAAGGTGCAATTGCCGCTGGCACCGATCAGCTAGGGCTTGGTCATGGGTGACTAAAATCAGGGTGGAATGATTGGCTCGATTTAGCTCAAAAAGCAGCTCAATAACCCGATTTCCGCTAACCTCATCCAAACTTCCCGTGGGCTCGTCGGCAAATAAAATCTCTGGCTTCATGATGAAGGCCCTAGCTAGCGCTACCCGTTGCTGCTCTCCGCCTGACAAGGTCCTTGGGAAATGGTTGGCTCGTTCGCTTAAACCCACCTGTTCTAGGCAGGCTAATGCATTTTCCTTAGCCATCCCCATCCCATTTAGATCGGCCGGCAGCATGACGTTTTCAAGGGCTGTTAAATGAGGTAGCAATTGGAAGGATTGAAATACAAAGCCTACCTTTTGCCCTCGTAATTTCGCCCGCCCATCTTCGTCAAGCTGATTGAGATTTTGGGCGACCAATTCAACATGACCACTAGAGGGAGTATCTAAGCCAGCTAGAAGACCAAGTAAAGTACTTTTCCCAGAACCCGACGCGCCAGTAATGGCAACACTTTCGCCATCAAAGACATCAAAGCTAATGTCGTGCAAAATAGTTAATGATCCATCGCTAGATAAAACTTCTTTACCTAGATGTATTGCGCTAAGGACCTTGACTGGAATACTCATAAATGAATCAATATATTTGGTTGAAGTTCTTGAGTAAAAAATTGCAAGCCATATTGATGGCAAGCTCCCTATTTTGCCTGTTTATTCCCTTTGGCACAAAGGCTCAGACCAATCCCGTTATTTTGGTTATGGGAGATAGTCTCTCGGCAGAGTATGGATTGACGCGCGGCACTGGGTGGGTAAAACTCCTGGAGGACCAACTTCATAAAGAGGCTAGTCCTTGGACTGTTTTTAACGCCAGCATTAGCGGGGAAACCAGTTCTGGAGGCCTATCTAGATTACCAAAACTACTGGAACAAAGGAAACCGGGAATTGTCCTTTTAGAACTTGGAGCAAATGATGCATTACGCGGCCTATCAATCCAAGAGTCAAATAGAAATCTTCGCAAAATGATTCAATTAAGCAAAAGCTCAGGAGCAAAAGTTCTACTGTTTGGAATGCAGATTCCACCCAATTATGGACAAGACTACACCAAGCAATTTCAGGAGCTATATCCCAAGCTGGCTCGCCAGGAACAAGTTGAACTTGTGCCGTTTTTTCTAAAGAACGTTGCCTCTGACATCAATTTATTTCAAGCGGATCGCATGCATCCGAACGAAAAGGCGCAAGCCATTGTCTTTAAAAACGTATGGGGCGCTATGGCCCCATATCAAGCACTACTTAAGTAAATAAGTAATTCAGCGATACAGCTTAACTGCCCGAACCAGATGATGGCGGCTTCAGTGGGTTGATTATCTTGACCCCAGCAACATCGCGCCAATAAGACATAAAGCCAGCAAATTCAGACTGGGCTGCCAACGCTTGAATTTGTTGCGCTTGTGCCTTATGAACCTTGGTATCAATACCTCCAGGTTGCCTTGTCTGATCAACGCGATACAAAATAGTACCAACCCCTGGATTTTGAACAGAAACCAGCGCAGGGAATTTATCAGGATTGACTGACATCACCTCATCTAAAGCTCCACCTACTAAATTTGCAGGCTTATTCCGAGAAACCCAAATAGGACTAGCAAAGCCGGTGCCACTCTTCGGGTCTTTTTCTAATGCCGTAAAGCGATCTGCTGCAGCGCTGACGGCAAGTTTTTCAGCCATGCGTTGACTTACTTGACGCTTCACTTCAGCGGCAACATCTTTGTAAGGCAAAGTTTGAGCAGGATGGAAAACAACTACTCTTGCCGAAACAAAAACGCCTGGAGAGGTTTGTACAGCTTCAATATTGCGTTTGTTCTTAACAGCGTCATCACCAAACAAGGATTGAACTACCTTAGGATTGGCCAGCGGATGATCTTTTGCAACGCCGGATGCACCGGAGCGCGTTACGCCCTTCTGTGTTTGAATATTGAGCTTTAATTTATCTGCAGCCGGCTTAAGACTATCCGACTGGTCATAAGTCATATTGGCAAATTGATCTGCTTTATCGCTAAATACTTTCGCATCTTCTTTTGGATCGGCTTTGAGAACGATGTACTCGACATCCACATACTCCGGACTCTCAAATAGCTTCGTATTGGCGGTATAGAAGGCCTGGAGGTCTTCTTGGGAAGGATTTACCTTGTTTAAATAATCTTTTGCATCAAAGGATAGAGCCTGAACTTGACGCTCAGTCTCATAAAGGGTTGAAACAATTTCAGATAATTTTGGACTGGCGATTTCCGTACGGGCTACAGAGTTCACCAATTGGCTGATTTTTAAATCAAAAGCCTGGCTCGCATAAAACTGCTCTTCATTTAAGCCATTGCTAGCCAAGAGCTGTTTGAAGCGCGCATCATCAAAACTTCCATCTTGCTTATATAGCGCGCGAATTTGCGGAATATTTTGCAAGCTCTTAACAAGGGCTTCTTTCCCAACTTGTAAACGCAAATTGCTGACTGCAAAACCAAGGATGCGTTGTTGCAGTAACTCATTCAAAATTGCTTGTCTAAATTGAAGGCTTTGAGCAATCTGCGCATTTCCACCGACGCGCTCTGCTTGACGTTTCGCAGCAGAATCCACCTCTTGAGCGGTAATAGGTTTGCCATTAATTTTGACTAGGTCGGTTTCTTTGTCTAGGAAACTGGAATAACTAGAGATTCCAAAGAAGGCAAAAGATGGAACGATCAAAAGCATTAATACAAACTGCAAAATTCGCTGGTGCTTACGGACGGTATCAAACATGTAAAAGTTCGCTAGTAAAAAAGATGAATACCACGAGTGTACTAGGCGCTGGGCTGATGGGTATTGAAATGCCTGAGTAGGCTAAGAAAAAGAAAAGAGGTAATAGTTTGGTGGGCGCTGAGAGGCTCGAACTCCCGACATTCTGCGTGTAAGGCAGACGCTCTACCAACTGAGCTAAGCGCCCCAAATTATTACAGCTGAGATTGTAACCTAAGCGTGGGTTTTGGGTGGATTTTCCGCTAAACCGACCTCTAACCACGAGGAGAATTTAACGAAAAATCGCCCTATTTTCAGTGCTTAAGAACGTCTGAGGCCGCACCCTTTTCATTTGCTTTACTTGCTTCTGAAGCCTTTTTAGCCAACTCTTCGGGCGTAGGATCTGGCAGAGCTTCAGGCATACGCTCTAAAGCCAGCTCCAACACTTTATCGATCCAGCGAACCGGAATAATCTCGATTGCATTTTTGACGTTGTCGGGAATATCAATCAGGTCCTTGACGTTCTCTTCGGGAATTAAGGCCAATTTAATGCCGCCTCGATGAGCTGCCAAAAGTTTCTCTTTTAATCCGCCAATAGGTAATACTTCACCACGAAGCGTAATTTCACCTGTCATCGCAACATCTGAACGAATCGGAATCCCAGTAAAGACTGATACCAAGGCTGTCGTAATCGCAATACCGGCAGATGGGCCATCCTTTGGTGTTGCGCCATCAGGGAAGTGAATATGAATATCCTTCTTCTCAAAAGCCTCATCCGTAATACCAAGACGTTTAGATCTAGAGCGAACTACTGTTCTAGCGGCCTCAACAGATTCTTTCATCACATCACCAATAGAACCGGTGCGGGTAATAACGCCCTTGCCTGGCATCACAGCAGCTTCGATGGTGAGTAAATCGCCACCCACTTCAGTCCAAGCCAAACCGGTCACCTGACCAACTTGATTTTCTTTACCAGCTAAACCAAAGTCATACATACGTACCGATAAGAACTTCTCCAAGTTGTCAGCATTCACAACGACTGGAGCCGCTTCTTTTTTCAAGAGCAATAGTTTTACAACCTTACGACAAATCTTACTAATTTCACGCTCTAAAGAACGTACGCCAGCCTCACGCGTGTAATAACGAATCATGTTACGAACCGCGCTATCTTCAATCTTGAGCTCGTCCTTCTTTAGGCCATTATTTTTGATTTGTTTAGGAATCAAATAATTCACAGCAATGCTGGTTTTCTCATCCTCGGTATAACCAGCTAGGCGAATAATCTCAAGACGGTCTAACAATGGGCCAGGAATATTCAAGGAGTTCGAGGTAGCCACGAACATCACATCTGATAGATCAAAATCAACTTCTACATAGTGATCTTGGAAGGTGTGATTTTGTTCTGGATCTAAAACCTCCAACAAAGCACTGGCTGGATCTCCGCGGAAATCCATACCCATCTTGTCTACTTCATCAAGAAGGAATAAAGGATTACGAACGCCCACCTTGGTGAGGCTACTCAGAATCTTGCCAGGCATCGATCCAATGTAGGTACGACGGTGACCACGAATCTCAGATTCATCACGCACACCACCTAAGGCCATGCGGACAAATTTTCGATTGGTCGCACGCGCGATAGATTGACCTAAAGAAGTTTTACCAACCCCAGGAGGACCGACTAAACAAAGAATCGGAGCCTTGACACGATCAACGCGCTGTTGAACTGCGAGGTACTCCAAAATACGCTCTTTGACCTTATCTAAACCATAGTGATCTTCGTCCAATACTTTCTCAGCATTAGTAAGGTCGTTATTGATCTTGGTTTTTTTCTTCCAAGGCAGATTTACCAGCGTATCAATAAAGTTGCGGATGACCGTTGCCTCTGCAGACATGGGCGACATCAACTTGAGCTTCTTAAGTTCTGATTCCGCCTTTTTCAATGCTTCTTTAGGCATGCGTGCAGCCTTGATGCGCTTCTCGAGCTCTTCGAGATCGGCACCCTCCTCACCCTCGCCCAACTCTTTCTGAATCGCTTTCACTTGCTCATTGAGGTAATACTCGCGTTGACTCTTTTCCATCTGACGCTTTACGCGTCCACGAATACGCTTCTCAACCTGTAGTATGTCGATCTCACTCTCGAGATCAGCCAGCAAGCTTTCCAAACGTTGTACAACGTCCATCATCTCAAGCAAACGTTGTTTTTGCTCCAGCTTCACCGGTAGATGCGCACAGATAGTGTCAGCCAAGCGGCTTGGGTCATCTATACCACCCAGAGAAGAGAGAATCTCTTGAGGTACTTTTTTATTGAGTTTTACGTATTGATCGAACTGCGCCATGATTGCGCGGCGCAAGGCTTCGGTTTCATGCGCATCAATTGAATTGATAGCGGTTGGCGTTGCTTCGCAATTAAAGTAACCAAGACTATCTTCAATTTGACTAACTTCTGCGCGCTGTACACCTTCAACAAGCACCTTCACAGTGCCATCAGGCAACTTGAGCATTTGTAAAATATTGGCAATACAGCCGACCTCATAGAGGTCCTCAATAACGGGCTCGTCCTTAGCGGCCGTTTTTTGGGCTACCAAAAGGACATTTTTGCCAGTTTCCATGGCAGCCTCGAGGGCTTTAATCGATTTTGGGCGACCCACAAACAACGGGATCACCATATGAGGAAATACAACTACGTCCCGCAATGGGAGCAAAGGTAGTTGAATTGGTTCAGAGGGTAACAATAAGTGGCCAGGCATGGGGCAAATCCTCCAAAGTAATCAAACCTCAAAAGTCTTGTTTAGTAGCAATTGAATCAACAACCACTAAATAGAGACATTATTCATGAGTAGCATACTACCTATATGGGTAGGCTTTAGAGAAAAACAAGGGGTAAATAGACAAAAAAGGGGCAAAAATGCCCAAAAAATAGCGAAAACCCTAGGAATTTAAGCTTTTTTGCTTAAATCTGCTAGTTCGGCATCCTGTTTATAGACCAAAAGCGGTTTTCCGCCCTCAGCAATGCTACTTTCGTCGATAACCACTTTCTGGACATTCTTCAGGGATGGCAGGTCATACATGACATCCATCAAAGAACCTTCAAGAATGGATCTCAGGCCACGAGCGCCAGTTTTGCGGGCGATTGCCTTCTTGGCAATAGCTGATAGTGCCTCGCGACGTACTTCGAGCTCAGAGCCCTCCATAGTCAAAAGTGCCTGATATTGCTTAACTAAGGCATTTTTAGGTTCGGTCAGAATCTGAATTAAAGCCTCTTCATCCAATTGAGCCAAAGTCGCAACAACGGGCAAGCGTCCAATTAACTCTGGAATCAAGCCAAACTTAATCAGATCTTCTGGCTCAACTTCAATCAAGAGGTCACTGACACCGCGGTCATCTTTACCAGGAACAGTCGCATTGAATCCAATACCTGTTTTAGCGGTACGCTGCTGAATGACTTTTTCAAGGCCATCAAATGCACCGCCACAAATAAACAAAATATTCGTTGTATCTACTTGCAAGAAATCTTGATTAGGATGCTTACGCCCACCTTGCGGCGGCACAGAAGCCATCGTGCCCTCAACCAGCTTTAACAGAGCTTGCTGAACACCTTCTCCCGATACATCGCGGGTAATAGACGGGTTATCTGACTTGCGTGAAATCTTATCGATCTCATCAATATAGACAATGCCGCGCTGCGCTTTTTCTACGTTGTAGTCGCAAGCTTGTAATAATTTTTGGATGATGTTTTCAACGTCTTCGCCAACATAACCTGCCTCAGTTAAGGTGGTTGCATCAGCCATCACAAATGGCACATCTAACATGCGCGCCAAAGTCTGGGCTAATAATGTTTTACCTGAGCCAGTAGGCCCAATCAACAAAATATTACTCTTTGCAAGCTCTACACCATCAACCATTGCTTTAGCAGGGAGCTTAGACTCTTTCTTTTCTGCGCCCTCTACTGGCTTGCCATCCTTATCTAGTTTCTCTTTTTTAGGCTTAGGCAAATACTGTAGGCGCTTGTAGTGGTTGTATACGGCAACTGCCAATGTTTTCTTGGCATGATCTTGACCAATAACGTATTGGTCTAAGTTTTCACGAATCTGATGTGGTGTTGGTAGAGAGTCATCACCATCTTCTTTAGGTAGCTTGGCAATTTCTTCTTGAATAATGTCTGTGCAAAGATCAATGCACTCATCGCAAATAAAAACAGATGGCCCGGCAATAAGTTTTTTAACTTCATGCTGGCTCTTGCCGCAAAAAGAGCAATACAGAACTTTGTCTGCTGAATTCGTAGTGTTGGTATCGCTCAAAATGGACTCTGTATATTTCTATGAAAGATTAAGGACGCTTCTCGATAACCTTATCGATCAAACCATAATCACGGGCTTGCTCAGCAGACATAAAGTTGTCGCGATCAGTATCCTTGGCAATCGTTTCGATTGATTGGCCGGTGCGGTCTGCCAAAATTTTGTTCAAGCGCTCACGCAAATACAAAATCTCACGAGCTTGAATCTCAATGTCAGATGCTTGACCGCGTGCACCACCTAATGGCTGATGAATCATGACGCGTGAATTTGGCAAAGCATAGCGCTTACCTTTTTCACCAGCACACAATAAGAATGCGCCCATACTTGCTGCCATGCCCATACACAATGTACTGACATGCGGTTTGATGAATTGCATTGTGTCGTAGATAGCCAATCCTGCAGACACTGAACCACCTGGAGAGTTGATATACAGAGAAATTTCTTTATCTGGATTTTCACTCTCAAGGAACAGCAATTGCGCGATTACCAAATTAGCAGTTTGGTCGTTTACTTCGCCAACCAAAAAGACTACACGCTCACGCAATAATCTAGAGTAGATATCGTAAGCACGTTCACCTCTACCAGAGGTTTCAATTACCATTGGAACCAAGCCCAAGCCTTTTGGTTCTAGATTTTCAGACTGAGAATGGTTGTAGATCATTTCGAAACCTCTTGTGGGTAAATGGATGACTTAGTAGTTAACTTAGTTTAGCTTGCTGAGTTCTTCGAAGGTAACTGCTTTATCAATTACCTTGGCTTGGGATGTGAAATACTTAATCACGTTATCTTCAAGCACGAGGTTTTCAATATCCTTCAAGCGACTCGGATTGCTGTAGAACCAACGCACCACTTCTTTTGGATCTTCGTATGTAGCAGCTTGCTCGTCAATTTCGGCTTTAATTTGGTCTGCGGTAGCAGCCAAGTTTTGCTTTTTAACCAACTCGCTCAGGATCAAGCCAAGACGAACACGCTTGGTAGCTTGCTCAGCGAAAATTTCAGCGGGGATTGGGGCATCTTTAGCATTCGGAACACCGCGCTGCATTAAATCTTGACGAGCGCCTTCAACTAAGCGCTCTTGCTCGGAGGCAACTAAAGACTTAGGAACATCGAGTTCGCACAAGCTATTGAGCTTGTCCATTACTTCATTCTTGAGTAAAGAAGTAATGCGACGCTTCACTTCGCGATCTAAATTTTCTTTTACTTCAGAACGCATTTTCGCAACGCCGCCTTCAGTAACACCTAAAGACAATGCAAATGCATCATCAACAGCTGGTAGATGCGGCCAATTGACTGACTTCACAGTAATAGTGAACTCTGCTGTTTTGCCTGCAACGTCTTTGCCATGGTAATCAGCAGGGAAACTTAATGGGAAAGATTTGCTCTCGCCTGCTTTAAGGCTCAATGTTGCAGCTTCGAACTCAGGCAGCATGCGCCCTTCGCCCAGTACGTATTCAAAGTTTTCTGCTTTACCACCAGCAAACTCAACGCCATCAATCTTGCCAACAAAATCAATCACCACTTGGTCACCGCTTTGTGCAGCAACATTAGAGCCGCCGTCGCCATGGGCACCAGCTTCACCGCGTGGGTGGTAATGAACCTGCTGCTTACGCAGCACATCTAAGGCGCGGTCAATTTCTGCCTCGCCAATATCGGTTGTGTGTTTGGTAACTTCTGCCTTGCTAAAGTCGCCAATTTTTACTTCTGGCAACACTTCAAAGAAAGCATCAAAAACAATCTTGTCAGCATCAATTTCATTCTTTGGCTCAAGGCGTGGTTGACCAGCTAAAGCAATACCTTCTTTTTGAGCTTGGTCATAAAAGAGTTCAGCAGCTTTATCAAATTGGAGCTCGAAATCCACTTGCATGCCATGTTGTTTTTCAACGAGGTTCTTTGGTACCTTGCCTGGGCGGAAGCCAGCCATTTTCATGGTCTTACCAACTTTAGCCAAACGGGCTTCACGCGCTTTTGCCAAATCGGCACGAGCGAATTCCAAAGTCATTTTGCGGTCTAGTGAACCTAAATTTTCTATCTGCACAGCCATTCTCGTCTCTTAATTTAAATCTGGAAATGTGAAGTCCAAGCCAAGTAGCAATCTTGTGGTGCGAGGAGGGGGACTCGAACCCCCACACCATTTCTGGCGTCAGGACCTAAACCTGGTGCGTCTACCAATTTCGCCATCCTCGCGATATCCGCAAACTGCCAAGCCTAGACTTCACTCTAAAGACCGTAATTCTACAATGCCTAGGGTTTTAGAGGATCTTTTAGGCCTTGTAGAGCAAAGCAACGGCATGGACGGCAATGCCCTCGCCTCTGCCTAAATGGCCCAGGGATTCATTTGTCTTAGCCTTAAGATTGACGTGACTGGGGGTCACAGCCAAATCTGAAGCAATATTGCGGACCATTTCTGGCAAAAAATCCGCCAATTTCGGCTTTTGGCAAATAATAGTGGCATCAACGTTTCCAATCTGAAATCCCGCTGCCTGGATCTTTTGCAAGGCCGCTCTAAGCAAGATTCGACTGTCCATATCCTTAAATTGAGGATCTGTATCCGGAAATAACTGCCCAATATCATTTAAACCTGCAGCGCCCAATAATGCATCTGTTAAGGCGTGCAATAATGCATCTGCATCCGAGTGACCCAATAAACCCTTTTCAAAGGGCACATGAACTCCACCCAGAATCAATTTTCGGTCCGCTACCAATGCATGTACGTCGTAACCTTGGCCAATACGAAATTGCGGAATATGGGGATTGCTTTGAGTCATATTGGGTTTCTCATTGTTTGGCGCGGGAACTTAACAGCAATTGCATTAACTCCCAATCGGCAGGATGCGTAACCTTAAAGTTACGAGCGGCACCTTCAATCAATAAAGGTTTTGCCCCAGTTAACTCGATTGCGCTAGCCTCATCAGTAACGTCAGCCTCAAGGCGGATAGCATCTTGAACGGCATCATGCAATTGTTTTAATCCAAACATCTGTGGCGTTTGCGCTTGCCAGAGATACTCGCGCGGAATAGTTCTCTCTGAGTGCGGGATGTTTCCAGCAATCACTGAATCTAGATCAGCCTGTTTTAAGGTATCAGCCAAGGGAACAGCTAGGATGCCACCACTATTAGATGCCTGTACTGAGTGAATGAGTTTCCCAATTAATGCCGGGGTGATACCTGGTCTAGCTGCATCATGAACCAGTATCCAGTCATCCTCAGGAATGCCTGCCTTTAGCATTGCAGCTAGAGTATTTCGGACTGTTTCTTGTCGAGTTGGTCCACCGGTTGCTACAACATGTATATCGGCCCCAGCGTTAGCGATAGTTCCTAAGATGGGGTTCTCGATAAAGCCAGGGCTGACACCAATCCAAATAGACTGGATCAGCGGAGATCCTTTAAAGGCTTCTAGAGCATAAGAGACCATGGGCTTGCCGGCTAGCTGCTGAAACTGCTTAGGTAACTCACCACCTAGGCGCGAGCCAGTACCTGCTGTTGGCAAAAGGGCATGGCATTTCTTAATGGAATGATTTCCAGGGTGCATACCTGATTCTATAATGAGCGCAGATGTCTGATGCATTAAATCTAGCACCCCCTATACCTGCTCCGCGGGCTGGGCAGCGCTTTACCTTTTCAGGGCTGGTGGGCTCGGCAGATGCCGCTTTAATCGCTCAAACCGCCCTGCGCTACCGTGATCAGTTTTCAGTGATGGTTATTTTTTGCGCTCAAGCGCAGGAAGCCCAGAGGCTTCTAGAAGAAATCCCCGCTTTTGCTCCGCAGCTAAAAACCCGGCTTTTGCCTGATTGGGAAATTCTTCCTTATGACCATTTTTCACCACATCAAGATTTGGTTTCTGAACGGCTTGCCACTCTGTATGAATTACTGAATGGTAGTTGCGATATTGTTTTAGTTCCAGTGACAACTGCTTTGCAAAGATTGGGGCCGCCGAACTTTTTATCTGGCCATACTTTTTTCTTTCGGCAAGGTGACAAACTGAATGAAGCTGCACTAAAGCTGCAACTGCAACAAGCTAGCTATGATCCTGTGAGCGCTGTAATACGTCCCGGTGAATATAGTATTCGGGGTGGTTTATTTGATTTATTTCCTATGGGATCAAATCTGCCATACCGATTGGATCTCTTTGGTGATGAAATTGAACAGATTCGGGCGTTTGATCCGGATACGCAACGAAGCCTATACCCCGTCAAGGAAGTCCGCCTTCTTCCTGGCCATGAATTTCCATTTGATGATGCTTCACGCACTGCTTTTAGAGGCCGCTGGAGAGAAGTATTTGAGGGTGATCCGAGTCGCTGCTCTATTTACAAAGATGCCAACCTAGGCATACCTAGTGCAGGTATTGAATCCTACCTACCCCTCTTCTTTGAAGAGAAATCCAACCTTTTTGATTACTTTCCGCGCTCAGGTGATCCTGTATGGCTTGTCAGTATTGGCGATGTTGAAGAAACCATCAAAGGGTTTTGGAAGGACACGCTTTCTCGTTATGAGTTCCTCAAACACGATCTTGATCGCCCCATTCTCCCTCCAAAAGAATTATTTCTGGATATCGACGAATTTTTCTCTACCTCTAAATCGTATGCACGACTAACACTAGAAAAAGACGGCGCTGAAAAAAGTCAATTCTTAGCTGTACCAGATATTGCGGTCCATCGCCGCGATACTGATCCGATAAATCTTCTCAGAAAAGTGGTGTCATCTGAAAAGGTTCGTGTATTAGTTTGCAGCGACAGTGCAGGACGTAAAGAATCGATTCGACAGCTCTTTGATGAAAGTAACTCGGTTGCTGGATTGGACGGTAAACCGCTCTACCCGCTAAAGCCAGAGAGCTTTGACAGCATTGCCGAGTTTATTAAAAGTGATTCATTATTTGGATTGGTCACTGCACCACTCTTTAATGGATTTTCATGGCCAGCTGAAAATCTCCTCGTTATTACCGAGGCAGAGTTATTTACTACAACAGCACGACAGAGGCGTAAAGGTAAAAGTAATGAGAATGCTGATCCTGACATGCTCTTTAAGGATCTGTCTGAGCTAAAGATCGGCGATCCCGTAGTTCATGCTGAACATGGCATTGGTCGCTACCAGGGATTAGTGCTTCTGAATTTAGCTCCTCCTAAAGAGGCGCCAATTTTTGAAGAGTTTTTGCATTTGCAATATTCAGGACAGGCAACTTTGTATGTTCCTGTTCAGCAATTACAAATGGTCACACGTTATGCAGGCTCTGACCCTGATTCAGCTCCACTGCATCAATTAGGTTCGGGCCAATGGGATAAGGCCAAACGCAAGGCCGCCCAACAAATTCGAGATACCGCAGCAGAGCTATTAGGTCTCTATGCGGCTAGAGCGATACGCAAGGGTCATGCTTTTGAATTCTCAGCCCATGACTATGCTGCTTTTGCAGAAAGCTTTGGCTTTGAAGAAACTCCAGACCAAGCCAATGCTATTGCAGCCGTTATTGGTGATATGACGAGCGGCACGCCAATGGACCGCTTAGTCTGCGGAGATGTTGGCTTTGGGAAGACCGAAGTAGCGCTCCGAGCAAGCTTTGTTGCAGTCATGGGCGGCAAACAAGTCGCCATTTTGGCGCCAACCACCCTACTAGCTGAGCAACATGTGGCTACCTGGAAAGATCGATTTGCCGATTGGCCGGTCCGCATTGTTGAATTGTCACGCTTTAAAACAACCAAGGAAATTAATGCAGCCCTAGAGGCCATTGCCAAAGGTGATGCAGACATCATTATTGGCACACATAAGTTACTTTCCAAGGAGACGCAATTTGCCAATCTTGGCCTAGTGATTGTGGACGAGGAGCATCGCTTTGGAGTACGGCAAAAAGATGCTCTTAAGGCATTGCGTGCTGAAGTCGATATTCTGACGCTAACTGCTACGCCCATCCCAAGAACCTTGGGCATGGCTATGGAAGGATTACGTGAGTTCTCTATTATTGCCACTGCCCCTCAGAAACGTTTGGCAATTAAGACCTTTGTTCGTCGAGAGGGAGATGGCGTTATTCGTGAGGCCGTGCTTCGTGAAATTAAACGTGGCGGCCAGGTCTACTTCCTGCATAACGAAGTTGAAACGATTCAGAATCGCAAGCATGCTTTACAAGAGCTGATTCCGGAGGCACGTATTAGTGTTGCGCACGGACAGATGCATGAACGCGAGCTGGAATCTGTCATGCGTGAATTTGTTACCCAGCGTACCAATATTTTGCTGTGTACCACGATTATTGAGACTGGCATTGACGTACCCACAGCTAACACCATCATCATGCACCGCGCCGATAAGTTTGGTTTAGCTCAATTACACCAACTGCGTGGCCGTGTAGGTCGCTCACATCACCAAGCCTATGCTTATTTACTAGTGCCAGATCCTGAGGCACTCAGTAAGCAAGCGCAGTTGCGTCTTAATGCTATTCAAGCCATGGAAGAGCTTGGTTCTGGCTTCTATTTAGCTATGCATGATCTAGAAATTCGGGGAGCCGGTGAGGTTCTAGGCGACAAACAATCCGGCGAAATTCATGAGATTGGCTTCCAGCTGTATACCGAGATGCTTAATCGTGCTGTTAAGTCCCTGCGTAGCGGGAAGGAGCCTGATTTACTTTCACCATTGCAAGCAACCACCGATGTCAATCTTGGCGTTCCCGCCCTATTTCCAGAGGACTACTGCCCTGACGTTCACGAGCGCCTATCCTTATACAAGCGGTTTGCTGGTACAAATGATTTTTCTGAGCTCATGGGGTTGCGTGAAGAATTGGTTGATCGTTTCGGCGACCTTCCCGATCAAGCTAAATCGTTTTATGAGACCCATCGTCTACGTTTAGAGATGACCGGCTTTGGAATTAAAAAGATTGATGCCACACCTGCATCTATTCAGATTCAATTTATCCCAAATCCACCGATTGACCCAATGAAGATTATTCAGCTTATCCAGTCCTCTAAGCATATTCAACTTAATGGCCAAGATAAGCTTAAGGTGCTTCCTCAAAAAGACCGTGAATTCGAGAAGTTAGAACAACGTCTTGACGCTATACGCAATATCTTGCGACGCCTCAACGATTCTGCAGTATTGAGCTCTGCAAAAGTAAACTAACAATCCGATATTATTAAGACATGCCCAATTACCAAGTTCTTGTTGCCCTTTCTAGAGAGCCTATTGCTGATAAGCTCGTATTTTCATTAAAAGATCAGGCCTTAAAGTTTGGCATTTCACTGCACTCTAGCGGCGGCCAAACCAGCAACGGGAGCTATTACTCCGAGCGTTTTGAATCAAGTGCCCATCTGGATACAACTCAACGTGAGCAACTGCGAACTATTGCAGCAAGCTTTAATGCCGATCTGTGCTTTCTAAAGCCAAATCTATTGCCACAAGACATTCGTGTACTAGCAATGGATATGGATTCAACGTTGATTAATATTGAATGCATTGATGAGATTGCTGATTTCACGGGCAAGAAGTCCGCTGTAGCTGAAATTACCGAAGCTACTATGCGTGGTGAAATCAAAGACTTTAAAGAAAGTTTAAGAAGGCGAGTTGCTCTTTTAGAAGGCGTACATGCTGATGCACTTGAATCTGTTTATCGAGAGCGCTTACGACCCAACCCAGGAGCAGTAGAACTTTTAGCCGGGGCTCATGAACGTGGTTTGTACACCCTGCTTGTCTCAGGCGGCTTTACTTTCTTTACTGAAAAGTTACGTGAGCAATTAGGCTTTAAGCAAACTCAGGCCAATACACTAGAGATCATCGATGGCAAGCTTACCGGCAAGGTTCTTGGCGACATTGTCGATGGCGCAGCGAAGGCCACCCATCTAGATGAAGCTTGTGCTCGCCTTGGCTGCACAAAAGCGAATGCCATCACCATGGGTGATGGTGCCAATGATCTGATAATGATGAATGGCTCAGGCATCAGCGTTGCTTACCAAGCAAAGCCTGTTGTCAAAGAAAAAGCCGACGCGGCTTTTGACCGAGTCGGCTTAGATGCTGCTTTACTACTGATCTCTTAAGCTTTTACCCAAGAGATCAGGGTAATTGTTGCGCGCGTTGCTCTTACAGGCGTTCAAAAATAGTAGCAATACCTTGTCCACCACCAATACACATTGTTACCAAAGCATATTTACCTTGAACGCGGTGTAACTCATGGATTGCCTTAGTAGCAATCGCAGCGCCAGAACAGCCAATTGGGTGACCCAAAGCGATTGCACCACCGTTGACGTTAGTCTTGGCTGGATCTAAACCCAAACCTTTAGTAACAGCCAACGCTTGTGCAGCAAAAGCCTCGTTAGACTCAATTACGTCCATTTGATCCAATTTCAGACCGGCGCGCTCAAGAGCTAATTTGGTTGCAGGAATTGGGCCTTCACCCATGATGTGGTTTGGAACACCAGCAACTGCATAAGACACCAAGCGAGCGATAGGCTTATGACCGGCTTTCTTTGCAGTTTCAGCATCAGCCAATACAAAGAATGCGGCACCATCATTAATGCCTGATGCATTACCAGCCGTTACGGAACCACCCTCTTTTTTGAACACTGCCTTCATCTTGGCAAGCGTTTCCATCGTAGTTTCAGGCTTCACATGCTCGTCGGTATCAAACACTACATCACCCTTACGAGTTTTAATAGTGATTGGCACGATCTGAGATTTAAAGCGACCTTCTTTAATTGCATTGGCGGCACGACGATGCGATTCAACGGCTAGAGCATCTTGCTCATCACGTGTTAACTTCCATTTTTCAACAAGATTTTCTGCTGTAACGCCCATATGACCAACACCAAATGGGTCAGTCAAAATACCAACCATCAAGTCGATCATTTTGGTATCGCCCATGCGTGCACCACTGCGCATCGCTGGAGAGCCATACATGCCACGGGACATTACTTCCACGCCACCACCAATGCCATAGTCACAATCGCCCAACATAATTTGCTGTGCGGTTGTAATAATTGCTTGCAAGCCAGAGCTACACAAACGATTTAATGCCATTGCCACTGATTCCATTGGCAGGCCAGCCTGGATCGATGCGACACGGGCAACATAGCCATAGCGACTATCTGTAGGAATAGTGTTACCCACAGTAATGTAATTAATCAAAGCAGGATCTACGCCTGAACGTGCTACCGCCTCTTTCATCACGATACCGCCGAGCTCGGAAGGCTCAAAACTACTCAGAGCACCGTTAAAGGTGCCAATTGCGGAACGAACTGCACTTAAGACAACGACATCACGACTCATATTAATCCCCTTTGCTAAGCCCAATTAATAGGCTGACTTTGTACTAAATAAGTAATCCAACTATCAGTTTTATTGCATTCGTCAAGTTTCGGCTATTAGGTCATGCCCTTGGGAGCTATTTACAGTAGCCTTGATGATTTCACCGGCACGATAGCGCTTAGAGGGCTTGCTAGGAGGCAAAACCCTCACTAGACCATCAATTTCTGGGGCATCGCCAATCGTTCTGCCAATTCCACCAGACTGATCTACCCGATCAATGATGACCTGAACACGCTTGCCTATTTTTTTAGCAAGCCGTTTTATTGAAATATCTTCGGCTTTAGCCATAAACCTGGCGCGCCGCTCTTCTCTAATTTCAGAAGGAATTGGGTTATCCAATTGGTTTGCTGTAGCACCCTCAACGGGTGAATATGCAAAACAGCCAGCGCGATCAATTTGCGCCTCATCCAAGAAATTAAGAAGGTGTGCAAACTCTTCTTCAGTTTCTCCAGGAAAGCCTGCAATAAAGGTGCTGCGAATAACTAAATCAGGACAAGCTTCGCGCCACGCTAAGATGCGCTCCAAATTCTTCTCACCACTCGCAGGACGCTTCATGCGCTTGAGAACATCTGGGTGGGAATGCTGCAATGGAATGTCCAAGTACGGTAGAACACCATAACCATTTTCCGAAAACTCGGCCATCAAAGGCAACACATCATCCACATGCGGGTAGGGATAAACATAATGCAATCGCACCCAAGCCTGATGCTCGCGAGCAATTTGATTTAAAGCATTTACCAAATCAAACATTTTCGTTTTGACTGGTTTGCCATCCCAAAAGCCAGTGCGATATTGAATATCAACACCATAGGCGCTGGTGTCTTGTGAGACAACTAGTAACTCTTTTACGCCAGACTCAAACAATCTTTTAGCCTCAAGCAACACTTCACCAATCGGCCGTGAAACTAAATCACCACGCATATTGGGAATGATGCAGAAAGTACAACGATGGTTGCAGCCTTCACTAATTTTGAGGTAGGCGTAATGCTTTGGTGTCAGTTTGACGCCAGCCGGGGGAACTAAATCAGTGAATGGATCATGCGGTTTAGGTAGATGCAAATGAATGGCTTGCATTACCTCGTCGGTAGCATGAGGCCCTGTAACGGCGAGGACCTTAGGATGAATGCTCGAGATAAGATCATTGCCGTCGGCATTTTTTCTGGCGCCTAGACAACCAGTCACAATGACTTTGCCATTTTCAGCGAGAGCCTCGCCAATAGCCGAAAGACTCTCCTCTACGGCTGAGTCAATGAAGCCACAGGTATTCACAACTACAAGATCGGCGCCAGAGTAATCCTTGGCGGTCTCATATCCCTCAGCGCTCAATTGCGTCAGGATAAGTTCAGAGTCTACAAGTGCCTTAGGGCACCCTAAGGATACAAATCCAATTTTCCCGGCCACAACTATTCTTTTTCAGGTTTATTGGACTGAGGGGTAAATGGAAAGTTTCCAAAGATATTCTGTGAGCCTTGTACCTGCTCTTGCATTTTGATAAAGAGATCTTTGCTTTGCTCCATGTAGTTACCCATCAAACCTTGCATCAGCGGGTTTTGGAGATTCATCATTTGTGACCAAGCCTCTGGCGTACTGCCAGCACCAAGACCCTTCGTTTGATCACCAAGCTTATTGTGGATATCTACAAACGATTGCATGGTCTTTTCAAGATAATTTCCCATCAAACCTTGCATGGAGTTTCCATAAAAGCGAATGATTTGAGAGAGCATTTGTGAAGAGAACACTGGTGCGCCACCAGCCTCTTCCTCAAGAATGATTTGCAGCAAGATGTTGCGCGTTAAATCTTCTTCAGTTTTAGCATCGACCACTTTGAATACTTCATTGGCCATAACTAAGTTTTTGATGTCAGATAGCGTGACATATGTACTTGTCTGGGTATCGTAGAGACGACGATTCGGATACTTCTTGATGAGCCGATCTTCGCCAGCTCGTTTAGCGCGGGTAACCATGTATTTTCCTTACTATTTACTGCATCGCAACATCAGCGTAGTTTAGCCTTAAGTTGACCAAAAGGTAAATACGCTGTGTTGCGTACTGCATGTACTTCAAATGCTGAATTAATTGTTGCAGTGCAATATTAACCAGTGTGGATACCGCCGTTTAAGGAGAAGTCTGCACCAGTAGCATAGCCACCATCTTCAGAAGCGATCCAGCAACAGATAGAGGCGATCTCTTCAGGAGTGCCCAAGCGCTTGACTGGAATGCCAGAAACGATCTTTTCTAGGACGTCTTCGCGGATGGCTTTAACCATATCAGTGCCGATATAACCAGGGGATACCGTATTTACAGTAACGCCCTTAGTGGCAACTTCTTGAGCTAGGGCCATAGTAAAGCCGTGCAGACCTGCCTTTGCAGTCGAATAGTTCGCCTGACCAAACTGGCCTTTTTGACCGTTTACAGAAGAAATATTAATAATCCGGCCCCAGTTGTTTTCAACCATACCGTCAATCACTTGTTTGGTAACGTTAAACAAGGAATTCAGATTGGTATCAATCACAGCTTTCCATGCGTCTGGGGTCATTTTGCGGAAAACGCTGTCACGGGTAATGCCGGCGTTATTTACCAGTACATCTACGCGACCTACTTCAGCCTTAACCTTCTCAAAGGCTGCAACCGTACTATCCCAATCGGAAACATTACCCTCAGAAGCGATAAAGTCATAACCCAAGGCTTTTTGCTCACCAATCCAGCGATCTTTACGCGGAGAATTTGGGCCGCAGCCAGCGATCACTTTAAAGCCATCTTTAGCCAGACGTTGACAGATAGCGGTACCAATACCACCCATACCACCAGTTACATATGCGACTTTTTGAGACATTACTTTCCCCTTTTTAAAACATTCGTTAATTATTAGTTGAGTTCCGGTGTTGCTTTTTCTTTTACATACACACCAGGTGCTGCTTCCATTTTTTTGTATTTTGTATTTCCAAAAGTAGTACTTGCTGCTTTCTTTGCACCACCAAATTGCTCAAGCCATTTGGTGTAATCAGGCCACCAACTGCCTGGTATTTGTTTTGCACCCTCTAGCCACTCCTGGGCTGTTGGAGCAATCTCGTTATTTTCAAAGTAATAGCGCTTATTTTTTGCCGGAGGATTAATCACCCCTGCAATATGTCCAGACGCACCTAATACAAAGTGATTCTTACCTTTGAGAAGATGAGTTGATTCATAAGCAGATTGCCACGGAACAATATGATCTTCTTGCGATGCATAAATATAGGCGGGGCAATTGATTTTTCCGAGATCTACTTTTTCACCGCAAATTTTTACTTTGCCAGGCTTGACTAAATCATTTTGCAAATAAGTGTGGCGCAGATACCAGCAGTACATTGCACCAGGAAGATTGGTGGAGTCGCCGTTCCAATACAGTAAATCAAATGGGGGTGGTGAGTTGCCTTTGAGATAGTTCTCCACTACGTAGTTCCATACCAAATCATTGGGTCGCAAGAATGAAAAGGTGTTGCCCAAATCAAGGCCTGACATCATGCCGTACTTGCCACCTTTACCACCAATAGAGTTCTCGCGCATCTCCACCATACCTTCATCGATAAAGACATCGAGAATTCCGGTATCCGTGAAATCCAATAAAGTGGTTAGGAGCGTCAAGCTTGCTGCTGGGTGCTCGTTACGGGCTGCCAGCACGGCTAATGCAGAGCTAGTTAAGGTGCCGCCAACGCAGAACCCTAAGATATTAATTTGCTCGGTATCGCCGATTTCTTTTACGACTTCAATTGCTTTGATAACGCCCTTACCTACGTAATCATCCCAACTTACTTCCGCCATGGAAGCATCTGGGTTCTTCCAGGAGACCAAGAACACGGTATGGCCTTGGCTCACCATATGGCGTACTACAGAGTTGTCAGGCTGTAAATCGAGAATGTAATACTTATTGATGCATGGTGGCACCATTAAATAAGGGCGTTCAAATACTTGCTCTGTTAATGGCGTGTATTGAATTAGCTCGAATAACTCATTACGAAATACCACATGACCTTCTGTAGTGGCAATATTTTTGCCCACTTCAAAAGCAGATTCATCTGTTTGAGAGACCTTACCTTTTTTCATATCTCCCAACAAATTCACAATCCCTTTTTGAATAGATTGCCCTTGGGAGCTAATAATGCTTTCCAATACTTCTGGATTAGTCGCTATAAAGTTTGATGGCGAAAGCGCATCAATCATTTGCTCAGTAGTAAACAGAATTTTTTGCTTTTGCTTCTCATCTGCATCTACTGCGTTGGCCAATGCCATCAGATGTTTAGAGTTAAGCAAATAGGTTGCAGCAATCACTTTGCTCCAGGATGAGTGCCAAGCCTTCCCCGCAAAACGGCGATCTTTAACTTCAATGGCCTCAGGGTTAGTGGCAATGTGTGCCAACTCCGTGAAATATTCTTTCTGGATTTCAGATAAACGCTCTGGTGGAATTAGCGCCATATGATGCGGTGCCAAAGATGGTGTTGCACCGGTATTCATGCCTGCAAACATAGTAGTCTCTTCAATTAATTAGAGACATTCTCCGCCCTTAAGCACTATAGAGTTATACGCAATAACCCTAGCTTGGTGCACGGGCTAGTACTAACCCGCATGCTTTTGTGCACAAGCTATTTTTCAATCCAGATAGCTGAGGCAAATCTTCCAGTCTTGCCATCACGACGGTAAGAAAAAAACTGGTGCTGATCTCGAACAGTGCAGTATTCGCCACCGAAAATCATTTTTACGTCACAAGCCTCTAAACGTGCTCGTGCCAACAGGTAGATATCTGCAAGAAACTTTCCAGGTTTATGAGGTATTTCTGTGAATGCATTTTTTGGAACAGGAAAGCCGGAATCTTGAAATGACTTCACAACATCCTCTCCAACCTCAAATGATTCAGGTCCAATTGCTGGTCCTAGCCAAGCCATGAAGTCTGCCGCAGTGGATCCATCAGAAATTTTGAGCAACTCAGTAATCGTATTTTCCAGAATTCCAGCACAAAGACCCCTCCAGCCAGCATGTGCAGCACCAACGGCAGTCCCTTTGGAGTTAGTAAATAACACTGGCAAGCAGTCTGCCGTCATGATGACCAAGACCTCTTCAAGAGCATTAGTAACCGAGGCATCAGCCTCAATTGCCAGCCCCCGGTTTAAGTCTCGACTTTTCGGAGTGCTTACTGTTGTTTGGTGAGTCTGCTTTAACCAGATAGGCTCACCCGGCATGTCTTTAGTAAAAATAGCTCTATTGGCCAAAACATCTTCAACGCGGTCGCCCACATGATCGCCCAGATTTAGAGAATCATATGGAGCTTGACTTACCCCGCCTAACCTTGTGCTGACTGCTGTGCGCACCGACTTTGGGGCGGGCCATTGAGGAGCAACCAATCTCATCAGCGTGCCTCATTTTCAATAGAGGCCAACACAACAGATTCTTTCGGAAGAACTTCGTCACTCATTCCAACTTGCGGTAATAAGTCCAATAAATCCTGTGGTGGCAAGCGGAACCAAGTCATCAACTCATGTTTCACCGGATGTTGAAGACTTAAAGCAAAGGCATGTAAGGCCTGGCGATTAAATGACAGATTTTTAGCTACACCCGGAACCTTTTTGCGGTAGACCGGGTCGCCCACCAATGGAAAACCGAGTGATTCAAGATGAACACGAATCTGATGCGTGCGCCCTGTTTCCAGGCGACACTCTAACAATGTGACAGCAGCCTCTCCAACCAAACCCTTGGCTAAGCGTCGAAATAAAGTAGCTGCTGGTTTTCCTTGGGGACTGCCTGCGGACATCTTTAGGCGATCTCGCTGATCACGCCCAACCGAAGCCAGGACTTTGCCTTGACTGGGGGCATCACCCCACACCCAAGCCAAATAGCGACGTCCCACCGTTCTTTCTTGAAGTTGACGTACTAGGGAGGTTTGGGCTTGAGATGTTCTCGCCACGACCATGAGGCCTGAAGTGTCCTTATCCAGGCGATGCACTATTCCCGCCCTGGGGAGCGATTTGAGCTCAGGATAATAAAATAAGAGGCCATTTAACAGGGTTCCGGACCAATTTCCCGCTGCTGGGTGTACCACGAGGCCAGGCGGCTTATTGACCACAATGATGTCCACATCCTCGTAGACCACATCCAGGGGAATATCTTCAGGGTTGAAGGCAAACTGCTCGGGCATTTCCTGTGGGAAAACCTTAACACTCTCGCCGCCATGGAGCAAATAACGGGCTTTAGTAACCTTTCCATCGACCATAACGGCGCCAGCTTCAACCCAAGCCTTAAGGCGATTACGTGAATAATCAGGCAAAGACCCTGCTAGCACCTTGTCCAAGCGCTCGCCAGCCATCTCCAAAGGGATATCTAGGGAGATGAAATCCTCATCATCGATATAATCAATGGGATTCGATTCAGGAGTTTCCGGCAATGCCACGCTTAGAGAGCCTTTCAGTTATGTCCGACGTAATATCAGACGCCAGTTTAAGGCTTGCTGGGAATTCTTCCTCACAAAAAAAGAGCTTCCATATAAGTGGCACTCCTTTTGCCCTGCTTTTAGCCTTCGTGTTCGCATTAATGCTTTTGGGTGGATGCGCAGGTAGCGATGGCAGCAAAGATGACACAGACATCTGGTCAGAGGCAAAACTCTATTCTGAAGCCACTGACAAACTCAATGATGCTGACTTTGCTAAGTGCGGCAAGTACTTTGAAAAATTAGAGGCACGTTTTCCTTTCGGTCCCTATTCACAACAAGCACAAATTAACTCTGCTTATTGCTACTGGAAAGCGCAAGAACAAACTCAAGCACTGGTTGCGATTGATCGCTTTATTAAATTACATCAAGGTAGCGAAAGTCTAGATTACGCTTATTACTTAAAAGGACTCATTACCTTTAATGATGACTTGGGATGGCTTGGCAATTTTACTGGCCAGGACCTCAGTGAGCGAGACCCTAAAGCTGCTAAAGAAGCTTTTGAGTCGTTCAAAGTAGTAGTGGATCGTTTCCCAGACAGCAAGTACGCTCCAGATGCATTAGATCGCATGCGCTATATAGTGAATTCTCTTGCTGAGGCGGATGTGATTGTTGCGCGCTTTTATTATCAACGTGGTGCCTATCTGGCCGCAGCCAATCGCGCTCAGCTAGTTATACGTGATTACGATCGCGCACCTGCAGTTGAAGAGGCGCTCTACATTCTCACCAAGTCTTATGAGAAGCTCGGCATGGTTGAACTAAGCAATGATTCAGCCCGCGTCTTCAAATTAAACTTCCCAGACAGTCAAATGATGATCACCGGTCAACGTGTTCAAAAAGAACGCAGATGGTGGCAGTTCTGGAATAAGTAAGATTGTTTCAATATCAACAAAAATCCTCCGCTGTGGAGGATTTTTTATTTACTGGCTTGGCATTTTCTTTATCTACTGGATCTCAACAGGAACCCTAGGCGCCACAGCACAAAGCAACTCATAACCAATGGTTCCACTCATTTGCGCCACATCATCGACTGGAACTTTGTCACCCCAGAGTTGAACTACGCTACCGATGCCTGCATTTGGCGCATTGCTTAAATCAATCGCCAGCATATCCATAGAGACTCTTCCAACCAGAGGGCAAATGATCCCATGATTACGATTGCCAACCCAAACTGGCGTGCCATCTTTAGCATGACGTGGATACCCATCAGCATAGCCACAAGCCACAATGCCGATACGCATGGCATTAGGTGCCTCATAACGACCGCCATAACCAATGCGATCCCCTTTTTGAAGTTCTTGAATATCAATAATTTCACTATGAAGTTGCATGACCGCCCTGAGATTGGCATGCTCAATATCAGCATGCAGTCCTGTTGGTGATGCGCCATAGAGCATGATGCCTGGGCGCACCCAATCGCCTAAGGCGTTGCGATGCCACAAAATAGCTGCAGAGTTTGCTAGTGATGTTGCACCTTCTAGACCAGCAATCGTTTCATTAAATAACTCTTGTTGACCTCCAACTGAGGGTAACTGATCCACTTGATCAGCATTGGCAAAATGGGTCATGTGGTGCATGTGATAACCAGTTGCATGCAAGCGATGAAAAACAGTTCGATATATTTCGGGCTTAAATCCCAAGCGATTCATACCGGTATTCATCTTTAGAAAGACACTTAAAGGCTTATGGTTTTTACCTTTAAATCGCTCCAGCCAATCTACCTGAGCATCACAGTGGACCACGAGGTCGCATGCTAAATCTTCCGCTCGGCTTAGCTCATTTTCATGAAATAAACCCTCTAAAAGGAGGATGCGCCCTTGCCAGCCGTGCTCCCTTAACCAGGCAGCGTCCTGTATATCTAACAAGGCAAAGCCATCCGTAGAGGACAGCCCCTTTAATGCAGCCTCAAAACAATGACCATAGGCTCGAGCTTTGATGACAGACCAGATTTTGGATTCTGGCGCCAATTCCCGAACTCGGTTTAAATTATGCCGAAAGGCGGCAGTATCAATAGATGCCAAAATTGGTCTATTAATCAGGCCGTTAGCTGAATCACCCATTTTCACCCCTCCTTTCATGCTTTAATTGCAGTAATGACTAGATTGTACGAATGAACCGTAGCTTTTACATCATTATGGCGGCGCAATTTTTTTCGTCGCTTGCCGATAATGCTCTCCTAATTGCCGCTATTGCGCTCTTGGCCCAGCTTCAAGCTCCGGCCTGGATGACGCCGTTGCTCAAATTGTTCTTTGTATTGTCCTACGTTCTTCTAGCAGCCTTTGTTGGAGCCTTTGCAGACTCCCGACCCAAGGGTAATGTCATGTTTATTACCAATACCATTAAGTTTGTTGGCTGCGTGACCATGTTGTTCGGTAGCCATCCTTTAATGGCCTATGCCATCGTCGGCCTAGGTGCCGCTGCTTACTCGCCAGCTAAATACGGGATTCTGACCGAACTTCTACCTCCTGAAAAATTAGTTGCAGCCAATGGTTGGATCGAGGGATTAACGGTAAGCTCAATCATTTTAGGCACCGTTTTAGGTGGCGTACTGATTAGTAGCACGGTATCTCAAAGCCTCTTGGCCCTAGACATGCCTACATTTGATACTGGCATTGATACGCCAGCCGAGTCGGCAATTCTGATCATCATGATGATTTATGTTGTTGCCGCACTCATCAACCTAAAGATTCCAGATACTGGCGCACGTTACGTTTCCCAGAAAACCAATCCAATTGAATTGGTCAAAGACTTTGCCATTTGCTTTAAGACGCTCTGGAATGATCGCTTAGGTCAAATCTCCCTAGCGGTAACAACCTTGTTTTGGGGTGCTGGTGCAACTCTTCAATTCATTGTCATTAAGTGGGCGCAAGTGGCTTTGCATATGAACCTATCCCAGGGGGCTATTTTGCAAGCCATTTCCGCTGTAGGCGTTGCCGGTGGCGCTGTTTATGCTGCTTGGCGTATTCCGCTTCGTAAATCGCTAGAGGTATTACCCTATGGCATTGCTATGGGCCTAGTAGTCTGCATCATGGCAGTCTATAACTCAGATATGCTTCCCAATACAAGCATCCTTACAGTGGGTAAGTTTCAGATATCCCTAAGCTTATTGCCTGCTTATTTTTTATTGATCTTAGTAGGCTGGTTAGCTGGCTACTTTGTAGTACCAATGAATGCCTTGTTGCAACATCGTGGTCACGTCCTGATGTCTGCAGGCCACTCCATTGCAGTACAAAACTTTAACGAAAACATTTCTGTTTTAGTGATGTTGCTAGTTTATTCTCTGCTGATCTGGCTAGATATACCAGTTCAATTTGTGATTATCGGATTTGGTTTAATTGTTAGCCTAATTATGTGGCTAGTGATTAAACGCCACGCCAGGAATCAAGCGGAGTATGACTCCATGCACCTGATCGGCGAACATAAGCAATAGGCTTGCTTATGCTTACATCAACTGTTTTGCAGAACAGATCTCGCTAACAACAGATCCTGCCAGAGCAACGCTTTATCGTTTGGTTTTGCAAGTACTTGATTGAGTTCAAAAGTAGCAATCACTGGAATCTCTTCCTCATTGCCAGTATTTAAAGCTAAAACCGTTTCGCGCAACTGCGGCAATGGATCCCCTTCTCCAGTGATTTTTTGAGCAGTAGGTCCACCGAAGGCAATTGCTACAACAGGCATTTCAGGGGCGCTCAACTGACTCAGACTCTGACTTGGATTTTTCCAAGCCCACTCATTTTTAGCCAGCCCCAATACACGAATCATATTTTGGAACAAGATTTGCGCATCGCCCTGTGGTTCGTTACCAAAAAACCACCACATTCCATAGCTAATTCTTGGGGTTGAATGTGCAACTTCAGGAGAGGCTTGAGCGTTAGTCTGTTCGGATACTAAGGCTGTCGCTTGTACAACATCCCGGGAAGTCCATTCGGTGATGCCCATTTCTTTTAAGAAGGCTGAATGTGTATTGGTCATGGCTCTAGCTTAATCGATTTGGCCATAACGAGCGCATCCTCACGAGATCCAGTCTCTGGATTAGCTGGGTAGTAGTTTTTACGAACACCGATTTGTTCGTACCCCAATTTTTGATAGAGCGATACCGCAGCTAAATTGGTTGGCCTTACCTCCAAAATAATGCGGGGCATTTTTTGTTGGGCTGCCACACCCTCAATCGCAGCCATCATTCTTTGGCCCAAACCAAGTTTACGCAAATGGGGCGACACCGTAATATTGAGCAGGTGTAACTCATCTACCGCAGGAAAGAGAATGCAGTACGCCCAAAGCACTGCTGGATCCAAATAACTACCCTTTACCATTTGGTCTACTTGCGGGCGAATGCAATAGGCCCAATGTCCAGCAGCCAAAGAATCAGAAAAATTACCCTTTGTCCAAGGGTGAATGTGCGAGACGGACTCTATCTTGAGAACTTCATCCAAGTCGGCAGCTTGCATTGGCATGAACGAGAGCTCTGCAGCCCCTTTCCCAGGGGAACTATCGGACATTACCTCATCCTCCCTTCGCGCTCTGCAGTAGTAAATGCCACTTTATTCCGCACATACATTGGCTCAAGCAGTCGAACACCTTCCTGCAAACCTTCTTTAAACGATTGTTTAGCACACTCTAAAACACCCAATGCAGAGATTGAGATATCGACATCCTTAGGGCCATCAAATATCGGCATACGACTGCTGTAAGCATTTAAAGCGCTACCTGCCATGAGTTGCACGCCATCAAAATTAAGATCTTCAGGCTTTGTAAGGTAGATATCACTCACGCGTTTTGGTAATTGAGTAGCTTGAGACTCATAGTTCGCCCAATAAATCTCTTCCATGCGTGCATCAACGGCAATCATGAAGCGTTGAGGCTTGGTCTTTTTATAAATCTCGGCGCTTGTGATTTGCGCAGCTATTGCATCTAAGCTACAAACTGATATGACTGGCAGATTGTTTGAAATAGCGAGGCCCTGCACTACCGCCACACCCAATCTAACTCCCGTGAATGCGCCTGGTCCAATACCAACGGCAATAGCATCAAGATCTTTTAAAGACAGTTTTGCATTAGCTAGTAGTGACTCAACCCAGGGCAATAGCAGTTGGCTGGCGCCCGCTGAAACAGCTTCATGCCTGAACTCTGGTGCTTTATCACCTAAAGATAAAGCCACCGAACACCACGCTGAAGAGGTGTCGATGGCCAATATATTTGCCAATTTGAACCCTATTTGCTAATTACAAAACCAAATTATGAACTCAATCCAGCAATCACCTCGGGTGGCGCTTGTACCAACTCAATGAGCACCCCTTCACCGCTTATTGGGAACTCGTCATTCCCCTTGGGATGGACAAAGGTGATGTCGTAGCCAGCAGCACCCTTGCGGATACCACCTGGAGCGAATCGCAAGCCATTAGCTGAGAGCCACTCGACCGCTTTAGGCAAGTCATCCACCCATAAACCAATATGATTTAAAGGTGTTTGATGTACAGCTGGTTTCTTTTCAATATCAAATGGCTGCATCAGATCGACTTCAATCTCATGGGCACCAGAACCAATCACACAAATATCTTCATCCACGTTTTCACGCTCAGAGACAAAAGTACTTTTGTATTCAAATCCGAGCATATCAACCCACAACTTCTTAAGTCGATCTTTATTTTCAGCGCCTATAGCGATTTGCTGAATACCTAAAATCTTAAATGGCTTTGTGCTCATAGTCATTTACCTATTTATTCAAAGCGAATAATTAATTGATCCACCGCCAAGCTATCGCCCTCTTTAGCGCAGATTTCAGCAACTACACCATCTTGCATAGCGGATAGCGTATTTTCCATCTTCATCGCTTCAATTGAGGCTAGTTTCTGACCTGCTGTAACCGCTTCACCAGCCTTGACAGCAATTTTTGTGAGCAGTCCTGGCATTGGAGACATCACTAATTTAGAAGTATCTGGCGGCAACTTGACAGGCATACGACGTTGTAACTCTGCACCCAAGGGGCTCAGAACCATACATTCGTAATGAGCGCCATCAAGAATTAACAGATACTTAACGCCACGACGCTCTACTTGTGCAGTAATCTTGTGCGTACCGTTAATGGTCGCATGCAGACAGATCTGCCCGGGACGCCAGTCACTCACAATGTCATAACGACTCACACCATCAGTCTCATCGATGTAGACGGAATAGATGCCGTCTTTCAGCTCAACCCGAATAGGCACTTCATAAGGATCATTCATGGAGCCGGTTTTTTTGCCAGTAACCACTACAAATTTCTTTGCAATGATCATTTCATGGCCAGCTAATTGACCATCAATCATCTTGATATGCTCAAGATAGCGATAGCGCATAAACGCGGCTAATGCTGCCAAACGCTTCGGATCAGCGGGCTGTACAGAATCCTTTTTAAAGCCCTCTGGATACTCTTCAGCGATAAAGCCAGTTGTAAAGTCGCCATTTACAAAGCGAGGGTGTTGCAATAGGGCCGCTTGAAATGGAATATTGGAGTGAATGCCGCGAATCACAAAATCATTCAATGCTGCGCGCATCTTTTCAATTGCTTCCGTACGATCCTTGCCGTGAACAATCAATTTAGCAATCATTGAGTCGTAGTACATCGGAATTTCACCGCCCTCATACACGCCAGTATCTACACGCACTCCGTTAATAGCCTCTGGTGGACGGTACTTCACTAGACGGCCAGTTGAAGGTAGGAAGTTGCGGAATGGATCATCAGCGTTGATACGGCACTCCATCGACCAACCATCCAACTTCACATCTTCTTGCTTGAATGGCAACTTCTCGCCTGCAGCTACCCGAATCATCTGCTCGACCAAGTCAAGGCCAGTAATACTTTCGGTCACTGGATGCTCAACCTGCAAACGGGTATTCATTTCTAGGAAATAGAAAGACTTATCTTTACCAACCACAAACTCCACTGTGCCGGCGGATTGGTAGTTCATAGCTTTTGCCAATGCAACCGCTTGTTCGCCCATCGCTTTACGAGTCGCCGGATCGATAAAAGGTGAAGGCGCTTCTTCAATGACTTTTTGATGACGGCGCTGAATGGAGCAATCGCGCTCATTGAGATAAACCACATTGCCAAATGAGTCGCCTAAAACCTGAATCTCAATATGACGCGGGCCTTCAACAAACTTCTCAATAAAAATACGATCGTCACCGAAGCTGTTCATCGCTTCCGTTTTGCAGGCTGCAAAACCTTCGGCAGCTTCTTTGTCGTTAAATGCAACGCGCAAGCCCTTACCACCACCGCCTGCCGAAGCTTTAATCATGACAGGATAGCCAATGCCTTGAGCAATTTTGACCGCTTCTTCAGTGGTATCAATGGCCTCGTTATAACCAGGAATCGTATTCACCTTAGCTTCTAACGCAAGCTTCTTGGAGGCAATCTTGTCACCCATAGCAGCGATCGATTGATGCTTAGGGCCAATAAAGACAATGCCTTCTTCTTCGCAACGCTTAGCAAACTGCTCGTTCTCCGATAAGAAGCCGTAGCCAGGATGAACCGCTTCAGCGCCGGTATCTTTGCAGGCCTGAATAATTCGGTCCATTACTAAGTAGGATTCACGCGAAGGTGCCGGTCCGATGCAAACAGCCTCATCTGCCAGTTGAACGTGACGCGCTTCTTTATCGGCCTCTGAGTAAACGGCTACAGTCTTGATGCCCATTTTTTTAGCGGTCATCATCACACGGCAAGCAATCTCACCGCGGTTAGCAATTAAAATTTTCTTAAACATTTTCGTAGTCATAATTTATCAGCGCCTTTACAGAGGAATATTGCCGTGTTTACGCGCAGGATTCTTCAAGTCTTTGTCTTTGAGCATCGCTAGTGAACGAGCAATCCGTTTACGGGTCTCATGCGGGAGAATGACGTCATCGATGTAACCGCGACGACCTGCCACAAAAGGGTTGGCAAACTTCGACTTGTACTCAGCTTCACGTGCAGTGATTTTTTCTGGATCCGATTTCTCTTCACGGAAAATAATCTCAACAGCCCCCTTAGGACCCATTACTGCAATTTCTGCTGAAGGCCAGGCAAAGTTGACGTCACCACGTAAATGCTTAGAAGCCATCACATCATAGGCGCCACCATAAGCTTTACGAGTAATTAAAGTCACCTTGGGCACGGTGCAATCAGCGTACGCATAGAGCAATTTCGCACCATGTTTAATAATGCCGCCGTATTCTTGTGCAGTGCCAGGCATAAAGCCAGGAACGTCAACCAAAGTCACTACCGGAATATTGAAGGCATCGCAGAAGCGCACGAAACGCGCAGCCTTGATGGATGCCTTGATATCCAAACAACCAGCCAGAATCAGTGGTTGATTGGCAACAATCCCAATGGATCGACCTTCGATACGAGCAAAGCCAATCACGATATTTTTTGCGTAGTCAGGCTGTAATTCAAAGAATTCACCGTCGTCCACGATCTTCTCAATCAACTCTTTCATATCGTAAGGTTGATTGGGGTTGGATGGCACCAAGGTATCTAATGAAAAATCAGGCTCTTCAGTTCGGTTTGCACCTTTGATCAAAGGTGGTTTCTCACGGTTTGAGAGCGGTAAGTAGTTAAAGAAACGACGCAACATCATGATCGCATCAACATCGTTATCGAAAGCCAAATCGCAAACACCTGATACTGTTGAGTGAGTTACAGCACCACCTAATTCTTCAGCAGTAACATCTTCATGAGTAACGGTCTTCACTACTTCAGGGCCCGTCACAAACATGTAAGAACTATCTTTGACCATGAAAATGAAGTCGGTCAAGGCCGGGGAATATACGGCGCCACCAGCTGAAGGCCCCATGATCAGGGATATTTGCGGGATTACGCCGGATGCGGTTACATTGCGCTGAAAAATCTCTGCATAGCCGCCAAGCGAGGCAACACCCTCTTGAATACGCGCACCGCCAGAGTCATTGAGGCCAATTACAGGAGCGCCTACCTTGAGGGCTTGATCCATGATTTTGCAAATTTTTTCTGCATGGGCCTCTGATAAGGAGCCACCTAAAACGGTGAAGTCTTGAGAGAAAACAAACACCAGGCGGCCATTAATCATTCCATAACCAGTGACAACCCCATCGCCAGGAACAGTTTGATCGGCCATGCCAAAATCATGACAACGGTGCTCAACAAACATATCCCACTCTTCAAATGTGCCTGCATCAAGCAAAAGCTCAATACGCTCACGAGCAGTTAATTTGCCCTTCGCATGTTGAGCCTGGATGCGCTTTTGACCGCCACCCAATCGAGCAAGCTCACGCTTAGCTTCGAGTTGTTGAATGATTTCCTTCATTTCCTGCTCCTTAGAAAAATTCATGCCCCATGGCTTCCAGTAGTCGTCTTGCCGCTACTGAAGCTGCCATAGTTCCTTGGTTTACCTGTGCTGCCAAGCTTGGTAGAAGCGCTTGAACGGCTTCATTACTACGAAATGCATTTTTTAATCCTGCATCGATGCGATCCCACATCCATGCACCTGATTGCTCTTTACGACGAGAGTCAAATTTCCCATTGGCCTTTTGGAGAGATTCAAAATGAGATACCTTTTCCCATAACTCCGGAACGCCGTTACCCTCTAAGGCACTTAAGGTCATGACTTGTGGGTGCCAAAATTCTTTGTCATGGGATGCATGATCTGGATTGCCTTGGAAACCAAGCAGTCGTAATGAGCTGGTAATAAATAACTGAGCGCGCATTGCAGCATCAGGATCAATGTCTACTTTATTGATGACGATCAGATCGGCAATTTCCATCACACCTTTTTTAATCGCCTGTAGATCATCGCCAGCATTGGGGAGTTGCATTAACAGGAACATGTCAGTCATACCTGCAACTGCAATCTCACTCTGCCCTACGCCAACGGTTTCAACAATAATCACATCAAAACCTGCGGCTTCAGCAACCAACATGGCTTCACGCGTCTTCTCTGCAACACCACCCAGCGTACAAGACGATGGACTGGGGCGAATAAAGGCATGTTCAAGAACGGATAGACGCTCCATACGGGTCTTATCGCCCAAAATTGAGCCACCAGAGATGCTGGAAGAAGGATCAATCGCTAACACAGCGACTCGATGACCTTTATCGATGAGGTAAAGGCCCAAAGACTCAATCAAGGTCGACTTGCCAACACCTGGAACGCCTGAAATTCCCAGACGAAATGATTTACCTGTTTTTGGCAATAGAGAATTCAGCACCTCATCAGCGCGATGACGGTGATCTAAGCGAGTTGATTCAAGCAGCGTAATGATCTTCGCTAATGCACGTCGCTGCTTAAGCGATGGCGCACCAGTGAGATCATTCACTAGAGCTTGATCAGCGGCTTCGAGCATGCCTATGGCCCGTACTAAGCTGGTTTAACAGACTTGCGGATTTGCTCGAGCACATCCTTAGCCGAAGCCGGAATTGGAGTGCCTGGACCATAAATACCTTTTACACCTGCCTCATAGAGGAACTCGTAATCTTGCCTTGGAATCACACCACCAACGAATACGATGATGTCGTCTGAACCCTGCCTCTTCAATTCAGCAATGATGGCTGGCACCAATGTCTTATGGCCAGCAGCCAATGTAGAAACTCCCAAGGCATGTACGTCATTCTCGATCGCTTGACGCGCACATTCTTCTGGGGTTTGAAATAGGGGGCCGATATCCACGTCAAAACCCAAGTCAGCATAGGCTGTAGCAACCACCTTTGCACCACGGTCATGGCCATCTTGCCCCAACTTAGCAATCATCACACGTGGACGACGACCAAAGTCTTTTGCAAAGTCAGCAATTTCAGTTTGAAGTTTTGCCCAGCCCTCGGCTGAGTCATAAGCAGCTGCATACACACCGGTCACCTTTTGAGTATCGGCGCGATGGCGCCCGTAAACTTTTTCTAATGCATCAGATACTTCACCAACGGTTGCTCGTAATCGAATTGCATTGACAGATAACTCCAACAAGTTTCCAGAGTTATCTTCAGCAGCCTTAGTTAATGCCTCTAACGCAGCTTCTACTTTCTTAGAGTCACGCTTAGCCTTAATTTCCTTAAGACGTGCAACCTGACCTTCACGGACTTTATCGTTGTCGATCATTAATACATCAACAAGATCTTCTTTGCTAAGCTTGTATTTGTTCACACCCACAATTACGTCGGAGCCTGAATCTATCTTGGCCTGTTTTTCAGCAGCAGCAGCTTCAATTTTAAGTTTAGCCCAACCACTTTCAACCGCCTTGGTCATGCCGCCCATGGCTTCTACTTCTTGAATAATTTCCCAGGCTTTGTCAGCCATTTCTTGAGTTAGGTTTTCCATCATGTAGGAACCCGCCCATGGATCGATGACGCTAGGAATATGTGTCTCTTCTTGAAGGATCAATTGAGTGTTACGCGCAATACGGCTGGAGAACTCGGAAGGCAAGGCAATCGCCTCATCCAAAGAGTTGGTATGCAATGACTGTGTGCCACCAAAGACTGCGGCCATCGCCTCTACCGTAGTTCTTACTACGTTGTTGTATGGATCTTGCTCAGTTAAGGACCAGCCCGATGTTTGACAGTGCGTACGCAACATTAAGGACTTCGGATTCTTTGGCTCGAAGGACTTCATAATGCGCCACCACAACAAGCGGGCGGCACGCAACTTGGCCACTTCAAGGTAGAAATTCATACCAATCGCAAAGAAGAAAGAGAGGCGACCTGCAAAGCCATCAACATCCAAACCTTTAGCGAGCGCTGTTTTTACATACTCTTTACCATCGGCCAAGGTGAATGCCAACTCCAACACTTGATTGGCTCCAGCCTCTTGCATGTGGTAACCCGAAATAGAAATCGAGTTGAACTTCGGCATGTGCTTAGCGGTGTACTCAATAATGTCGCCAATAATACGAATCGAAGGTTCTGGTGGGTAAATGTAGGTATTGCGAACCATGAACTCTTTCAGAATGTCATTCTGAATCGTTCCGGATAATTGCTCCTGCTTCACGCCTTGCTCTTCACCAGCCACAATGTAACCAGCCAGAACCGGCAATACAGCTCCGTTCATTGTCATTGAAACGGATACCTTATCCAATGGAATGCCATCGAACAAGATTTTCATATCTTCTACAGAGTCAATGGCAACACCGGCCTTACCAACGTCACCGGTAACACGTGGATGATCGGAGTCGTAACCGCGATGAGTAGCTAAGTCAAAAGCAACGGATACACCTTGACCACCTGCATCAAGTGCCTTGCGATAAAAAGCATTGGATTCTTCTGCAGTTGAAAAACCAGCGTACTGACGAATGGTCCAAGGACGAACCGAGTACATTGTTGCTTGTGGACCACGTACAAATGGTTCAAATCCAGGCAATGTATCGGTGTAGTTAAGACCTTCAACATCCGATGATGTGTATAAAGCTTTTAAATGAATTCCATCCGGAGTTTTCCAACCCAAGGAATCAACATCACCATGAGGTGCAGATTTTTGCGCTGACTTTTTCCAGGCCTCTAGATTGGCATCTGGAAATGATGGCCATGAATTGTTTTCTTTAGAACTCACAAAAAAACTCCCGGTTAATTTTTGCTGCATTGCATCGAAATATCCCTACATTCTGCTTGACAATTATTTATTTGTCTAGCTATCATGTATTCATAATTATGGATACAAAACTGAATAACAGACCCTTATACGAAGACGTAGCCGATCGGCTAAGGGAGCAGATATTTAGCAAGCAACTAGCTCCAAGCAGCTGGTTAGATGAACAATCGCTTGCTGACCAATTCGGCATCAGCCGCACGCCAATGCGTGAGGCAATTAAGGTCCTAGCCTCTGAAGGTCTGGTTACCATCAAGATGCGTCGTGGAGCCTATGTAACTGAGGTGGCTAGAAAAGATCTAGAACAAATCTTCACGATTCTCTCCCTTTTAGAGGGTCAAGCAGCTAAGGAAACAGCGATTAAAGCGACTGAAGCTGAATTAAATATGCTGGATCACCTACACCACCGCTTAGAAAAAGCAGCTGCCGACCGGGATATTGAGCAGTTTTTTGAGATAAATGGCAAATTTCATGGGCTAATTCAAGAAATTGCAGGTAATAAATGGATGAATGGCGTCATTGCAGATCTACGCAAAGTTCTCAAATTACATCGTAGAGACTCATTAACCAGCACCGGTAGACTGCAAAACTCATTAGTTGAGCACCGAGAAATCCTTCGAGCACTTCTCAAGCGAGATGAGCAAGCTGCTGAAGCGGTGATGCGCAAACATTTGGCGCGAGGACTTGAAGCGCTAAGATAAAACCTATAAAAAATAAAGGCTTAGAAGATTATTCTAAGCCTTTAATCTAAGTAGCCTGAGCTAGCAGGATTTACTTTTTAATAACAAAATTTCCTGGCAAGCTGGAAACATAAGCGGCAATATCTTGCATATCAGCATCACTAAAGGCTTGCACTTGTGAGCCCATGATGGCGTTGTTACGACCATACTGAGGATTGCCGTTACCAACTTTGTACGCTTTCAAGGCGTAATACAAGTAATCAGAATACTGGCCAGCTAACTTTGGATACGCCGGCAAGATTGGGGCATTGAGTCCAGCACCATGGCAAGAGGCGCAATTAGCCTTCTCTACCAAGGCCTGACCTTTATCAACGTTAGCAGCATTTGCTACGTTTACCAAACCAATGCTGGAGAGCAAAACTGCTGTAATTAGTGCAAATTTCATAAAAGTATCTCTATGTATCTTTATCAATGAATCACTTCAATGGGTTGTTCGGTGTGCTGGCAGTTTGCGCAGCATAGTATTCGCCAATATCGGCCATATCTTGGTCAGACAAGCTGGCAGCGATAGCGCGCATCGTTGGATGCTTGCGCTCGCCCTTTTTGTACTCTGACAAAGCAGTAGCAATATAGGCACCATTTTGACCGCCCAACATAGGCACTTTGTATACCAATGGGTAATCAGCGCGGTAATCAGGAATGGAGTGGCAACCAACACAAAGCCAAACCTTAGCATTACCAGCAGCGGCATTACCTTTAACTTCATCAGCCTGAGCAACAGAACCTGCAAAAGCTAAAGTTGCAGCAACGGCCAAATGAGGAAGAAATGTGAGTTTTTTCATAGAAATCATTATTAATGAGTTTGATTTGGATCAATTTGGGAAGAGTATAGCGGACAGATGCCTTTCCCGTCATTTCAGAGGCCAAAATCAGTAGAAACACTGAAAAATTCCCCTCATTTACCTATACTTGAATGCTTAATCCAGTCCTTATTTAGGTATGTCTATGAGCAAATCCACCCCACCCTCTCAAAATCGCTTTGCAGGCAGCCAAAGCTATGTCGCTACCGATGATCTGAAATTGGCAGTAAATGCGGCCATTGCTCTGCAGCGCCCTCTTCTTATTAAAGGTGAGCCCGGCACTGGAAAAACCATGCTCGCTGAAGAAGTCGCTGCCGCCCTCAACATGCCGCTATTGCAATGGCATATCAAATCGACCACAAAGGCTCAGCAGGGTCTATATGAATACGATGCCGTAAGCCGTTTGCGCGACTCCCAATTGGGCGATGAAAAAGTAAACGACATTCGAAACTACATTGTGAAAGGTGTTCTTTGGCAAGCTTTTGAAGCAGATGAGCCGACTGTATTGCTAATCGATGAAATCGATAAAGCAGATATTGAGTTTCCGAATGATTTATTACGTGAAATTGATCGCATGGAGTTTTATGTCTATGAAACTCGTGAATTGATTAAGGCCAAACATCGCCCGCTCGTCATCATTACTTCAAACAATGAAAAAGAATTGCCCGATGCCTTCTTACGTCGTTGCTTCTTTCATTACATCACCTTCCCGGACGCCAATACGATGCAAAGCATCGTGGATGTGCACCACCCCAATATCAAACAGGATCTTTTGGATGCTGCCCTCAAGGCCTTCTACCAGATACGCTCGTTGCCGGGCTTAAAAAAGAAGCCCTCTACATCTGAATTAATCGACTGGCTCAAGCTCTTATTGGCGGAAGATATCCCACCTGAAGCACTGCATAGCAGCGATGAGAAGATTGTCGTACCGCCTTTGCACGGGGCTTTACTTAAGAATGAACAAGATATTCATCTATTTGAACGCTTGGTCATGATGAATCGCAATCATCGCTAACTTGTTAGGTAGAAGACTTCTGACATGTTGATTCAATTCTTCCTAAATCTGAAAGAGGCCAAGGTGCCTGTTTCAGTGCGAGAGTTTTTAACTCTTTTGGAGGGTTTGAAATCAGGGGTTATTAACCCCTCTATTGATGAGTTTTATCAGTTCTCGCGCTTAACATTAGTTAAGGATGAGCAACACTTTGATCGCTTTGATCAAGTATTTGGTAGCTACTTCAACGGGATTGAACAAATCATTGCGCTCTCACCAGATATTCCACTGGAATGGTTAGAGAAAAAACTTCAACGCGTACTAACGGATGAAGAAAAAGCTGCGCTGCAGAAGTTAGGCGGTCCGGATGCCTTAAAGAAGCGGCTTGAGGAGCTTTTAAAAGAGCAAAAAGAATGGCATGGCGGTGGCAATAAATGGATTGGCGCAGGTGGTTCTTCACCATTTGGTCACAGCGGCTATCACCCCGAAGGCATCCGTATTGGTGGCGAGAGTGCCGGCAACAGAACGGCCATCAAAGTCTGGGAAGCTAGAGAATTTAAGGATTACGACAGCGATCTAGCATTAGGTACACGCAATATAAAAGTCGCTTTACGGCGCCTACGTCGCTTTGCCCGAGAAGGATCTACTCTAGAGCTCGATTTAGATAAAACCATTCATTCAACAGCTGCCAATGCCGGCATGCTTGATATTCAAATGCGACCCGAGCGACATAACCAGGTCAAGGTTTTGCTACTGATGGATGTCGGCGGCTCGATGGATGATCATATCCAACGCATTGCTGAGTTATTTTCTGCTGCCAAAGCTGAATTTAAGCACTTAGAACATTACTATTTCCATAACTGTGTTTATGAAAACTTATGGCAAAGCAATCGCCGTAGACGTGATCAAGTGACTGCAACGCAAGAAATCATTAATAAATATGGACCCGACTACAAGCTCATCTTTGTTGGAGATGCGACGATGTCTCCTTATGAAATATTGAGCCCCAATGGCTCCGTTGAATACAACAATAAAGAAGCGGGCGCTGTTTGGATTAATAGGCTCATTGACCACTTCCCGCATTTTGCGTGGCTTAATCCTGAGCCTGAATCCATCTGGCAATACCGTCAATCGATCGACATCATGCAAAACCTCATGAAAGATCGTATGTACCCAGTCACTCTAAATGGTCTTGAAAGTGCCATGCGTCAGCTTTCCAAGTAAGATTCCTTTTTTCAATTTAATTACATAAACCCAGTATGAGCACAACCATTAGCGAACGTCTTAAGACCCTCGGTATTGATTTACCGCCACCAGGACCCCCTGCTGCTGCCTATGTCATGGCTGCCACCACTGGTAATACCGTATTTCTTTCTGGTCACATTGCTAAGCAAGATGGCAAACCTTGGGTTGGTAAGCTCGGTAAAGATATGGATACAGAAACTGGTAAAGCGGCTGCACGCTCTATTGCGATTGACCTGATTTCTACCTTACAAAATCACTTGGGCTCTTTAGATAAAGTAAAGCGCATCGTTAAAGTCATGGGCTTGGTGAACTCCACTGACAGTTATACCGAGCAACACATAGTGGTAAATGGCTGTTCAGAATTATTGTTTGAAGTTTTTGGCGACGCTGGCAAACATGCGCGTAGCGCCTTTGGTGTTGCACAAATCCCGCTTGGTGCTTGTGTAGAAATCGAACTGATTGCCGAGATTTAACTCAACACAACTTAATGGGGCTGGATTCTATCCAGCCCTAGTTTCTCGATATCGCTCTGCGTATCGACATCCACTACAAATGCTTGATTATCAGTAACAAAATTTTTCACTAGCTCGGGATGTAGATCCATGTGAGGTCTGCAGACCATTCCCGGTATTGCTAAGATTTTCTCAATGATTGGTTTTGAAAATAATACCGGGTTACCTCGCTGACCATTCACCATCGGCAATACGATCTCTTGGTTTGCGCTTCTTTGATTAAATTGCCACAGTAATGCCTCGATCTCAGTGCTAGCTATGTCCGGCTGATCGCATAAAGCAATTAACAAAACTTCATAGTCACTTTTTAGCGATTCAAGACCAAGACGTACTGAAGAGGCTTGACCCAACTCTGGCTGGAGATTTTTTACCCAAGTTATTGGGTTTGCTACGGCTTGCTTGAGTAATTTAATTTCTGCTTCGATTTGGTCCGAGTAAAAGCCTGTAACGACCAAAGTCTCAATGGGGTCAAAACTCTGGGTAGATTGAATAAAGCGCTTCAACAAACTATCTCCGCCTTTTTTTAATAAGGCTTTGGGATATCCACCCAAACGACTTCCCTCACCCGCTGCCAATATCAGGATGGCTAGACGCAAATTGGGGCTTTTGGAGGATTCACCGGAGACTGTCATTAGAGTGATAATAAATAGTTATCAATAAAAGCTTTAACAAAAGAACGAAAAAGAAGAAAACGCATGAACAGCACCGATTTAAGCGTACTCAAATCTGCCGTCGAATGGCTACAAGCAGGCCAATCTGTCGCGATTGCGACCGTGGTTCAGACTTGGGGCTCAGCACCCCGTCCAGTCGGCTCCTGGCTTGCTATACGAGCTGATGGGCAAGTTGCTGGGTCTGTTTCAGGGGGCTGCGTTGAAGATGACCTTATTCGTCGAGTCCAAACTGAAATCCTCACTCGCGATACCCCAGAAATGGTGGTTTACGGAGTAACCCAGCAAGAAGCTGCTCGTTTTGGTCTGCCTTGTGGTGGCACCTTACGTTTATTGGTAGAGCCTAGGCCAGAATTAGCTATTTTAGAAAAGTTGCTTGCGAATATTTCATCTCATCAAATTACACGTCGCTCCGTAAGTTTGACTACCGGCAAATCCACCCTTAGCTTAGGTGAGCGCAGTGATGAATTTGCTTGCACTGAACAGGAAATGAAAACCACTTACGGCCCTCGTTGGCGTATGGTGATTATTGGTGCTGGTCAGCTATCCCTATACACGGCCGATTATGCGCTAGCTTCAGATTTTGAAGTCGTCGTGATTGATCCTCGTGAAGAATATGCCGAGGGTCTAAATCGTTCTGATATTACTTTCTCAAAGGGGATGCCAGATGATGTCTTGCTGGAGATTGGTGTTGACTCTCACACCGCCGTTGTTGCTCTGACACATGACCCCAAGTTAGATGACATGGCTTTGATGGAGGCCCTGAAGTCTCCCGCCTTTTATGTGGGAGCGTTAGGCAGCAGAAAAAATACTCAAAAACGCAAAGAGCGCTTGCTCGAGTTTGATGTCAGCCAAGAGCAGGTTGAAAAATTACACGGTCCTGTTGGTCTATATATTGGCGCTCTCACCCCACCAGAGATCGCAGTTTCGATTCTGGCAGAAGTGATTGCTGTTAAATATGGCGTGAGTATTCCAAAGAAAACTTAGCTGACTTAACTGACTTAACTGACTTAACTGGCTTAGTTCGCTGTTAATTTGCCGTCTTTTAAGCGCGGCTCAACAAAGTGGCCTTTGCGTGCGCGGTTACCTGCAAAAGACTTTAAGGTTTTGGCATCAAGGCCGAGTTCAGTTGGTTTACCAGCACGTCCAGCGCCTGAATAGGTAGCCCCGTCAGGACCAACTGCGATAGCCGAAGCCAAGTGTTCTTTATCGTCCAAGCCCATAAGGATTACCCCTTTGCCGCCGGTTGGCAGACGCTTGAGTTCATCTAATGGGAAAACTAATAACTTAGAAGCTTCTGATAAGCAGGCAACTTGCTTCATACCCACCTTCACCTTAGCAGCACCTAAAGGAGCATCGCCAGGAACTTTAGCATCCATACTCAAGAATGATTTACCCGCTTTGTTACGAGTAGTCATATCAGATACATTGGCCAAGAATCCATAACCCGCTTTAGTAGAAAGCAATACCAAATCATCGGATTGACCAGCGTAATAGGCAACCATTTGTGAGCCAGCAGCCAAATTAACGAAGCTCGTTAATGGCGAGCCATCACCACGAGCGCCTGGCAATTCGCTGACAGGAACGGTGTATACCCGTCCGTCACTACCAAAGCCCTGAATAACGTCTACTGTTCTCACCTCAAAGGTGGCATACAAAGCATCACCTGCTTTAAAGCCAAATTGGGTTGCATCATGCTCATGACCTTGGCGCACACGTACCCAGCCCTTTTGAGAAACAATGACTGTGACCGGCTCATCAATGACCTTGGTCTCAGCAACAGCACGTTTATCTTCCTGAATGAGGGTGCGACGATCATCGCCGAAGTCTTTCATATCAGACTCAATTTCTTTGATGATGCGCTTGCGTAAGACGGTGTCGTTCTGCAACAAACCTTCTAGATCATCACGTTCAGACTTGAGCTCTTTAAGCTCTTGCTCAATCTTGATGCCTTCTAAGCGAGCCAACTGGCGCAAGCGAATGTCCAGAATATCTTCTGCTTGGCGATCGCTAAGCTTGAACTCTTTAATCAGGTCCGCTTTAGGTTCATCGCTATTGCGAATGATCTTAATGACTTTATCAATATTGAGAAGAACGGTTAAGCGTCCTTCCAAAATATGCATACGGTCTTTGACTTTGCCTAAGCGGTGCTGCGTTCTGCGAGTAACTGTGGCTACCCTAAATGCAACCCACTCAGACAGAATTTCTTTTAGGCCTTTTTGACGTGGACGGCCATCATTACCAATCATCACCAAGTTCATTGGGGCATTGGATTCCAATGAAGTATGAGCAAGCAATAAATTGACAAACTCATTCACGTCAATATTCTTACTCTTCGGCTCAAATACCAAACGAACTGCGGCATCCTTGCTGGATTCATCACGCACGCCATCGAGCACATTCAATATGGTCGATTTAAGGTTATTTTGCTCAGGCGTTAAGGTCTTTTTGCCGACCTTTACCTTCGGATTGGTAATTTCTTCTATCTCTTGCAGTACGCGCTGCGAAGAAGTTGCCGGAGGTAGTTCATTAACCACAATCTGCCATTGACCACGAGCCAATTCTTCGACAGACCAACGTGCACGCACTTTAATACTACCGCGCCCTGCTTCATAGATCTGTGCAATTTCTGCAGCAGAAGAAATAATCTGTCCGCCGCCTGGATAGTCAGGACCAGGCATGATTTCTAATAACTCTGAAGTACTCATCTTTGGAGACTTCATTAAAGCAACGGCAGCTGTAGCCACTTCACGCAAATTATGCGAAGGGATCTCGGTCGCCATACCAACGGCAATACCGGATGCGCCATTGAGCAATACAAAAGGCAAGCGCGCTGGTAATAATTTAGGCTCTTGGAATGATCCGTCATAGTTCGGCGCAAAATCTACCGTACCTTCATCAATCTCACTCAATAGCAAACCAGCAATCTTGGTTAGGCGAGCTTCGGTGTAACGCATCGCTGCCGCACCGTCGCCATCGCGTGAGCCGAAGTTACCTTGACCATCAATTAATGGGTAGCGCAATGAGAAGCTTTGTGCCAAGCGCACTAAGGCATCGTATGCAGATTGGTCACCATGCGGATGAAACTTACCCAGCACATCGCCAACTACACGCGCACTCTTCACCGGCTTAGCATCAGCACGCAAACCCATTTCGCTCATTGAGAACAAAATGCGACGCTGTACAGGTTTTTGGCCATCAGATACGTCTGGTAGTGCACGGCCTTTAACTACGCTAATTGCGTAATCTAAATAGGCGCGCTCTGCGTATACCGCTAGCGTTAAGCTATCTTTGCCATCTTCATTCAAATCAACCGTTTTGGGGTCATGATTACCCGCTCCACCGCCAGAAGAAGCCGCAACTGCAGGAGTCTCTTCCACTTCAACAATATCCATTTCAATGGGACTGGCAAACAAATCCGCCTGATCGGCTGGAGTATTTTTTCCAGGAGTCTTTTTAGTTGTCATTAGATATCCGCCTCCACTTCATTACCGCGCTCTTCTAGCCAATCACGGCGTGCACCGGACTCTGATTTACCCATCAACATATCCATTGTTTTAAACGTTTCGTCTTCAGTCCATGTGCCCAAAGTGACTGGTAGTAAACGACGAGTATCTGGATTCAAAGTCGTATCCCAAAGTTGCTCAGCACTCATCTCTCCCAGACCCTTAAAGCGGGAGATTTGCCATGCAGTTTCTTTGACACCATCTTTACGTAATTTATCTTCAATCGCTTGAAGCTCATTAGCATCTAGGGCATAAATCTTTTGCGCTGGTTTCTTGCCACGCGCTGGAGCATCGACTCTAAATAGTGGTGGCCTAGAAATATGCACATGCCCTAACTCAATGAGTTTGGGGAAATGCTTGTAGAACAAGGTTAAGAGCAATACCTGGATGTGTGCACCATCGACGTCCGCATCAGACAAAATGCAAACCTTGCCATAGCGCAGATTAGATAGATCAGGACTGTCATTTGCTCCGTGAGGATCAACACCAATTGCTACAGCAATGTCATGCACTTCATTATTGGCAAATAAGCGATCGCGCTCAGCTTCCCAAGTATTTAATACCTTGCCCCGCAATGGAAGAATCGCCTGATATTCCTTATTTCGCCCCATTTTGGCTGAACCGCCAGCAGAATCACCCTCTACTAGGAAGATTTCATTCATACCAATATCTTCGCTCTCGCAATCTGTAAGCTTGCCCGGGAGTACAGCTACGCCAGAGGATTTTTTCTTCTCAACTTTTTGGCCGGCACGGGTTCTCGCTTGTGCTTGCTTGATTACCAGGTCAGCTAACTTGCGACCGTAGTCAACATGTTGGTTGAGCCAAAGCTCTAAAGCAGACTTCACATAGCCAGAAACTAAACGTACGGCATCACGAGAATTCAGCCGCTCTTTAATCTGACCCTGGAACTGAGGATCTAATACTTTGGCAGACAAAATAAAGGATGCGCGCGCAAACACATCCTCAGGCATTAGCTTCACACCTTTCGGTTGCAATGCATGCATCTCAATAAAGCCTTTAACAGCATTAAATAAACCTTCACGCAAACCACTTTCGTGCGTGCCGCCTGCAGGTGTTGGAATCAAGTTCACATAACTCTCGCGTACTGGTGCGCCATCTTCAGTCCAGCAAACAACCCAAGCCGCGCCCTCGCCTTCAGCAAAAGAATCTTCCTCTCCAGTGCCGGTAGCGTATTGCTCGCCTTCGAATGGAGGAATGACTTCGGCACCATGACCTGCTTGCGCAATCGCTTCGTTTAAGTAGCCACGCAAGCCTTGTGCGTATTGCCATGTCTGGGTATCGCCTGATTTTTCTTGAATCAGTGTTACCTTCACACCTGGCAATAAAACAGCCTTGGAACGTAATAGACGAATGAGCTCAGGCATTGGAATCACTGAGCTATCAAAATACTTACCGTCTGGCCAAGTGCGAACGCGGGTACCGTGCGACTTATCTTCTTTTGCAGAAGAAATCGTTTTGAGCTTTTCAATGACTTTGCCGTCAGCAAAGGTCAATGTCGACATTTGGCCATCACGCCAAACGGTGACTTCTAATCTTTTGGATAATGCATTCGTTACGGAAACACCAACTCCGTGTAAGCCGCCCGAGAATGCGTATGCACCACCAGTGCCTTTTTCAAACTTACCACCAGCATGCAACTGGGTAAACACAATCTCAACTACCGGCAATTTTTCGGTAGGATGCATACCCACTGGAATGCCGCGACCATCATCTTCTACGCTTACGCTGCCATCGGCATGCATCGTAACGATGATTTGCTTGCCAAAACCACCTAAAGCCTCATCAGATGCGTTATCAAGCACCTCTTGAATGATGTGGAGTGGATTATCGGTGCGGGTGTACATTCCAGGCCGTTGACGGACTGGTTCTAGCCCTTTTAGGACCTGAATTGACGATTCGCTGTATTCGGAAGTTTTACGGGTAGCCATGCGCGCAAATTGTAGTCATGTCTGAGCTCCAGACCGAATTTTTCGGGAATTCCCCTGTCATCCATGCCAAAATTGGGGGATGGGAGCCTTAAGTCATATTCGCGTTTTAGACCTTAGCCGAGTCTTGGCAGGGCCTTGGTGCGCTCAAAACCTAGCGGATTTGGGTGCAGATGTCATCAAAGTCGAAAGACCGGTCGTTGGCGACGATACCCGCCACTGGGGGCCTCCCTTTGTCAAAGACGCCAATGGCCAGGAAACTGAAGAGTCTGCCTATTTTATTTGCATTAACCGCAATAAGCGCTCGATTACAGTTGACATTGCAAAGCCCGAAGGTCAAGAGTTGATCCGTCAGCTGGCTGCCGAATCGGATGTGGTGATTGAAAACTACAAAGTTGGCGACCTCGCTAAATATGGCCTTGATTATGAAAGCCTCAAAAAAGTAAAGCCAGATTTGATCTACTGCTCAATTACAGGTTTTGGTCAGACCGGCCCCTTTGCTAATCGTCCTGGCTATGACTTCATCGTTCAGGGTATGGGCGGATTTATGAGTGTGACCGGTGAAGCGGATGGTGTTAAAGGAGCTAGCCCACAAAAAGCAGGGGTTGCAATCGCAGACATCTTTACCGGCATGTATGCCTCTACAGCCATATTGGCAGCAGTCATTCACCGTGACCATACAGGTGAAGGCCAATACATCGATATGGCTTTATTGGATACCCAAATTGCAGTGATGGCTAATGTTTCAAGCGCCTACCTTACATCTGAAAAAGTGCCCCGTCGAATTGGCAATGCCTCCGTAACCATTGTTCCGTATCAGACCTTCCCAACATCGGATGGCTGGATGATTGTTGCTGCTGGCAATGATGGTCAATATAGACACTTTGTTATGGCTGGCGAAGAAGCTCACCTTGCTGATAATCCACGTTACGCCACTAACCCACTCCGTGTTCAACACCGAGATGAGCTAGTGCCGCTACTGGAAGCCATGACCCGTAAAAAAACTAAGAAGGAATGGATGTCACTTCTAGAAAAAGTGAATGTTCCTTGTGGACCGATTAATAATTTCAAAGAAGTCTTTGAAAACGAGCAAGTCATAGCTCGTGGGGTAGAGATCAATGTTCCACACCCTACTGTTGGCAATATGAAATTGGTTGCTAGTCCTATGCGTCTTTCTAAAACACCAACAGAGGTGCGAATGGCGCCGCCTACGCTTGGTCAACATACACAAGAGATTTTGCATGAACGTCTCAAACTAGATGATCAAGCGATTGAAGCCTTACGCACTAAGGGAATCATCTAGGAACCATGACAACACAGACATCCAAAGCAGGGCTTTCGATGAAGGAAGTCCTCATCTATGGTGGACTTATGGTCACCCTATCGATGGGTATTCGTCATGGCTTTGGCCTCTTTAATTTACCCATTACTTCAGCCAATGGCTGGGGTCGCGAAACGTTTGCTCTGACTATTGCTTTGCAAAATCTGATTTGGGGAGCTGTACAACCAGTTACTGGGGCTTTGGCGGATCGTTACGGGGCATTCAAAATTATGGTTGCCGGTGGGATTTTGTATGCCCTAGGTTTGGCAGGAATGGCCATATCTACTGATGTCATGAATTTCACATTAGCTGGTGGCTTGCTCATTGGTTTGGCACAAACTGCCACGACCTACAGCGTGGTCTATGGAATCCTGGGGCGCAATGTGTCTGCGGAGAAACGAGTTTGGGCAATGGGCATTACTGCAGCTGCCGGTTCATTTGGTCAGTTCCTCATGATTCCAGCCGAGCAAGGCTTGCTCAGTATGTTTGGCACACAAGATGCGCTTCTCATGTTGGCATTGATGGCCAGTCTAATGATTCCAACTGCATTTATGTTGCGTGAAAAGAATTTTACCTATAACCATAATCTGGGTGATCAGACGATTAAACAGGCCTTAAAGGAAGCAATGGGTAATCCAAGCTTTCGTTATCTGACCTTAGGTTATTTTGTTTGCGGTTTTCAGGTGGTGTTTATTGCGGTTCATTTGGCACCTTACCTTAAGGACCTGTCTTCTACCTATCCAGCTGTCGGGGCTCCGGTTGTCGCCACGACCGCCCTAGCCTTAATCGGCCTGTTTAATATCTTCGGCACCTATAGCTCTGGCATCCTAGGTCAGCGCTTCCCTAAACGCTATTTACTATCTGCAATCTATATTGGGCGTTCCATTGCCATTACAGCGTTCTTGTTATTGCCACCCACACCAATGAGTACTTACATCTTTGCCGCCATCATGGGCTTCTTGTGGCTCTCAACTATTCCACTGACTAACGGTATCGTTGCGCAAATTTTTGGTGTGAAGTATTTGACGATGCTCTCTGGTCTCATCTTTTTCTCACATCAATTGGGTAGTTTCTGCGGAGCCTTCTTAGGTGGTTATTTGTTTGACCAAACTGGCTCCTATTTAATTGTTTGGGAAATTGCAATTGGATTGGGCGTCTTTGCTTTCTTAGTTAATCTTCCTGTAAAGGAACGGGCAATTCATAGAGTGGCCAATGCTTAAGAGAAAGCCAAGTAGTGGGAAAATCATTTTTTACGGGTTTGCTCTATTCGCTTTGTTGTTTGTTTTCTCGATGTACTTCGCACCCGATATGATGGTGGCAGTAACAAATCAAGTATGGGCACTGTGTGGTTGGTAATTCATTAGAATTGACATAGCACACTTTTTGCTTTCCTAGCATCTCGCCGTAGCACAATGGATAGTGCACATGCCTCCTAAGCGTGGGATACAGGTTCGATTCCTGTCGGCGGGACCAAAAATTCCCAATACTTATCCACAGGCATTGTGGATAAATCCTCAAAAGTTTTCGTAAGTCACAGATTTGTATAGGTAGGCCTAGCTTGCCTAATTTGTGTGCAAAATATCTTTCCCTACTTTGCGTGTTTGTTTATAAATATTTAATCTAGTTCCTATAAGATTTTGTGTTATGGAACTTTTTTAATCAGGGCGTAGAACGCGAAGTTCCCTTACACTTAGGGCATGACCAGCCTTTCAACCAGCACCTTAGCCGCCCTCGAGGAGATGCTCCAAAACACGGCGCGCTCTGCTCCTGCAGAATACCTGCCGATTTATTTATCCCGCGGTGCAACAGGTGAGCAACTCATTGGCCACCTCAATCCAGAATTTATTCCTTATCTGCAAGAGTCTTTACAAAAAGAATCCATTGCACTCATTGCCATGGGTCATGACAAGCTCACCATTCAATTGGGTAAGCCTAGAGAATTATCCAATAGTCTTTATCAGTTAGCCAATCGCATGAGACTGGGTGGATTTATTCCAGGCTGGCGTAACGAAGACTTTGCTTGGGTTGATCTAAATGGTCACAAATACTTTCGCATGGAGCGCGCTGCGTTTCGTACCTTTGGTTTTCGGAGTATGGCAACGCATATCAATGGTTACACCCGCGGCAACACCATTTGGCTGGGTAGACGCAGTGAAACTAAACCTACTGATCCAGGCAAGTTAGACAACTTGGCTGCCGGCGGAATTACTGCTGATGAAACACCCTGGGTCAGCGCACGACGCGAACTTTGGGAAGAGGCTGGTGTACCCGAACAAATCTCCGATCAGATTGAACCTGTGGGACGGATTCATATGCGCCGCCCATCTCAAGGTCGAGGCTTTCATGATGAGCAGCTATACATCTACGATTTAGAGCTGGCTGATAACTTTGTCCCCACAAATCATGATGGCGAAGTGAGTGGCTTTATTGAAATATCACTGCCAGAGGCTGCTGCCAGAATCTTGGCCGATGAATTTACCTCTGATGCCGCCTTTGTTACGGCTGATTTCATATTGCGCCGCAATAAATAGGCTATTTCACCCCATTTGATTAATTCCACCTACCGCTTGACTGGTGTCATACAGTAATCAATCAATTCGTGGTTAAATTCATCTTAAGGATGAAACAGGGGTGCCCTTCATAGCAGTTTTGCCAGAAGGCGCTGAGAAAGACCCTAGAACCCGATCCAGGTAATGCTGGCGTGGGGAGTTACATCAGACCGACACCCGGTTTCGTCCATCTAAAACAGCTAGGAGATGGACATGAGTACAGGCAACACCTCAACTAAAAACGCTAAACATGAGATTCCAAGCCTTAAAAGCTTAGAGCGCGACTTCGGGCAAAAGTTTGCCTATCCTGCCTCAACCAAAACTTACCTTCAAGGGTCAAGACCTGATGTCAAGGCGCCAATCCGGATGATTGAGCAACTACCTACTCGCGTAGGTGAAGAAATATTGGCAAATCCGCCAGTGCCTGTTTATGACACTTCAGGCCCATACAGCGATCCAGATGTTGTGATCAATCTTGAAAAAGGTTTGCCAAGACTACGTGATGCCTGGATTGCTGAACGCAATGACACCATCCAGTTGACAGGACCCAGCTCCGAATACGGCGTTGCGCGTTCTCAAGATGAAGCCACACAAAATTTACGCTTTTCTCATATCAGCGCACCGCGCGTTGCTAAATCCGGCCATAACGTCAGTCAGATGTATTACGCTCGCCAAGGAATCATCACCCCTGAAATGGAATACATCGCCCTGCGTGAATCCATGGGCCTTGAGCAACTGCGCAAAGATCCAGCCTACAAGCAGTTATTGAAGCAGCACCCAGGCAAAGGTTATGGCGCAAACCTGCCTGACATCGTCACCGGTGAATTTGTTCGCTCCGAGATTGCTGCAGGACGCGCAATTATTCCAGCAAATATCAATCACCCTGAATTAGAGCCAATGATTATTGGCCGTAACTTCCGCGTGAAGATTAACGGTAACTTAGGCAACTCTGCCGTTACTTCATCCATTAATGAAGAAGTTGAAAAGATGGTGTGGTCCATTCGTTGGGGTGCAGACACTATCATGGATCTCTCCACTGGTAAGCATATTCATGAGACTCGCGAATGGATTATTCGCAACTCTCCAGTACCTATTGGCACAGTTCCAATTTATCAAGCACTAGATAAAACCGGTGGTATTGCAGAAGATCTCACTTGGGAAATGTTCCGTGACACGCTCATTGAGCAAGCAGAGCAAGGCGTGGATTACTTCACCATTCATGCGGGTGTATTGCTACGCTATGTACCGTTAACAGCTGATCGTATTACGGGCATTGTTTCTCGTGGCGGCTCGATCATGGCTAAATGGTGCTTGGCTCATCACAAAGAAAACTTCCTGTACACAAAGTTTGATGAGATTTGCGAGATCATGAAAGCGTATGACGTGTCATTTAGCTTGGGTGATGGCTTGCGCCCTGGTTGTATTGCTGACTCTAATGATGCCGCACAGTTTGGTGAGCTCCATACACTTGGTGAATTGACTGCTAAAGCTTGGAAACATGATGTGCAAGTCATGATCGAGGGTCCTGGTCACGTTCCAATGCAGCGCATTGAAGAGAATATGACTGAAGAGCTCAAGCATTGCTTAGAAGCTCCCTTCTACACCCTCGGACCATTGATTACCGATATTGCCCCTGGCTATGACCACATCACCAGCGGCATTGGTGCTGCGCAAATCGGTTGGTATGGCACAGCAATGCTTTGCTATGTCACACCAAAGGAGCATTTGGGATTGCCAGATAAAGAAGATGTACGCGAAGGCATCATTACTTACAAGATTGCTGCCCATGGTGCTGACTTAGCCAAAGGGTTGCCTGGTGCACAAGTGCGTGATAACGCCCTTTCCAAAGCGCGCTTTGAATTCCGCTGGGAAGACCAATTTAATCTAGGCTTAGATCCTGAGCGCGCGCGTGAGTATCACGACGCAACACTGCCAGCTGAAGGCGCCAAGATTGCGCACTTCTGCTCTATGTGTGGTCCAAAGTTCTGCTCGATGAAGATCACTCAAGAAGTTCGTGACTACGCGGCAACCCTAGATGCCGATGGCAATCCGAAAGCTAAAGTCATTCCCATTACTGAAGTAGCTGACGCTTCTAAGGGCATGGAAGAAATGTCTGCGGAGTTCCGTAAGCGCGGTAGTGAGATTTATCAGTAAGCCAACCAGCTAAAAAGATAAAGATGACTAGCGCAAGCTTCTCCAATAGCAAATACGCAATTGTTGGCGGCGGCCTAATGGGTCGCTTGCTGGCTGTTGCGCTTGCTAAAGGAGGTGCTCAAGTCGATCTCTTTGATAAAGGCGGCCCTGATGGTTCTCATGCTGCTGCGCGCATTGCTGCAGCAATGTTGGCACCATTAGCTGAGTCTGCAATTACTGAAGATTCTGTTGTGCGCATGGGTTTGCATAGCCTGCCTCGCTGGAAGGAGCTTATTGCTAACTTATCTTCACCGATTTACTTTCAGCAAGTTGGCACCTTGATTTTGTGGCACCGCCAAGATGCTAGTGAAGCTGAACGCTTTGCTGCTCATTTAGATAAGAATTGTCGCTCAAACGCTGATCTCAGCGAACCACAAAAGCTCAATAATGAAGCATTACGCGAACTCGAGCCTGGCGTTGCCGATCGCTTTACTCAGGGACTGTATTTACCCAATGAAGGGCAATTGGATAATCGCCAGCTATTGGATGCTCTCGCTAGCGAATTAACGCTATTGAAGGTCAATTGCCACTGGCATACCGAGATCGAACCTTCTGAATTGCGCAAACAGACTGGCTATAAAGCGGTAATTGATTGTCGCGGTACGGGCGCTAAAGAAGCTTGGTCAACTGGAGATAAGTCCAATAACTTGCGCGGTGTTCGCGGTGAAGTGATCAGACTCTATGCGCCAGAGGTGAAGTTGCGTCGCCCTACACGCCTAATCCATCCGCGCTATCCAATTTATATTGCTCCTAAAGAAAATGATGTCTATGTGGTGGGTGCCACTGAGATCGAATCCGATGACCTATCAGAAATGAGCGTACGCTCTGCTATGGAGTTACTCAGTGCCGTTTATACCGTTCATAGTGGGTTTGCAGAAGCGCGCATTTTGGAGATGGCGACGCATTGTCGCCCCACTTTAAAAAATAATCTCCCAGAAATTCGGTCGATAAGAAATAAAGGGCTTGCAGATTTGATCATGATCAATGGCTTATATCGCCATGGTTTTATGATTTCTCCTGCAGTACTCGATTGCGCATTAGAGCTTCTGGAGTTCGGCACAAGTAAGACTGCATTGGATTTAGGGTTGAGTGTGACTCAAGATTGCAACCAGATTGAGGCGGTATGCGCGTAATCGTGAATCAAGTAGCTTATGAGTTGCCTAGCAAGAGTATGGTGAGTGATGCTCTAGCCTTGATCAATGCGAAGCCACCCTATGCCGTTGCCGTAAATCTCAACTTTGTGCCCAAGACTAAGCATGCAGACTTTGCATTAAATGAGAATGACCAAATTGAAGTGATTGCTCCAGTTACTGGCGGCTGATTAAGAACCAATTATTTTGCTATGAACGCTCCTTTACCTAATAACCTCAATAGCGCCGATACACTTGTCCTTTATGGCGAGAGCTTTGCGAGTCGCTTGCTGCTAGGGACCTCACGCTACCCCTCTCCACAGGTGCTGGAGAACGCTGTACAAGTATCGAATCCCGGCATGATTACTGTAAGCTTGCGTCGCCAAGGAACATCAACTGCAGAAGCGCATAGCGGCTTTTGGGATTTACTTAAGAAGATGGCGGTTCCTGTTCTACCGAATACCGCTGGTTGCCATAGCCCAGAAGAAGTGATTACTACCGCGCAAATGGCGCGCGAAGTATTCGAAACAGATTGGATCAAGTTAGAGCTTATTGGCGATGATTACACTTTGCAACCCGATGTCTTGCGCTTAGTGCAGACAGCAGAGACTCTGATTAAAGATGGCTTTAAGGTTCTGCCGTATTGCACGGAGGATCTCATTTTGTGCCAACGTTTGGTTGATGTCGGCTGCCAAGCGGTGATGCCTTGGGCTGCTCCAATTGGTACCGGACAAGGCCCTTTAAATCCATATGCCATGAAACTCTTGCGTGATCGTCTGAAGGTTCCGCTCTTGGTGGATGCCGGCCTAGGGCTGCCTTCACATGCATGCACCGTCATGGAATGGGGATTTGATGGTGTACTGCTGAATACCGCAGTAGCCTTGGCGGATGATCCTGTAGTGATGGCCAAAGCCTTTGCAATGGCGGTTGATGCGGGTCGTACAGCCTATTTATCTGGCGCTATGAAGCCCCAGGAATCAGCCCAGGCAAGCACTCCATTGGTGGGCACTCCTTTTTGGCACCAATCGTAGTGACGCTAAGTTAAGTACACTGAACACATGAGCCTGATTCGTGACCTTGCTGATCAAATTGTTGCTGCGCATCGCAATGAAGATTTATGTATTCCGATTCCGAGCTTTAGCCTGAACTCTCCGCCTCCACTGATTGATAACGAAGCAGCAGTCGATCATTACGAATTAGCCGGTGCTCTAGCAGCAATTAAGATGGGATTTATAGAGTCTGATGCCAGAATCCTGGGTAAGGCGTGGTCTCGCATGACTTTGCAAGATGGTGGCTTTAATCCCTTTAAATGGCCTAGCAGGCCAGAGCATTTTGATTTACTGCCCTGGACTCGCAATATGAATCCCAATGCGTTTAAAGAATGTCCAAAACGTTTAGGCTTGTATGGTGTCATGCCGGATGCTGATTGGGTAAAGCGCATGGTTGAGGTGGAGCTGCCTACAGTACAACTTCGCTTTAAGTCGGATGAAAAATCCAAGATCCGAAAACAAATCAAGGAATCTGTTGCTGCAGTTAAAGATAGTAAAACTCTGCTCTTCATTAATGATTACTGGCAAGAAGCAATTGATGCCGGCGCCTATGGCGTGCATTTAGGTCAAGAGGATTTAGTAGATGCCAACCTAGAAGAAATCCGGGGCGCAGGTTTAAGGCTGGGACTAAGTACTCATGGCTATGCAGAGCTGGCTTATGCGGATCGCTATTGCCCGAGTTACATTGCGATGGGAGCCGTGTTTCCAACGAATCTAAAGAAAATGCCTACGGCGCCGCAAGGACTGGGTCGTTTATATCGATATGCTCAACTCATGAGCAACTACCCGCTGGTAGCTATTGGTGGCATTGATCAAGATAGCATTCATGCAGTAGCAAAAAGTGGTGTTGGTTCTGTAGCTGTTGTGAGAGCCATTACCCAAGCTAAAGACCCTAAGGCAGCAGTTAAGCGCTTACAAGAATTAATGCAGGCTTAAATCGATTTAGGATTTATCAAATAACCCCAAAAGGTGCTCAACGAATTCACTTGCTTTAGCAACCGCCCATTGAGCATCCTCCTTGGCCACCAAATCACCTTTGTAATCACCCATTAAACGAAGATCTTCGACCCTGTTTAATGCTTTGCCAAATTCAATTGAGACTTGACCTGTTTTCACCAATTTCAAACTAAAAACAGATATGAGGCCACTGTGGGTTTTTGTATGCTCGACCGAATCTACCTCACCGGAAGCAAGTAAAGCACCTCGAGCAGCGTCAAACATAGCGTAATAGGCTCGATTACATGCTCCATCGAAATCATCAGCATTTAATAGTATTTTTGCCGAGGTAGCTGCTGTTGTCGCTTTAATAAAAAGTTCTTTTGCCTTCAAAGCACAATACCTTCGTTTCGCACATTATTGATAAGGCTTGGATTTGAATAAGTTTCTGGATGATCCCATTCTTCCTGCCATATTGGTAGCGGCTGAATACGTATACCGGTCTCTAAAAGAACTTCATAAGCAAGGTCATCCATAGCAAATTTTGTCGCCATAAATGGAGTTGCTAGGCCTTTCAAAAGAATAGCAACATCGGCGTCACTTTCTACGTGATGAGTACCCCTAGCTCGACTTCCAAACAACAATGCTTTTTCTATTGGAAAGTATTGAGCAACCTTATCCATAAAAGCTGATGTAGCAGCTTTTGTTTGATAGTCAATGAAGAAATTGCTCATAGCCTACATTATCCAAAGAAAGACATCTTATGGCAATTAAGGTCTTTAACCATAGTAGATTGAGGTCAAAAACACTGCTAAAGCTTCGTTTTTTCATCAAGCAGCGCAGTTGGATAAAAATCGTGCATGTGCCATAGAGGCCCTGGACCTTCGCCAACACTTAAGAAACGCCCCGCCTCTAAGCCTGCCTCGACATAGGCTATTGCCTTAGCAACTGCATGAGCTAGATCATGACCATCAGCTAGATAGGTAGCAATGGCAGACGCTAAAGAACATCCGGTGCCGTGCGTGTTTGCTGTGTTAACACGGTAGTGCTTGAATTCTTTTGACTGAACCACTTCAAGGCCGTCTTCAAGCGTACGCCACATTAAATAATCGGTAATTTGGGTATGCGTACTGTCTAAATGCCCGCCTTTGATGAGCACTGCTTGTGGGCCCATCTCGAGTAATTCTTCGGCGGCTAATTTGAAATCATTGGGACCACTTATTTCGCGACCTAGCAGCAATGAAGCTTCATCTAAGTTAGGAGTAACGAGCAATGCCATCGGAAATAATTCAGTAATCATTGCTTGAGCGGTATCGTCACCACCTAAGCTAGCGCCGGAGGTTGCGCGCAAAACAGGGTCTAAAACAATACGTTTAACACCATGTTTGCGTAAAGATTTAGCAACTGTTCGGACTATTTCTGGGTTAGCCAGCATGCCGATTTTGACAATATCAGCACCAATATCCATTAAAACTGCGTCAATCTGGGCTTCAACCACGTCAAGATCAACATCCTGAATACGTGTGACGCCCAAGGTATTTTGGGCGGTAATTGCAGTTATGACTGACATGCCGTAGCCACCAAGGGCGGTGATGACCTTCAGGTCAGCCTGGAGCCCTGCCCCACCGCCGCTATCGGACCCAGCAATGGTCAGTACTTTGGGGATCTGCACAGAAGTGGGAAGAAGTGATTTCATCTTGCTATAATATCGGCTTATTCCTCGATAGCTCAGTCGGTAGAGCGCCGGACTGTTAATCCGTAGGTCCCTGGTTCGAGCCCAGGTCGAGGAGCCAAATAAGTAAAGCCCCTAGAGAAATCTAGGGGCTTTTTCTTTATGAGGACTGATTAAGTCGATCTCTTAGATCAAGCCCTTCTTGCGCAAGTTGGACAGGCGATTATGGAGAGACTTCAATGTCAGAAGATTGTATTTATCCCCCTCCTTCCAAACACTACCTTTCCATTCGATGCCTTCTGGTGTGACATTAGCGAACGGCTCTTTACCTTCCTTTGCATAGCCTTCTAAGATGGCGATCAGTGCTGCTCGGTCATTGGATCCACCAGCATCTTTCACTGCATCCAAAATAGGTTTGGTGATGGTATCGCTATAGGTAATCTTAGCATCCATATGATTGGGCGCTGCTGTTTCTTCGAAGATGTACTCATGTGGCCACTCAAAGACATTTCTGGCGGAATTTTTAACTGCCTCAGGACTCACTGCACCGCTCTCAGGATTCTTTGAATCAGTTGGTAGACTTAGACCTAAAATCCAAGCTTCAAATTCAGCAATGCGGCTGTAGCGCTTTTCTTCGCTATCGCGCTTTTGCTCTTCTTGTGAGAGCAGCAAAGTCACCCATGCCCAGGCAATATCTTTAGGTATTGCAAACTCTTGGGCCAAAATACCGCTGGCTTTTTTTAGGATGGGTTTGGATGCGAGTTTTGTCATTGCATTCTTTCTGGATTCGTTCTGCTTTTTTAGTAAGCGCCTTCAATTTAGGGTGAAAAGTCAAAGGGAAGGCTCCCCGTTCATCTTGACAATGCTCTCCACATCATCCGTAGGATACTCTTCATTAGCTAGCTGCCTACTTGTCAGGCCTACGTAAACCCAGTTCTAGCAGGCCTCAGGACTGAGTCATGGAGCAAATCAAACAAGTTCGGCCGTATTCACTAAAATAGCCGGATGACTAAGATTCCTGAACTCCTCGCTCCAGCCGGCAGCCTTTCTATGCTGCGTACTGCCTTTGATTTTGGCGCAGACGCCATTTATGCCGGACAGCCTCGTTATTCACTCCGGGTTCGCAATAACGACTTTGGCAAGATCGAGGTTCTCAAGCAAGGTATCGATACAGCCCATGAATTGGGCAAGAAGTTTTATTTAGTTTCTAACTTATTACCTCACGGTGGTAAGACGCGTACCTACATTAAGGATATGGATCCAGTAATTGCATTAAAGCCGGATGCTTTAATCATGTCTGATCCTGGACTAATCATGATGGCACGCGAAGCTTGGCCAGATATGCCAATTCATTTATCGGTACAGGCCAATACCGTGAATGGTGCTTCTGCTAAGTTTTGGCGATCTGTTGGCATTAGTCGTGTGATTTTGTCGCGCGAACTCTCTTTTGATGAAATTGAGGAAGTGCGTCAAGACTGCCCTGAGATGGAGCTTGAGGTATTTGTTCATGGCGCTCTCTGTATTGCCTACTCAGGTCGCTGCTTGTTATCGGGCTATATGTCTCACCGCGACTCTAATCAAGGCGCCTGCACGAATGCTTGCCGCTGGGATTACAAGGTGAAGCCTGGGCAACAAAATACGAGTGGTGATGTTGTACTGCTTCAGGAAGCACGTCGCCCTGATGACTTGATGCCAATGGAAGAAGATGAGCATGGTACCTACATCATGAACTCAAAAGATCTGCGAGCCGTTGAGCATATTGAGCGCCTAACTAAGATGGGTGTTGACTCTTTCAAAATTGAAGGTCGCACCAAATCACCTTATTACGTTTCAAGGACCGTTCAATCCTATAGGGCGGCGATTAATGATGCCGTTCAAGGCAAGCCGTTTAATACCGCCCTGTTAGGTCAATTAGAAGGTTTAGCCAACCGCGGTTATACCGATGGCTTTTATGAGCGTCACCATGACAAAGAGTATCAACTCTATATGCGTGGTCACTCTCTATCTGGCCGCAGCCTATATGTTGGAGAAACACTCGAGATCGACGCTGCCACCGGCCGAATTAAGGTAGATGTCAAGAATCGTTTTTCTGTTGGTGACAAAATTGAAATCATCGAACCAAACGGAAACACGGATGTTGTGTTGACAGAGATGTGGAATATGAAGGGCGAGTCGATTGATGTTGCTCCTGGCTCAGGTCACTTTGTTTGGCTCAAAATTCCAATGGTTACTTCACATGCTTTTATTGCACGCTATACACAAGAACCCGCACCAGCTGAAGTAGCTACTTCTAGCTCTTGCTCTACTTGCGGCGATTAACTTCCCCATTCTTCTGATAAAAGATCTTCATGACTAACATCGCTAAGAGCGCCTCAAACAAACCAGGCTTGAAAATGAAGCTCGAAGAGGAAATTAAGAAAGCGTTTGCTTTATCGATTTACTTCGGCACCTGGTTCTGCGCGATTGCCTTTATGGCTGCAACTGCTCTTGAAGAGCGCCCCATTCCTCTTTCTCTTTTTGGGTTTGCGTTGATTAAAGCTGCTTTATCGGCAAAATTTATGTTGATTGCTCAGGCTGTTTATCCAATTAAGATTGATAAACAAAGCGGCATTGTTAAGTCACTCATGCTTGAGTCGCTGATCTATCTAGTGGTGGTCATCGCCCTGAATTATCTTGAAGCTGGAGTGCATGGACTCATTAATGGTAAAGAATTTATTGCCTCTATGGCATCTTTTGGAAGCGGCGATCCATTAAGAGTCCTTGCCATGTCAATTGTGTATTGGTTAATTGTTTGGCCTTACTTGATTTTTGTGGGCTTTAATATGGTCGTAGGCAATACTGAAACTCTTGCAGTCTTGTTTGGCTCCAAAAAATAATTGCCTTATTTGTATTGCGTGAGAATTTTTTGGCTATGTCTGTTGGTGTTTTTCTGTCAACAAGTTTCTGCCCAAGAAATTGAAGCACGCGCTTATTCCAATGCGCCCATTGGTATAAACTTTGTTACCGGCGGCATTGCTCAAGCTAAAAGCGGTTCTTATACCCTCACTACAGAGGCGGTAAATCTGACCCGCATCATTGATGTATTTGGGCAGTCGGGCAGAATTAGCTTATTACTGCCCTATGCTCAACTTTCTGGCACCGGTAGTCTTGGCCCTCAAAATATAAATGCAACTGCCGAAGGCTTATCTGATCCTGTTGTAAAGATCTCTGCCAATCTTTATGGTGCGCCAGCACTCTCGCTAGAAGAATTTAATAACTATAAACAAGATCTTATTATTGGCACTAGTCTTGCGGCATCCATCCCATGGGGTAAGTACAACAGTGAGCAAATGCTCAATGTGGGTGCCAATCGCTCTCTTATTCAGCCAGCCATCGGAGCATCTCAAGCAGTTGGACCATGGCGTTTGGAGCTGGCAGGTATGGCCACGATCTACACCAGCAACACCAGTTTTCTGGGAAGTAATACGCTCTCTCAAAATCCCATATATTCCTCGGAAGCCCATGCGATCTATTACTTTCAGAATACGGCCTATATCTCTGCCGATGCTACCTATTTCATGGGTGGTCAGAAATATGTCAACGGGACGGCAATTAGTGGCTCACAAGAAAATTGGCGTTTTGGCAGCACTTTTTCTTACCCTATTAATAAGCACAATTCGATCCGCCTAACTGGTAGCAAAGGTGTCTACTCCAACACCAATACTGATTACACCGCGCTGGGGATCTCTTGGCAGTACCGCTGGGGTGGCGGACTGTAGGTAAATAGGCTATTCCATCGCTACAATAAAGCCAAAGAACATTAAAAAGAGATACGAGACAATCATGAGTAATAAACCAAAAGATCCAGCAGAGAGCGGTTTACGTAAAGGCTTGACCAGCTATGGAGATAAAGGCTTCTCTTTATTTTTACGCAAGGCCTTCATCAAAGGTGCCGGCTATACCAATAGCGCATTAGATCGCCCTGTAATCGGCATTATCAATACCGGTAGCGCTTACAACCCCTGTCACGGCAATATGCCTCAGCTTTTGGAAGCGGTAAAGCGCGGTGTGATGTTAGCTGGTGGTCTGCCAATGGAATTTCCAACGATCTCTATCCATGAGAGTTTTGCAGCGCCAACAAGTATGTACTTGCGCAATCTGATGTCCATGGACACCGAAGAAATGTTACGCGCACAACCAATGGATGCAGTCGTCATGATTGGTGGTTGCGATAAAACTGTTCCTGCACAAATGATGGGTGCCGCTTCTGCAGGCTTACCCGCCATTCAACTGATTACCGGCTCAATGCTCACCGGATCCCATCGCAGCGAACGTGTAGGCGCTTGCACTGACTGTCGCCGTTACTGGGGTAAATTCCGCGCCGGTGAAATTGATGAAGTTGAAAAAGATGAGGTTAACGATCAACTAGTAGCCAGTGTTGGCACTTGTTCCGTAATGGGTACAGCAAGCACGATGGCCTGTATCTCGGAAGCCCTAGGTATGACGGTTCCAGGCGGCGCAACGCCACCAGCAGTCACTGCAGACCGCATCCGCGTCGCCGAAGAAACTGGTACTTGTGCTGTGAAGATGGCTAAAGAAGGCTTAACGATTGATAAGGTACTTACTGCAGACGCATTTGAAAATGCGATGCGTGTTTTATTAGCCATTGGCGGATCCACTAATGGCATTGTTCACTTAGCTGCTATTGCTGGCCGTATGGGTCTAGAGATTGATTTGGATGCACTCGATAAGATGGGTGATGAGACTCCTGTTTTGGTGGACTTAAAACCCTCTGGTGACCACTATATGGAAAATTTCCATGACGCCGGTGGCATGACTACCCTGCTACGTGAACTCAAGCCACTTTTAAAGTTAGATGCAATGACGGTTTCCGGCAGAACTCTTGGGGAAGAGATTGATGCTGCCCCACCGAGCTTTAAACAAGATGTCGTCCGCCCATTTGATAAACCCATTTACCCACGTGGCAGTATTGCTGTATTGCACGGCAATTTAGCACCTGGCGGCGCCATCATCAAGCAGTCGGCTGCCAATGAAAAGCTCATGGAACATGAAGGTCGTGCTGTGGTGTTTGAAGATGCCGCCGATTTAGCCAACCGTATTGATAGCGCAGATTTAGATGTCACTGCTGATGATATTTTGGTACTCAAAAATATTGGGCCTAAAGGTGCTCCTGGCATGCCAGAGGCTGGATACATCCCTATTCCCATGAAATTGGCACGAGCTGGCGTCAAAGATATTGTGCGGATCTCCGATGGACGTATGAGCGGCACTGCCTTCGGTACGATTGTGTTGCACGTTACTCCTGAATCGGCTATTGGCGGTCCTTTGGCACAAGTTCGTAACGGTGATCGCATTCGCTTGAGCGTGAAGAATCGTGAAATTAGCCTGTTAATTTCCGATGTAGAACTAGCTCAGCGCATGAAAGACAATCCTATTACCTCACCTACCGCTGATCGCGGCTATAAGAAGCTCTTTTTGGATACCGTGACTCAAGCAGATCAAGGCGTGGACTTTGATTTCTTGAGAGCAGTCAAAATGGTTGGCAAAACCCCTTCATCTAAATAGAGGCTTTCAACAATGAACGCTAATCTCTTGCGCAGGGGCATGAATCTATGGCCCCCATTTCTGGGTGCTGGCATTACAGTTGAGCATATTGCCAAAGACTTTCGTCATGCCAAGGTACGTCTCAAGCATGGTCTATTGAACCGCAATATTGTGGGCGTACATTTTGGTGGTAGCCTCTTTGCAATGACTGACCCCTTCTTCATGATGATGGTGTCTCAGAATCTAGGTAAGGGTTATATTATTTGGGATCAGGCGGCCAAGATTGAATTCCTCAAGCCGGGCAAAGGAAAAGTTCATGCTAGTTTTGAAATTACTCAAGACCAATTAGATGAAATTGTTACTGCCGCAGAGCCTGGAGATAAGGTCTTAAGGGACTTTGTAGTCGACGTAAAAGATCAAGAAGATGATGTGGTGGCGCGCATCACCAAGACTTTGTACATACGAAAGAAGATGAAGAAAAGCTAAGGTACATTGTTAGCCTTTCTATTAGTCGCTTAGTTAATTTGTATAAGCGGGCGCATCAATAACACGCATCTCGCCTTCAATCCAAGTCTCTACCTCAAGCTGCAGCTGCTCTTCGGTTTTTCCCGCTACTGAGATCACCGGTCCAATAGAAAGCGTAATCACTCCAGGATGCTTTACGAAGGTATTTCTAGGCCATATCGCAGCAGAGTTCTGCGCCACCGGAAGAATGTCTGTTTGCGTGCTGATGGCAAGGCGCGCACCGCCTTTTCTGTAAGGCTTAAATGATCCACGTGGGGTTCGAGTACCTTCTGGATAGATGGCAATCCATTTTCCTTCTGATAAAACTATTTTGCCCTGCTCGTTAACTGCTTCACGAGCTTTCTCACGATCACCCCGATTGATATGGATCATTTTTAATGAGGCCAAAGCCCAGCCAAAAAAAGGCACGAACAATAATTCTCTTTTGAATACAAAGCAAAGCTGTCTTGGAAAGAAAGCTGGGTAGATAAAGGTTTCCCATGCAGATTGATGCTTGCCCAAAATAATTAATGACTTATTAGGATCTCGGGGGATATTCTCAAAGCCCTTTATCTTTAGATCTATTCCACAGAAAAATAAGAGTGCTTTTTGGGTTAAACGGCACCAAAATACGCCCATCTGGTAACGCGTGCTTGGACTTGTAAAGGGAATGACCAGAATAATTGCGCTAGCAACAATGATGACGGTTGTGAAACCAAATAAATAGAATAGAAAGGAGCGCAGCCAAAGCATCACGATAGTATTTTTACTAATAAAGCGCTAAAAAACTTATTCTAAATGATTAGCCTTGGGCGATGACCCTTGGTAATACTCATAAATCCCTTAATTCACGTCTTAGGATTTTTCCAACATTGGTTTTTGGCAAATCAGCACGGAAAACAATGTGCTTTGGGCGCTTATAGTTGGTAAGGTTTTCTTTGCAGAATGCCAAGATAGCTTCTTCTGTTAGGGACTGATCTTGCTTTACAACGAAAGCTTTGACAGCCTCACCAGAGTCTTCATCGGGCACACCAATGACTGCACACTCCAAGACGCCAGGAATCAAAGACAGGACTTCTTCCACCTCATTTGGATAAACGTTAAATCCAGAGACCAGGACCATATCTTTTTTGCGATCCACTATCTTGGTGAGACCGTCAGCGTTCATAATGCCAATATCGCCTGATTTAAAGAAGCCATCAGATGTCATGACATTCTTAGTTTCTTCAGGCTTATTCCAGTACCCAGCCATTACCTGAGGTCCCCGGATACAAATCTCACCAGCAGTACCAAAAGGTACCTCAATACCGTCGTCACCCAGGATTACAACTTCAGTGCTTGGAACAGGAAAGCCAATATAGCCAGTAAAGCTTTCGATTAAAGCAGAGTTAACGCAAGCAACTGGTGAGGTTTCTGAAAGGCCATATCCTTCGGCAATAGGAGCGCCAGTCATTTCTTGCCAATGATCTGCAACTACCTTTTGCATTGCCATGCCACCACCAATAGTTGCCAAAATATTAGGAAACTTAACAGAGGCGAATTCAGGTTTATGCATCAGTGCATTAAAGAGAGTATTAACACCAGGGAAAATATTGATATTTGGATGCTTCTTCAATAGCTTGATGAATCCATCGAAATCACGTGGATTAGGAACCAAAACTAACAGACCACCTTTGCGCATACCCAATACTGAACAGGCTGTTAAGGCAAAGATGTGATACATAGGTAGCGCACATAAGAAAACCAATTGATCTACATTCTTACGCTTTAATCCCGGCTCAAGCCATAACTCTGTCTGGATGACATTAGAAAGAATATTGCTATGCAAAAGAATGGCGCCTTTAGATAAACCTGTAGTGCCCCCTGTGTATTGCAAAAAGGCAATGTCACTTAAAGAAGTATTAGGTTTATTCCAGTGATGGCGACTGCCCTCGCCTAGTGCCGCTAAGAAAGTAATGTGACCAGGCAAGTCCCAGGCGGGTACGAGTTTTTTAACATTACGGACTACAAAGTTGACTACCGCACCTTTGAGTCCAATCATTTCACCCAGTGAAGTAACGATGGTCTTTTTCAATGGCACGTCAGCAGCGATGTGCTGATAAACATGTGCAAAGTTTTCTAAGATGACTAGAGCTGATGCGCCACTATCTTTAAGTTGATATTCCAACTCACGGGCGGTATAGAGCGGATTAACATTGACCACTACGTACCCCGCACGAAGGATACCGATCATCGCAATCTGAAATTGCAATACGTTAGGCAACATAATTGCAACACGAGCGCCAGGTTCTAAACCCAGGTTTTGCAAGTAAGAGGCAAAGTGCTTGGAGTGCTGATCAAGCTCTCGATACGTTAAGAACTTATCGAGATACTCACAGGCACGTCTATTTGGATAACGTTCAAAAGCTTCCTCGAACATATCTAGCAAAGAGTTATAGCCAGAGATATCGACATCATGAGGTACACCCTCAGGATAGTGTTTCAACCAAGGTTTTGAGGGATTAACCATGAGTTACTTTCAGTCTTGATCTAGTTTTACTTATAGTCAGATTGTTAAATCTGTATGACTCATTCTAATCACAGGAACAACAAATCTAAAGAAAAAGCCCTCTGCGATGAGAGGGCTTTGACTTGATAAATTACAACAATTAGAAGCGATAACCAACGCCTACGAGCAATTCTGCTCCATTTGCGCTAATAGAATTACTGAGAGTAACGCCACTTCCTGAGACGGATGCTGTTTTTTGACCGTAAGAAGCGTACTTCACTTCGCCGAGCATATACAGAGATTGGGTAATCATTTGCTTGTATCCGAGTCCAACAACATAACCTGTGAGGTTAACTGTGTTGTACGGAATATCTGGGCTAGATAAACCAACAGTTGCGCCTGTGTAACCCAACATCATGTATGCCAGTTTATCCTTATCAATCGCATAGCCAGGATTGACGGTAATCGAATATACATTCTTAAATTGATATGTTGCATTTGTAGAGCCCAGTTTTGCACCGCTATATGGGCCTAGAGAAGCATTTACAGGAGCGGTAACATTAAGCGTTCCTGTTGCGGTTGAGCTTGCGCCTGGGTCGTAAGAAAGACCAAGACCTACTATCCATTTGTCATTAATTCCGTAGTTATAACCAGCAGCAATATTGGCTACACCAGTATTTAAGTTATTCAAATTGGTTGCATTTGTGTTTGCAGTAACTGGGAATCCTGAAACTGTAGCAGTGCCATTTTGAATGCTAGGGGTAATTGTGCCGTAACCCACGCCAACTTGGCCATAAAAGCCTTCCCATGCGTTAGTCTTTGATGACTGCGCCATGGCTGAACCCGCAGCAATGCTAGTAACTGCAAAAGCGATTGCGCTGATCTGTAATTTCTTCATTTGTCTTCCTTTAAATTTCAATTGAATATTTATGACTACTTACCACTTGGTCAACTTTAAAGAATTTTGTATAAATTTATAGCTCGGGTTTTCCCTTTATTTATTTTGCAGCGCAACAATCTTATTAGCCCTGCAGATAGGAAACTTTGTTTTAAGGCTCTAAATCATGGTTTCAAGATTGAATTAATGATGTAATATAAACGAACGATCGTATTATTTTTACAACATTGCAAGGTCAAAATACATCCCATGAATCAAGTAAGGGTTAATTTAAAGGCTACAGACGAGCCAACCAAAGGGTCGGCAACTAAGACTTTGATCCTGAATGCAGCCTTAGAGATTTCTAGCAAATCAGGCCTGGAAGGCTTGACCATTGGGAATCTAGCTGAATCTGTAAAGATGAGTAAAAGTGGCGTTTTTGCACACTTTGGCTCCCGCGAAGAGCTGCAGGTTGAAGTTGTTCGTGCATACCATCAAAAATTTCAGGAAGTCGTATTCGCCCCTGCACTCTTAAAACCTAAGGGCCTGCCCAGGCTGAATCAAATGATTAGCTCTTGGCTCAAAATGAGTAGTGGTGGTGATACCTCTAGCTGTTTCTTTATTTCTGGAGCCGCTGAATTTGACGACTGTCCCGGCATTGTTCGAGATGAGCTACTTCGTAGCGTTGAAGTATGGCGCTCCGCTTTGCTAAGAGCCATTAAAGAAGCAATTTCTGAGGGGCATCTAAAAAAATCAGTTGATGCCCAAGCGCTACTGTTTAGGCTTTACAGCATTGCACTAGGCGTTCACCATGATTCTCGTTTTCTAGAAAATCCAAAATGCCTAGCAATTGCAAATAAGCTGATTAAAGAAATTTTTGCAGCAAATCAAGTAACTCAATAATTCTTAATAAGTACCTCTTAAATCCCATCAAAGAAGATAAAGAATATGCCTCAATACAATCCACCCCTCCGCGATATTCAATTCGTTATTCATGAAATGCTTGATGCTGGCAAAGAGTTTGCTTCTCTGCCTGCATACCAGGATGTTGATAAAGACACCATGAATCAGATCATTGAAGAGGCCGGCAAATTTGCTAGTGAGATCGCCTTCCCTTTGAATCAAATTGGCGATCAAGAAGGTTGTACGCGACATGAGGATGGGTCAGTTACGACCCCTGCTGGCTTTAAGCAGGCTTATGAGCAGTATGTTGCTGGCGGATGGCCCGCTTTATCATGCGATCCCGCATATGGTGGCCAAGGATTGCCCCAATTACTTAATACCGTTCTGTATGAGACTTTAAATTCTGCCAATCAATCTTGGACGATGTATCCCGGCCTATCACATGGTGCATATGAGTGCTTACATGCCCACGGCACTGAAGAACAGAAAAAAACTTACCTAGAAAAATTGGTATCCGGTCAGTGGACTGGAACCATGTGCTTAACTGAACCACATTGCGGTACTGACCTTGGCTTGCTGAAGACTAAAGCTGAACCTCAAGCCGATGGCACTTACTCAATTACTGGCACAAAGATTTTTATCTCTAGCGGTGATCATGATTTAGCTGAGAATATTGTTCATCTTGTTTTGGCACGTCTTCCAGACTCTCCAATCGGAAGCAAAGGTATCTCTTTATTTGCAGTGCCTAAATTTCAGGTTGGTGTCGATGGTTCAATTAGTAAATCCAATGCCGTGTCTTGTGGCTCTCTAGAGCATAAGATGGGTATTCATGGGAATGCCACTTGCGTTATGAACTTTGATGGCGCTATTGGCACCCTCGTAGGCGAGCCCCACAAAGGCCTTAACGCAATGTTTGTGATGATGAATGCAGCGCGTTTGGGTGTTGGTATGCAAAGTCTTGGCTTAACTGAGGTAGCGTATCAAAACTCCGCCGCCTATGCAAAAGAGCGTTTGCAGATGCGTAGCTTGACTGGCGCTAAAGCTCCAGAGAAAGCGGCTGATCCGATCATTGTTCATCCCGATGTACGGCGCATGCTCTTAACTCAGAGAGCTTATGCAGAAGCAGGTAGGGCTTTTTCTTACTGGGTAGCTCTGATGATTGATAAAGAACTCAATCATCCTGATGAAAAGGTTCGCAAAGAAACAGGTGAAATGGTTGCCTTACTCACCCCGATCATCAAGGCCTTTTTAACTGATAACGCTTTTACTGCTACAAATGAAGGTATGCAGGTATTTGGTGGTCATGGCTATATTGCTGAATGGGGTATGGAGCAATATGTTCGTGATGCTCGTATCAATATGATTTATGAGGGCACCAACACCATTCAATCCCTTGATCTCTTGGGTAGAAAAGTTCTTGGAGATATGGGCAAGAAGCTCACCAAGTTTGGCAAGATCATCGAACAGTTCATCGAAGATGAAGGTGTTCGCAAGGAAATGCAGGAGTTTATCGATCCGCTTTCTGATATCGCTGTCAAGGTGGAAAAGCTCACCAAAGAGATTGGTATGAAGGCGATGATGAACCATGAAGAAGTGGGCGCTGCTGCCGTACCTTACTTACGTGTTGTGGGTCACTTGATTTATTCCTACCTCTTTGCGCGGATGGCAAAAATTGCTTTAGCCAATAAGGCTAGCAAAGATCCTTTTTATGAAGCGAAATTGGCTACTGCCCGCTTCTACTTTGACAAACTCCTTCCTGAGACAGCCATGCTGATCCGTCAAGCACGTGCTGGCTCTAAATCGTTAATGGCTATGCCTGCTGATTTTTTCTGAGAGACTAAATATGAGTGATAACAAGATTATTAAGAAAGTAGCCATCCTAGGTGCTGGTGTAATGGGTGCTCAGATTGCTGCGCAGTGCATTAACGTCGGTCTCCCGGTTGTTCTATTTGACTTGCCAAGCAAATCGGATGATGGCAAACCTGTTAACAAGAATGCAATTGCCATGAAAGCGATCGAGAACCTGAAGAAACTGAAACCTGCTCCACTGGGTTTATCTTCAGAAGCCAATTTAATCACTCCTGCAAATTATGAGGACGACTTAGGCCTCCTTGCAGATTGTGACCTCATTATTGAAGCTATTGCTGAGCGTTTAGATTGGAAGCACGCCCTCTATGAGAAGGTAGCTCCACATATTCCGGCGCATGCTCTGTTTGCTACCAATACCTCAGGCCTTCCTATTGGTGAGCTTGCCAAAGGCTTTTCTGGTGATCTGAAGAAGCGCTTCTGTGGTGTGCACTTTTTCAATCCACCTAGATATATGCACTTACTGGAACTTATCCCAGCAGCGGATACCGATCCTGCCGTATTGGATGCTCTAGAAACCTTTATGACTTCCACGATGGGTAAAGGGGTTGTGCGTGCTAAAGATACGCCGAACTTTATCGGTAACCGTGTAGGTGTTTTCTCGATCCTGGCCGTTTTTGCAGAGGCGCAAAAGTTTGGTCTGGGCTTTGATGAAGTTGATGCCATTACCGGTAGCAAACTTGGACGCGCTAAGTCAGCAACCTTCAGAACCAGCGATGTCGTTGGCTTAGATACTATGGCTCATGTCATTAAGACTATGGAAAATGCATTACAAGGCGATTCCTTCTCTGCCTTGTTTAAAACGCCTGAAGTTGTTAGTCAACTCATTGCAAAAGGTGCGCTGGGACAGAAAACCAAAGCAGGCTTTTATCGCAAGGATGGGAAGAATGTTCTTGTATTGGATGCTGCCACCGGCGAATACAAGCCCTCTACCGCAACGATTGAACCGCTGATTGAACGCATTCTGAAAAAACCTATTGCAGAACGCCTTGGATTACTGCGCGAGACCGACGAACCACAAGCTCAGTTCTTATGGGCTATCTATCGAGACATCTTCCACTACTGCGCTATTCATCTTGGTGAGATTGCGCAATCTGCTCGAGAAATCGATTTTGCAATGCGTTGGGGTTATGGCTGGAATTTAGGTCCGTTTGAGGATTGGCAAGCCGCTGGATTAACACAAGTAGCTAATTGGATTAAAGAAGATATCGATGCTGGCAAAACATTAAGCAAAGAACCTTTGCCCGCATGGATCTTTAGTGGGCCAGTTGCGGATAAGCAAGCTTTCCATACACCTGAAGGTTCATGGTCTGCATCTGAGAATAAATACATCCCCCGCTCTACTTTGCCGGTGTATCAAAAGCAAGTATTTAGAGCGCCACTGTTAGGAGATGGTTCTCCAGACCCTAAAACAGCGGGCACCACTGTTTTTGAAAACACGGACTTCCGAGCTTGGGTCGATGCCAATCAGCCAGAGGTCTTAATTGCCTCATTCCGCTCGAAGATGAATACCTTTAGTCCAGACGTATTAAGTGGTCTACAAAAAGCGGTTGAGATCGCAGAGGCAAATTATGCGGGATTGGTAATCTGGCAGCCTACATCATTGCAGCTAGGCACACCTGGAGGACCTTTTTCTGCAGGCGCCAACTTGGAGGCTGCGATGCCAATGGTTATGAAAGGCGGCCCTGCTGGAGTAGAGCCGTTCGTCAAAGAGTTTCAAGACACGATGATGAAAATCAAATACTCCCAAGTGCCTGTAGTTTCAGCGGTCTCTGGCATTGCTTTAGGGGGTGGTTGTGAACTGGTTCTTCAATCTGCACGCAGGGTTGCCGCTATAGAGAGCTATATCGGCTTAGTGGAAGTTGGTGTTGGCCTATTGCCTGCTGGTGGCGGACTAAAAGAAGCGGCTATTAGGGCTGCTCAGGGTGTCGCGCTTGCTGGTAATACCAATTATTTAGATTTCACCAAAGCGTCTTTTGAAAATGCTGCGATGGCTAAAGTTTCTTCATCGGCCCAAGAGGCAATGAAGATGGCTTACCTGCAAAAGGGTGACATTATTGTTGCTAACGTCTATGAGTTACTAGCTCAAGCACAAAATCAAGTAAAGGCAATGCGCTACTCAGGATATAGACCACCTATCCCAACTTTAATTCCCGTTGGCGGCCGTTCTGTTGCTGCCACTGTAATGGGTCAGGTAGTCAATATGCGTGACGGTGGATTTATCTCTGAACATGATGCGCATATTGCCAAGAAAATTATCGAAATTATTACTGGTGGTGACGTTGATGCAGGAACACTAGTTAGCGAAGAGTGGCTATTAAAACTAGAACGTCAGGCCTTTGTGGATTTAATTGGACACCCTAAATCTATGGAACGAATTATGGGCATTCTCCAAACTGGCAAACCCGTTAGAAACTAATTGATCGAGATATCACTATGAAAAATATCCAAGACGCTTATATCGTTGCAGCTACTCGCAGTGCTGTTGGCAGATCTGGGCGAGGCGCATTAAAAAATACTCGGCCAGATGATTTGCTTGGCAATGCCTTGCAACATATTCTGACGCAAGTCCCTACCCTAGATCCCAAAGCCATTGAGGATGCCATTATTGGGTGCGCAATGCCAGAAGGTCAACAAGGTCTGAATGTGGCTCGTATAGGCTTGCTCCTCGGTGGCCTGCCAAATACTATAGGTGGCATTACCGTAAACCGCTTCTGCTCCTCCGGATTAAATGCTATCGCTATGGCAGCTGACCGCATTCGGGTTGGTGAAGCGGATGTGATGATTGCTGGTGGCGTTGAGTCTATGAGCATGGTACCGATGGGCGGCAATTCGCCATCAATGTCGCCAGAAATCTTTATGGGCGATGAAAATATTGGTATCGCTTACGGCATGGGCTTAACTGCTGAGAAGGTTGCACAACAATGGAAGATCAGCCGTGAAGATCAAGATGCTTTTGCATTCCATTCACATCAAAAGGCTATGGCCGCACAAGCCGCCGGTGAATTTAACTCTGAAATCTTTCCAGTCAAGGTGGCTTATCGCTCCATGAATCTAGACAAGGGTCAAGTAGATGTGCAATGGCGCGAGTTTTTGAAAGATGAGGGTCCGCGAGTTGATACTTCACTTGAGGGATTAGCAAAACTGAAGTCTCCATTTGCCGCGAGAGGTAGCGTTACCGCTGGTAACAGCTCACAAACCTCTGATGGTGTTGGTGCACTTATTCTAGCTAGTGAAAAAGCAATTAAGACCTTTGGCCTCACCCCTTTGGCGCGCTTTGTTAGCTTTGCCGTGAAAGGTGTTCCACCTGAAATCATGGGCATTGGTCCTAAGGAAGCAATTCCAGCCGCCTTAAAACTTGCAGGGCTCAATTTGCAGGATTTAGATTGGATCGAATTGAACGAAGCGTTTGCAGCCCAGTCATTAGCGGTCATTAGAGATCTTGGCTTAGATCAAAGCAAAGTCAATCCTTTAGGCAGTGCCATTGCTCTTGGACATCCTTTAGGTGCAACTGGTGCCATCCGTGCTGCTACAGCGATTCATGCCCTGCAGAGACATAATCTTAAGCACGCCATGGTGACGATGTGCGTTGGTACCGGTATGGGCGCTGCAGGAATCTTTGAGCGCTGTTAATTAGACTTATTTAAATCAGGGGACTTCAGAATGTTAAAGAAGCAATTTATCCTATCAGCCTGCGTACTTGGTCTGATTGCTGGCAATGCGCATGCTCAAGCTACCGACCCAGCTATTGGAGTTTGGAAGACGATTGATGACAAAACCAATGAGCCCTCTTCTTTAATCAAGATCGATGAAGTAAATGGAAAACTGGAAGGCACTATTATCAAAACCTTTCCAAAGCCGAATGAAAAGCCTTTGGTGTATTGCACGCTATGTAAAGATGATCGTAAGGATAAGCCCATCCTTGGGATGAAAATCATGACCGACCTAAGACGAGACAAGCCGGGTGTTTGGATAGATGGAAAAATTCTGGATCCTGAAGAAGGTGAAATCTATCGCGTCAAAATTGCGACTGAAGATGGCAAGAAAATGGATGTGCGTGGCTATATTGGTGTTCCATTATTAGGTCGTACCCAAGTTTGGTACAAAGCTGAGCAGTAATCTAAAGATCACTTAAAAATATGAGCAATCAACCTCTTCCAGAAGTTCTTCGTAAACATTTGGCGGATGGTAATTTACCCGTCATTGCAGCGCCTCTATTCATTATCAGCAATCCTAAATTGGTAATTGCCCAATGCAAAGCGGGAGTGATTGGCTCTATGCCCGCACTTAATGCGAGGCCGGCTGAGCAGTTTGAAGAATGGTTGATTGAAATTACAACTGCATTGGATCTATACAACAAAGAACATCCTGAAAAGCCTGCCGCACCCTTTGCCATCAATCAAATTGTGCACAAGAGCAATGATCGCCTTGAACATGATATGGCTCTGTGCGTCAAATACAAAGTACCCATCATCATTACCTCGTTAGGTGCTCGTGAAGAAATTAATACTGCCGCACATAGTTATGGCGGAATCGTATTGCATGACATTATCAATAATGCCTTTGCTAAAAAGGCGATAGAAAAAGGTGCTGATGGCTTAATTGCTGTTGCAGCTGGCGCTGGTGGACATGCTGGCATTAAAAGCCCATTTGCATTGATTCAGGAGATTCGGGAGTGGTTTAAAGGCCCGCTAGTTTTAAGTGGATCCATTGCTACTGGTGGCGCTGTTTTAGCTGCTCAGGCAATGGGCGCTGACTATGCTTATATTGGTTCAGCATTCATCGCTACCGAGGAAGCTCGTGCCAGTGATGCGTATAAGCAAGCGGTGGTTGATTGCAATTCAGACGATATTGTCTTGAGCAACCTATTTACTGGCGTATCTGGCAACTATTTAGCGCCATCTATACGCAATGCCGGCTTGGACCCAGACAATCTCCCCGAAAGCGATCCAAGCAAGATGAACTTTGGTGGCGCAGCTCAGAAAGCCTGGAAGGATATTTGGGGTTGCGGTCAAGGTATTGGCGCCGTGAAAGCGGTTACACCTACAGCGCAATTTGTAGGTCGCTTAAAGGCTGAATATGATCAAACTAAAGCGAATTTGCTTAAAGGTACAGCATAGACGACATGATTAATCATCATCTATCGGATGGCATCCTCAAGATACTACTGAATCGTCCTGAGAAAAAAAATGCATTCACCAATGCCATGTATAGTGAGCTTACGCAGATATTGTCTGATGGCGACCAAAATCCCGAAGTAAAAGTGATGTTGATATCTGGGGCTGGCAATGCCTTTTCTGCCGGAAATGATATTGCTGATTTCATGCAATCCCCCATTACTCATAAAGATGCCCCGCCCATTAACCTATTGAAAGTGCTGGCAGGATTAACTAAGCCGTTAATCGCTGCGGTTGATGGTGTTGCCGTTGGTATAGGGGCGACATTACTGTTTCATTGTGATTTGGTATACGCTCAAAAGGATGCACGCTTTATTTTTCCATTTGTTTCGCTAGGATTGGTTCCAGAAGGCGCCATCTCTTTATTACTTCCACGCCTCGTTGGTCATCAAAGAGCGTCAGAAATATTGCTTTTTGGCGAACCCATGAGCGCTGACGATGCACAGCAAATTGGATTTGCAAACAAGGTAATTACAGAGCCATCCGCTTTGCCTTATGCAGAGCTGCAAGCTCAAAAACTTACCTCCCTCTCCTTCGGGTCTGTTTTACGCACTAAGTCACTATTGAAAGATGGCGCTCTGAAGACTGCAGTACTCAATCAAATTGATATTGAGGGCAAACTCTTCATTGATAGGCTTCATAGTCCTGCAGCGAAAGAGGCTCTGACCGCCTTTTTAGAAAAGCGCGCTCCTAATTTTGATGGGCTGGATTAGTAATGGTTTTTAGTTTTTGAGAATGTAGCATTCCTAGATCTATCAATTCGGGAGAAAATATGCAATTAACCATTAACGATAAATCAGTTGAGCTGACGGTAGATCCTAGCATGCCCCTACTGTGGGTTATTCGCGATGTTTTGAATATGACTGGAACGAAATATGGCTGCGGCATAGCCGCTTGCGGAGCTTGTACTGTTCTCGTTAATGGTCGAGCTACGCGTTCCTGCGTAACCCCGGTGGAAAGTGTCTCTGGCGCAAAAATTACCACTATTGAATATTTAGGCACCCCAGAAAAGCCCCACCCTCTTCAAGCTGCTTGGATTCAAGAACAAGTTCCACAATGTGGCTATTGTCAAAGTGGCATGCTATTAGCCGCTGTAGATTTATTGGCACGCAAACCTAAGCCAACCGATGCTGATATCGATGAAGCGATGTCCAATATTTGCCGTTGCGGTACGTATCAAAGAGTCAAGGCTGCCATACATACCGCAGCAAAGGAGCGAGCATGAAGCGCCGGACGATGATCCTCAGCACACTTGGTGTTGCAGGTGCGCTCATTGTGGGATGGGGCGTCCTCCCAGCCAGATCACGACTTGGAAGTCCTGATAATTTCTTGACTGGAGATGGGGCTATTTCTCTGAATGGCTGGATTCAGATTGCACCCGATGGTAGCGTGGGTCTGGCTATGAATAAAAGTGAAATGGGACAAGGTATTTTTAATGCCCTGATGATGCTTGTAGCAGAAGAGTTAAACGCCCCAATGGCCAGCATTTATCTTCACCAAGCTGCTTATGACGGCATTTATGGCAACGTAGCACTTTTTATGGGAGCCCTGCCGCTGCATCCCGTCGTCAATGACGGTGAAAAACCTTTCATTATGAAAAGTAGTGAGTGGCTTGTTGGCAAAGTTGCTCGTGAATTAGGTATCAATGCTACTGGCGGCTCTACTTCAGTAGCGGATTCGTGGCTCAATTTACGTTATGCTGCAGCTACAGCAAAAGCCAGCCTACTGATGGCTGCATCCAAGCAATGGAATGTACCCGCCAAAGATTTACAGGTAATAAATGGAAAAATTATTAGCCCTGGTGGCAAATCAGCTCACTTTGGAGACTTTGCTAAAGAGGCTGCAGCTCTCACGCCATATGAAGTGACGTTAAAAGATCGCAAAAACTGGGAGGTAATTGGCAGGAGTGCGAAACGTGTGGACATCCCATCAAAGACAGATGGTTCAGCAATATTTGGCATAGATATCAGACTGCCAAACATGCTTTATGCAACCATCGTTCAAGCGCCGATGATGGGTGGAAGTGTGAGGGAGCTAGACACAAACCAAAATGTACCAGGATTGATAAGTATCGTTCCACTCAAGAGCCATGCAGGATCAGCCAATGGTTTTGCCGTTGTTGGCAAAACAACCTGGGACGCGATGCAAGGATCTAAACAAGTCAAAGTACAGTGGGCCGAGAGAAAAAATGGCGCCATTAATACCGATCAAATATTGAAAACACTCCACGAAAATATAAAAACGGATAGTGGTTTTACTTTCTATAAAACAGGCGACACAAATGAGGCTGAGAAAAAAGCCAACAACATTATCGAAGCTAGCTACTCTGTCCCCTACTTGGCACATGCAACTCTTGAGCCAATGAATTGCACTGTCCAGGTTAAAGATGGGCAAGTGGATGTATGGGTCCCGACTCAAATTCCAGGACTAGCGAGAGCAATGGCTGCAAAAATCGCCAATGTTCCTGTTGAGAAGGTAAATGTTCATGTGACTTTATTGGGCGGTGGATTTGGACGACGCCTAGAGCTTGATTTTGTCTCCCAAGCCGTACAAGTTGCCATGGTTACAGACGGTAAACCAGTTCAGCTAACTTGGTCACGAGAACAAGATATGGCTAACGACTTTTATCGACCAATGCAAGCCACGCAGCTCAAAGCAGCCCTCAATGAAAAAGGTCAGGTGCAAAGCTTGCGCATCATCTCTGCTGGTGACGCCATTACCCCTCGATGGATGGAACGTGTTTCCATTCCATTGGCTGGCCCAATTGATGCCCCAGATAAAACAGCATCAGAAGGACTGTTTGACTTTCCGTATGCCTTTACTAATCAACATATATCCCATATACCAACCCATATGGGTGTACCAATTGGTTATTGGCGTTCCGTTGGTCATTCTCAAAATGCCTTCTTCCTAGAAAGTTTCATGGATGAATTGGCGTATGCTACTAAACAAGATCCACTAGCCTTTAGAGAATCCTTGCTTACAGCTGCGCCGCGCTATTTAGCGGTCTTACAGCTGGCTGCCAAAAAAGCGAATTGGGGCGGCCCTCTTCCAAGTGGTCACGCTAGAGGAATTGCACTGCATGAATCCTTTGGCTCGATTGTGGCGGAAGTTGTTGAAGCATCAATTCAGAATGGAAAACCTCAGGTCCACAGGGTAGTTTGCGCAATTGACTGTGGCACAGTAATCAATCCCAATACGGTTGCCCAGCAAATACAAAGCTCAGTCAATTTTGGATTAACAGCAGCTTTGTACGGCAAGATAGATATCAAAGATGGCGTGGTTCAGCAAACAAATTTTAATAACTATCCAATATTGAGCATGTCAGAGTCACCCCAGGTAGAGACTTGGATCGTGCCGAGCACTAGGGCACCAGCAGGCGTGGGTGAACCAGGGGTCCCTCCTGTTGCACCAGCCTTAAGTAATGCCTTATTTGCATTGACTGGCAATCGCATCCGAAAGCTACCTTTATTAGCCTAGTTTTCAAAATGAAACTTATTTAAGCTTCTGCCCGAATAAGATCAACTGCTTTTTCGGCGATAGCAATGATAGGGGCATTGGTATTACCGCCAATGAGGGTCGGCATGATGGATCCATCAACTACCCGAAGACCATCAATGCCATGCACTTTTAATTGGGAGTCGACAACTGCCATTGGATCATTACCCATTTTGCAGGTACCCACCGGGTGATATACGGTATCTGATCTTTGTCTAAGAATTTGACGAATATCATCATCTGTTTTTACATAAGGCGTAAAAATATCTTTCTTACGAATCTTAGTAAACGTTGGGGCATCCATTAATTTTTTAGTTAATTTATAGCCTTTAACTAAAGTTTCAAGATCCTCATCATCTTTTAGGAAACCAGGATCAATTAAGGGGGCTTCATTCATGCTTGCGCTAGCTAATGTCACTTGACCGCGACTCTTTGGCCTAAGAACGCAAACGTGACATGAGTATCCATGAGCCATATGGAGTTTTCTGGCATGATCCTCTACTAGACTCACTACAAAATGCAACTGCACATCTGGAGCCTCTAAGCTGGAATCTGTTTTCAAGAATCCGCCTCCTTCGGCAAAGTTAGTCGCCAACAGGCCTTCGCGAGAGCGCACATACTTCATAATCTCACCCGTGATTTTGACGGTGCCACCAAGTGAAATGCCAATTAAATCAAGACTATCCGCAGAATAACCAAAGATAAAGTCGGGATGATCTTGCAAGTTTTGACCAACGCCCGGTAAATCATGTACCAGTGGAATATCAAACTTTTGCAGTTCTTTTTTAGGTCCCACTCCAGACACCATTAACAATTGAGGGGAATTAAAGGCTCCAGCACACAGGATGACTTCTTTGTTTGCGCGAATGATATGGTGCTTGCCGCCTTGGTTGTAACTCACACCCACTGCACGCTTACCTTCGAATAATATGCGCTCGACTTGAACGCCAGTTTGAACATTTAAATTAGAGCGCTTGCCCATATATGGATGAATATAGCCGCGCGCAGCACTCCAACGCTCCCCATTTTTATGGGTTACTTGATAGATACCCAGACCCTCTTGTTCCTCACCATTGAAGTCATCATTAATCTTAAAGCCAGCTTCTTTAGCGGCCTCCAAATAATATTGTTGAAAGGGATTATGGGATTGAAGATTGGAAACATGTAAAGGGCCATCATTTCCATGGAACTCATCAGCTATAGCGGCGTTATTTTCGCTTTTTTTGAAATAAGGTAGTAGATCTTGATATGACCAACCGTCATTTCCTAATTCCGCCCAGTGGTCATAGTCTGATTTATGGCCGCGGATATAAATCATTGCATTAATTGCTGAGGAGCCTCCAAGACACTTTCCTCTGGGTTGATATCCACGACGTCCATTTAAGCCCGATTGCGGTACGGTCTCATAAGCGTAGTTGTTTAATGGGGTTGGCAGCATAGCAACAGCGCCTGCCGGAGTCTTCACAACCCAACTATCGCCCTTGCCGCCCGCCTCTAGTAGCACCACTGAGGTGCTGGCATCTTCGCTTAAGCGCCCTGCCACAACTGAGCCACCAGATCCTCCGCCAATCACAACATAGTCATAGCTATGTGAAGTCATGCTGTCTCCTTAATTGCACCAGCGCTGATATAGTTTTCGGCTGGCCGATGGCTGAATATTTATTTTACTTAGATCACCAGTGTAGTGTTTCACTACACGATGATCCATCAAGGCAAACCATAATGGTGGAAAGTAAGCCAAGGTAATCATGGATGCATACCCACCCGGTAATTGCGGTGCTTTATCAAAATGTCGCAGCGCTTGATATCGTCTAGTTGGATGTGCGTGATGATCAGAATGACGCTGTAGGTGATACAGCAAAATGTTTCCAACTATATGGTTGCTGTTCCAAGAGTGCTCTGGTGCACAGCGCACGTACTCACCATCTTGATCTTTTTGACGCAATAGTCCGTAGTGCTCTACATAGTTCACAACCTCCAACATGGAGGCAGCGTAGATGCCCTGAAGGGCAAGAAAGATCAGGGCTGCCCATCCCAACCAAAGCATGAGAGCACCATACAAGAGAATGGTGAGAGACCAAGCTTGGAGATTTTCATTCTGGATACTCCAAACGCCCTTACCTTTTCTTTTTAAGCGTTCTCGCTCTAATTCCCATGCTGAATATAGGCTACCCAATACAGTGCGCGGCAGAAATACCCAAAAACTCTCTCCCATACGAGCGCTAGCGGGATCCTCTGGGGTTGCCACCCGTTTGTGATGACCGCGATTATGTTCAACAAAGAAGTGGCCATACATACTGGAAGCTAATGCTAATTTAGAAAGCCAGCGGTCAATTGAATCTTGTTTATGCCCAAGTTCATGGGCAGTTCCTATACCAATACCATTGGTAGATCCCACGGTAAATACTAAAGCGATGTAGGCATACCAATCTAAAGACTGGGTCACTGCCAGCCAAGTTCCATAAACCGTCCCAATGAGTTGAAAGGGAACATAGAGCCAAACCAACGCACGATAAAAGAAATCTTTATTCAAGTTCTCAACAGCGGATTCCGGAGGATTGCTAAAGTCTTCACCAAAAGTCAGATCCAAGATTGGTATGGCGATATGAATGATGGCGGGGGCAAAAAGCAAATAAAGCCACTGCCCCGTCAATACGAATGCCAGAATAGAAGCGGTAAAAGCAAATGGAATAGTTGGGCTCAATAACCAAAGCCAGCGCTTATCATTCCACTCTGGATTTTGGGTTGTTGTTATGCTATTCATAACTACATCTTAGCCTCCACTCACAAAAATTGCTTGATTGGATGGCCCGCCTTTTGGGATGCAGTGTTCGGAGCATCTCAGTAGAATCCCTAATGACGCAGCATTAAAGCCTCATTAGTGACCGATAAGGCCCGATCCGAATGGAGGTTTAGATAACCAGATTAGGGGCATCAGCGCCACCAAAATGAGTCCTGCCAATAGCATTAGCTGATTGGTTGAAAGCATGTAGGCCTGAGAGGTAACCAAGTTATCAACTAAGGCATATCGCTGCATTTCTGTCATGCCGAGTTTGGCAGTTGTTTCCATCAATTGTTGGTATGCAAGATTCCCCGTCTGAATATTGCTCATGAGGTTCTCATGCTGTCTAATCGCATTGTCCTGCCAGAGCGTAGTGGCAACCGCTGTTCCTACACTGGCACCCACGTTTCTTAAAAAGTTAGAGATACCCGTACCAGAAGCAATTTGACTCCCCCTGAGCTGTGACATAGAAATTGCAGACATTGGCATGAAGAATCCTGCAATACCCACACCCATAATGAGGCGAGCAAACATCAGTGTTTTTTCATCGACGCCAGTTGTAAAGCCGGCAGCCATCCAGCACCCAATTGCCATGGCGGCAAATCCAATAGTGGCAATGATTCTCGCGTCAATACGATGGATATTGGCCCCAAATAAAGGGCCACAAAATAAAGCCAATACTCCAGTGATTGCCATGACCTTGCCAGAGTTAAATGCGGTATAGCCCAATTGGGTTTGCAGCCATAAAGGGCCGATCACAATGTAGATGTAAAAGGCAAAGGATCCTATCCCCAAGCAGATGGCAGAGGTACGAAAGTTCACCAGCCTAAATAAGCGCAAATCCACAATGGGGTGCTCTGCCCCCAACTCCCAGAGAACAAAGGCGACCCAAGATACAGAAGAGATTACCGCTAAAGTTGCAATAAATGATGATGACAACCAATCTAACTCGCTGCCTTTATCTAGAGCAATTTGCATCGAAGCTACAGCAGCAACCAGTAGAGCTATGCCAACTAAATCGATTTTCTCTTTAGTAGATTCAGGCTTTGGAGCGCCATACAACCAATAGACCATCACAGCAACCAAAATTCCAAAAGGCAAATTGATATAGAAAGCCCAACGCCACACCAAATTATCGGTAAGCCAGCCACCAATTAAGGGTCCTAATACAGGCGCCACTATGGTAGTTGTCGCCCAAATACCCAATGCCATACCCCGCTTTGCTGGCGGATAACATTTCATGATCAAGGTTTGGGAAAGCGGAATCATTGAAGCGCCAACAATGCCTTGCAAGATGCGCGAGATGACCAGCACCTCGAAGGATGGCGCCAACCCACACAGCATTGAAGCTATCGTAAAAAGTATTGTGGCAAAGATAAACTGACGTACCTCGCCAATTCTCTTGGCTAGAAAGCCGGTTAATGGCAAAAAGATAGCTTCGCTAACTGCGTAGGAAGTAATGACCCAGGTCCCTTGAGTTGGGCTAATAGCAAAATCTCCTGCAATCGTTGGTAAAGCAACGTTTGCAATGGACATATCAAGAACGTTCATAAAGGATCCCAAGGCAAAAGCCAAGGTTCCAAGTACCAGCTTATATCCCTTAAGAGGCTCTAGCTCAGGCGCACTCATAAGGGCTAATTATGGCTTCTTAGAGTTCGTCAATAGAGACTGAATATGGCGCTCAGCTTTATCAAATTGCTTTTGATAAATAGTAGTGTCACTAATGGGACCTTTATCCATCGCCTGTAGTGAACTACCATCGCGATCACTAGTATCGACTTTAACATTCATTGATAAGCCAATATTTAAGGGGTACTTACTTAACTCATTACTATCCAGCGCGATTCTCACGGGTAAACGCTGCACTACCTTTACCCAATTTCCCGTGGCATTCTGAGGTGGCAAGAGAGCCAAAGTGGAGCCTGTTCCAGGGGCAAAGCCAACAACCTTCCCATGAAATTCCATCTTTCCACCATAGATATCAGACTCCAATTTGACTGACTGTCCAATGCGAATATTTTTAAGCTGGTCTTCTTTAAAATTGGCATCAACCCAAATCTGATCGCCAGCAACCATCATTGCCAGTTGAGTGCCTGGAGCTACACGCTGGCCAACTTGAGCATACCGTTTTGCTATTGTGGCTTTAGCTGGACTTTGGACATCAACTCGAAGTAGATTAATGTAGGCTTGGCGTGCATTAGCCATCGCTTTTAGCAAGGCCAACTGGGAATGCTCCAGCTCCTCTTTAGACACACTGGCATCGCCTTGTAAGGCCTTACGTTTTTGGTAATCAGCCTCCGCATTACGCAAATCAATATCTGCTTTTTCTGAAGCAATCATTACTTCTGTAGGATCAATCCTAAAGAGTGTTTGGCCCTCCTCGACAGATTGGGTTTCAGAAACATTGACAGTAGCAATGGCCCCCTCTATTTGAGATACAACCTGAATCTGCGATCCTGATACATATGCATCATCAGTAGATTCTGAGTTACGGCTAAAAATAAGCCAGTAAAGCAGCCCTAAAAGAAAGATGCCTATCAAGATTGCAAAAAGGATCTTGAAAGCTTTTGGTCGATTAAACCTGCCATTGTTTGTAGTAGTGTCCATGAATATTCTGAGTGAAATACTTATTGAGTTTGTCCGCTTAATTTCGCTTGAGTTTTAGATTTAGACTGAAGATAAGAACCACCTAAGGCCTGAACCAGTACCACATTGGCAGTTAACAGTTTGGATTTAGCATCTGCATAGTTTTGCCCCTGCAACAGATAAGCCTGCTCCGCAGTTAAAGACGCTTCTTTGGAGGCGATTCCAACCTCGCTTCTACTGCGCGTAATTTCAAAATTTCTTTTAGCGTTTATCTCGGCATTAGTGAAGCCCTCATAATTAGCCTGTGCATTCTTCACAGATCCAATGCTATCGGCAACCTCACGCAAAGCTTGTACTAGTTGCTCCTGATATGAGGCAATCGCTTGGTTTCGATTCGCTTCTTTGCCGGTTACGTTGGCATCAATTACGCCGCCATCAAAGATTGGCAGATTTATCGCAGGGCCGATACTAAATTGCTGACTTCTGCTAGAAAAGAGTTGAGATAAGCCAAATGATTGAACTCCGATGAAACCTGCAAGATTCACGTCCGGTAAGTACTCTAACTTTGCACCTTCTAATTGCAGCTTTGCTACATCAATCTGACTTAAGAGCGCCTGTAAATCAGCCCTGCGCTCCAATAGATCGGATGGGATAACTTCGGGAAGACTAAGATTAGTTACCTGAATAGAGGGGGCCTTGAGCGATTCACCCCAGGATGGGCCCTCCTGAACCAACGCAGCAAGTTGATGCTGCATCATCCTCACACTCAAGTTAGACTGATTGACATTAGCCTGAGCGGACTCTAATTCTACCTTGCGTTGATTTACTGTCAACGCATCAACTAGGCCAGCGTGTTGGCGGTCAATGGCAATGCGCAGTAAATTCTTTTTGACCTCAAGCTCTCTCGCATAAAGTTCTCGAGCCAGAACCATATGATCATAGTCAAAATAAACACGCACAATAGTGGTCGACAGAAGGAGTTCTGATGCTTTGTAATTTGCTTGAGCAACAAGCACCTGGTTCTTGGCGGCATCAAAATACTTCTTTTGCTTTCCCCAAATATCCAGAGACCAGTTAAGTGATGCATTGGCTAGTCCGTATCCAGTGTAAATAGGCATGCCAGGCACAAAAATATAATTTTGTGAAAGTTGTTGTCGATCAACCTGACCTCCAACACTTACCTGAGGAATAAATGCCGCCCTTTCGCTCTCTAACATCGCTTGGGCTGCTATTAACCTTGCGCCTGATGTATCCAGGCTAGGAGACTGCTTAAGCCCCAGTTGAATCAATTGATTTAACTGGGGATCACCAAATGCCTTCCACCAAGAATCTTCAATAGGATTGGTGCTGCTGTTATTAATATTGTCCTGTGCACCCAGCTTTGGCTCAAGCACGCCAATAGGTTTCGCTGTTTGCTCAGGTAACGCCTGTCTAGGAAAAAAGGCGCAAGCCGATAGGAGCAAGCCTATAGAAGTTATTAGGACTAAGCTACAAACCCAACTTAAGCGCCTCATGAGATCACCTCTAGTTGCTGTAAATTATTTTTTTCAATTCGCAATAAGAAATCACGCAATTGCTCAAATTCTTTTTGCGTGAAACCATTTAATGACTGATTCAATAGATTGCACCACAGTGGTGGAATCGATATAGCAGCCTTCTTTCCGGCAGCAGTGAGCGACAGGCCAATTACCCGTCCGTCCTTTTTGGAGGGTACTTTTTGTATGAGTTTCATCTTTTCCAGTTTTTGAACCACGCGCACAGTTGCTGCGGCATTAACTCCCAACGCTTGCGATAAGGAAGAAATCGTAGCTGCTTCAGAATGTGAAACAAGGAGCAACACGCTCATCTGCGCTGCGGTAATACCAAGATCAGCCAGCTTCAAATCACCTAGGCGTTGATAGCTTGATTTATTACGCAACATCAAATAAGCAACACTGCCCTGGGGGGTGTAATTATCTGGGGTATAGAAGGATGATGGTGCAGGTCTGGTGTTTTTCATAAAACTAATTGACTAGTCAATGAATTTTATAACACAAGAACTTATTTTGCCGGCGCGGCTCAGCCGCAATCATCAAGAGCCTGAGAGGTTTAAACCCTTATTTAGGGTGAATTAGGGTCGTTTTGCTCAAATTACGGAAACGGCTAACTAGGAATAGCCTGCAAGAGCCTGACTCAAAGCCGCTAAAAACAGCTCTTGGCCGTGATGAACTTTTGCCTGCCAGTGTTCCCCAGAGTCTTCATTGGCCTCATCTGTGATGTATTTAAATGACTGCCAAGGTATTTGATGTTCATGTGCGATTGCAGCAATCGCAAACAACTCCATATCTACTACATCTACACCTTGGTTATGCAACCAAGAATCATGAGAAGTCACAAAGCTATCTCCAGAGCCGCACAGAAAATTCCCCGTAGAAAGATATTCTTGTGGACGGGTGCAAAAAGGAGTGCTGCCGCGCGGCGCCAATGGCTCAGCATCCATATCGCGTTGAATAACTTTACCTATCTCCAATAGGCCGCTCAATTCTGGCTTGATTTTCCCTGCGGTACCAAAGTTCAATATTCTCTTTGGTGAGTATTGGTGTATTGCTTTGATACAAGTCATGGCAGCATTAATTTTGCCAACTCCCGAATACACAATCTCTACGCCTCTTGGGAGGGACTCACGCTTGAGCTCGGACTCTAATGCGGTAATAATAAGGAGTTCTGTTTTCATATTGGATTGTGATGAATTTATTGGATTATCTACCCGGAGTTCCTGATTTTCCAAAACCAGGTGTTCTCTTTAGAGATATATCCCCTTTATTAGCTAATCCAGCCGCCTTTAAGGAAGCCATTCGTCAGCTAAATGAGATTGCACAGCAATTTAATTACACCCACATTTTGGGCATCGAATCCCGCGGCTTTATTTTTGGCTCTGCTTTAGCCCACTATGCCCATAAAGGTTTAGTGTTGGCCAGAAAGCCAAACAAACTTCCCTTGGCAAGCCATCGTGAAGCATACGGCCTGGAGTATGGCAATGACGCCTTAGAGATTCAGCAATCCACTCTACCTAAAGATGCCAGAGTATTGCTGCTTGACGATATTCTGGCCACCGGTGGAACATTAGTTGCTGCTGGCAAATTAATTCGCAATGCCGGCTTTGAAGTCAGTGGCGCAATTACTTTGCTAGAAATTACCTTCTTAAATGGCAATGACCTATTAAATCAATCTGACATTCAACATCAGTCTGCATTAAAAATCTAAATGAGATTTTTAGCACTCTTGATGACCTTCATGGCGCCCCAACCTACTGCAAGAGCCTTATTTGCAAGCTTAGGTTTGTAATGCGCTAACGCTGCAAATGCAGTGGTCCATAGAATCGGATTACTCCTCAAGAAGTTGACGGCATCAACCCCTTTATCAGCCCATGAGAGTGGCTTTTCCCAAGCCTCAAAATGTTCAGCGAACTCTTTGCGCTCACGACTTGCCTGAAGCATTAGCTCACGTTGGCGCAACTCTAGAACCTCTAGTTTGGCGTTCATTTTGAAAGGGCTTCGCGATCTTTGGCCAACTCAGTAATTGAAGCCTCAAACAATCTTGGCATCTTGCGTAATGACTGGGTAATTAAGAGGGTCAAAATTAACCCAATAGATAGGAATGCTCCAGCTAGTAAACCGAGCGCCATCATTCGATCCGTCTCCCAACTATAAATCACTATTAGCAATGCCAGCATGACCAAGCCAAAGAACAAGAAGAATAAGGCGCCAATAATCATCACCAGCAAACTGATGAATTTACTTCTAGCGATTTGAACGTCAAGCGATAATAGTTCTAAGCGGGTTTGGGCTATTGATACTCCGGTAGAAGCAAGACCTTTGATGGAGGAAAGTAAGTTTTCTTGTGACATAGAGAACTAGCGGCGTCCAATGAATAAGCCAATCAGCAAACCTAAGCCAGCCGCAACACCAACAGCCTCCCAGGGATTGCGATGCACGAAATCATCTGTGCCATCAGCAACCACCTTTGCCTTATCAAGCACCTTACCCTCGACACCTGAGAGACTTTCTTTGGCACCAGCAATAGTTTCTAATGCTTTATTACGAATAGATGTGACGGCAGCGCCTGGATGGTCTTCTGTCGCTTTAATCAAAGCCTCAGCATCAGCCATCAAGGCCTTGAATTCACCGATGAGACTTTCTGCGCCAACTTGCTTGGCATCATGTGAATCTGAATGTTCGAGTTTCTTAGCAGTCATGGAAATGGATTCCTAATAGATGAGGCATTAATACCAATAATCCTATTCTAAGCACTTCTAGCCTGAGATCCCAGCAATAAAACTGTCATGCCAGCATTACCCTCTTTAAATCGCTTGAGATATCGCTTCAGACCAGGACGGCGTTTGAGCAGGGCATGGTAGGACTCACTGCCAAAAGCTACATCTTCGCCAAAATGGTATTCGTCAATCCTGTCGGAGTAACGGTTATTTTCGAGCGCATCATGGATAGCCCACTTAATTCGACCACCCTCACCGCTTGATCCATATCCATGAATCAATACAATGGCTTTAATCCCAACCTCTAAAGACTTGCGTAAATAGTCGGTCAGCCGCTCTAACGCCTCTTCAACATATGGCCCATCTTGCTTAATATTGAGCTCAATCGTATCTGAGCTCAAGATAGGAAAATTGACAGAACCGCAATGCGGACACTGATTAAACAATGCCCGCATATTTCCACAATCAGGACATTCAGCGTTATGTGCCACCTTACAAAATCAGACTGAACTCCTTAAGAGCAGTACTTACCCTCTAAACCCCGTGTATCAGCTGTCTTATCGTCAACCATGAGGTTCAAGGTCTTCTGCGCCAGCTCGCGATTTTCTGGAGTCTTAAGGCTGGCATTAATTAATGTAGATACATCTTTGCGGATTGCAGTATTGCCGTAACGAAGACCCTTCAAAGTGGATACCGCTTCAGCAGATATCTTGCACTGCTGATTTACTAACTCAGAAGAATCTGACGGAGATGTATTCGCATAAGCGAATGCAGCAACAGAGATTGTTACGGCTGCTAATAGAGTCTTTTTCATCTTAGTTCCTTATTTTGTGACCACACGTTGGACAACAACCCACTTCTTTCGCCTTTGTCTTTCTAAGGGCGGCATACACACTGGATTCTGAAATCTGCATCTTTCTGGCCGCTTGAGCAGCGGTCATACCCTTACCCACCCACTCCAAGGCTTGATGTGTTTTCGGTACCTGTCTCTTCATTTCATCTCCCAGTACCAACACTATATCACAACTTCTGAAATTGTGAAGTTGTGAAGTATAATAATTTAGTAATGAGATACCCTAATTAAGGGGATTTGGGATCACTGCTTTGGCTGCGGCTGTATTGGGGCGTTTAAGCCGCTTTGGTGTTATAAATACTGGATAAATAAGAAATGGGGCCTCTTAATACTGTCTTAAAGCACCCTACCAATTGAAGGAGATCTATGTCTTTACATTTCACGCCCAGAAAAGGCTTTTTGACTGTTTTTGCTGCCCTCATCACGGCCACTTCAATTCCGGCCCTTGCGCAATCTAACACCGCCTGGCCTAACAAGCCGATCAAAATTATTGTTGGCTATTCTGCTGGTGGTGCAACTGATGTATTAACCAGACTGGTATCAGTCGGTATGGGTAACACCTTAGGTCAATCTATCGTTGTGGAAAACCGCCCAGGTGCAAATAGCAATGTGGGTGCTGAAATTGTGGCTCGCTCACCGGCTGATGGTTACACGCTTTACGCCTTCTCGATTGCTAATACGATTAACGCTACGCTCTATCCAAATTTAAGCTATGACCCGATCAAAGATTTTGAGCCGATCGGCATGATTGCTAAGATTCCGAATATTTTGGTAGTGAATCCAAATCTTCCAGTAAAAACGCTTGCAGAATACGTGCGCTATGCTAAAGATGCGAAAGATGGCGTAACCTTTGCCTCCTCTGGTAGCGGATCATCTATTCACCTCTCTGGTGAAATGTTTAAGATGCAAGCAAAAATTCAAATGCTCCATATTCCATACAAAGGCAGCGCACCTGCAGTGACCGATTTGCTTGGTGGTCAAGTGGAATCCATGTTTGACAACGCGCCCTCTGCATTGCCTCATATTAAGGCCGGAAAACTTCGTGCGATTGCAGTTACTAGCGCTCAACGCTCCCCGTTTTTACCGGATGTCCCGACTATTGCTGAGTCAGGCTATCCTGGCTTTGATGTGCAGTCTTGGTTTGCATTGGTGGCGCCAGCTGGAACGCCGAAGCCGATCATCATGCAATTAAATGCCGCCTTAAATAAAGCACTCAACTCCCCTGAAGTTAAACAGCGACTTCAAGAATTGGCAGCAACACCAGAGCCTGGTTCACCAGAAAAAATGGCTGCATTTGAAGCAACCGAAGTTAAACGCTGGCGAGAAGTTGTAAAGGCTTCGGGCGCTAAAGCCGAATAACTCATTATGTTTCCGATTGATTTTTTTTGGAGGGCCGCACAGCGTTGGCCCGATCGCATTGCCATTGATACACCGAGTGGCCCCATTCATTACGCCGCCTTAGCTAAGCGTGTTAAAGCACTAGCAGCGGGGCTTACCGCATTAGATCCAACCTTACAGAGTCGGGTAGCTATTTGCGCGGGTAACAGTGATGATCACATTACTGCCCTGCTAGCTATTTTGGCTTGCGGCAAGGTCTGGGTACCACTGAACCCTAAGAGCACCCACCCTGAGATTCAGCGTATTGTTAATGTCACCGAGCCTTCTATTGTGATTTTGGATGCCACTAATCAAGCATTACTTAAAGGCGCTGCAGGGGCATGGGTTTATACAGGCACTGCCTCTGATGCTTCTGCGCGGAGTATGAACGAATTAATTCAATTGCATGAAGATGCGCCGCAGCCTTCTTTTGAATTACCACTAGATGCAATTCAGGCGATCAAATTTACTGGGGGGACAACTGGCGCTCCTAAAGGAGTTATGCAGCCCTATCGCGCTTGGTTGGCAAACATCACCAATCAGATTCAGGTATGGGGATTTGATGAGCACGAGCGCTATGTTGTTGCAGCACCAATTACCCATGGCACATCTACTTATATCGTTCCGATCTTGGCGCAAGGTGGCTGTCATGTGATTTTGGATGGTGCTGGCGCAGAGGTAGTCAGAACTGCTTTTCGTGAAAGACGCGGTACTGTTTGCTTCATGCCGCCAACCCTTGTTTATATGTTGATGGCATTACCTAATGCATCCAGAGATGATTATCCAAAATTACGAAGGCTGATTTATGGGGGTGCACCAATGCCTCCAGAACAGGTTCGTAAGGTGCGTGATTTCTTTGGCCCAGTATTGGGTACGACCTATGGTCAAACCGAAGCGCCGCAAATTTTGACGGTGATGCGCCCAGAGGATTTTGAAGATCCCAACAACTGGGCAGCCGTTGGCAGACCCACTTGGTTTAGTGATGTGGCCATCATGTCTCCAGAAGGAAAGTTATTACCTACCGGTGAAATCGGTGAAGTGGTTGCCCGAGGTGATCTGCTGATGAGTGGCTATTGGCGCATGCCTGAAAAAACTGCTGAAACCGTTATCGATGGCTGGCTTCATACCGGTGACCGTGGCCTGATTGATGAACGTGGATTTTTGTATCTCAAGGATCGCCTTAAGGACATCGTGATTACTGGCGGATTTAATGTATACCCAGTGGATGTTGAGAACGCCTTAAGTCAGCACCCTGCTGTTCACGAATGCCTTGTCTTTGGTCTCCCTGACGAAAAGTGGGGTGAAACTGTTCAAGCTGCCGTCCAATTACATCCTGGACAAAAAGCGGATGAAGCAGAACTGATTGCATTTGTTCGAAATTTATTGGGGCCAGTACAAACTCCTAAGCGAGTCCATTTCTACGAGAGCTTGCCTCGCTCCAATGTAGGTAAGTTACTGAAGAGTGCTGTGATTCAAAAACTTCAAACTCCTGCTTAAACAATATTGAATACTTATCGACTATGACTGACAAAAAAACTCCTATCACTGGCTTATGCACCCATACCCTGACTAGCCTGCATTATCGTGATGCAAATTTAGTAGAAGATTTGATGGGTAAGAAAACATTTACTGAAGTCATGCTGATGCAGATTCTGGGTAGAGAGCCTCGTGGTGTTGATATTCGTATTACAGATGTAGTGTTGATTGTGTTGATGGAACATGGTTTAACGCCGAGTGCGATTGCCACACGCTTGATCTATATGAGTGCCCCAGAGAACCTTCAAGGCGCAGTATCTGCCGGCCTGTTGGCTGTTGGCAGCTCCTTTATTGGCACAATGGAAAATTGCTCCGCCTTGCTAGATCGGATTATTACCTCTAAAGACCAATATGCTGAAGCCCTGTTGATTGCACAACATTACAAGAGCATTAAAGGTGCCGTTCCCGGATTTGGTCATCACTTACATAAGCCGGTAGATCCACGTGCTTACAAACTATTAGACATGGGCCGCGCTGAGAAAGAACTCAAAGGTGATCACATTAGGGCTCTTGAGACCTTATCTAAAGCGGTGGATGAACTGGCTGGTCGGCCTATTACGATTAATGCTACTGGTGCGGTTGCTGCCCTATTGGGTGAGATTGGCATTCCTACAGCCGTGATGCGTGGCTTTGCGGTCATCTCCCGCTCTGCTGGCTTAGTAGCCCATATTGTCGAGGAGCAACAAAGTCCATCTGGTCGCTTTATTTGGGACACGATTGAACATGCCATTCCGTTTGTGGATGGCGCCAACAAGATTGGCTAATGATGAGCTCTAGAGAATGCGTATTAGTTACCGGTGCTAGCCGTGGCATTGGGCGAGCAATAGCAGAACGCCTCATTGCCGATGGTATGCATGTGATTAATTTTGATAAAGAGGTGCCTGTAAAAATTGCTGAGCATGAAACTTTTGTCAAAGTAGATGTTTCAGATGAAAAAGTATTGCGTGATGCATTGGCTGAGGTAACCTCCAAATTTGCGATTACTCGCTTGGTCAATAACGCAGGTATCGTGCGCCCCGCTACGATTGAGAAAACCACTATTGCTGATTTTCAAGCGGTCATGAATGTCAATGTCGCCGCTGCCATTATTTGCGTGCAAGCCTTACTCCCCGCTATGAAAGCCGCTCATTTTGGTCGTATTGTGAATATCGCCAGTCGCGCAGCTTTGGGTAAAGAAGAACGCATTTCATATGCGACTTCTAAAGCAGGCTTATTAGGCCTGACTCGCACATTAGCCTTAGAGCTCGCAAGTGATGGCATTACGGTTAATGCGATTGGACCAGGCCCGATAGCAACTGAGCTCTTTCAAAGTGCCAACCCTCCTGGCGCACCTGCTACGCAACGCATCTTAGACAGCGTGCCGCTAGGTCGCATTGGCCAACCAGAGGAAGTGGCCCATATCGTCGCCTCTCTACTTGATCAACGCGCGGGTTATACAACCGGTCAGGTTGTATATGTATGTGGTGGCATGACTGTAGGCCTGAGTCAGTAAATGAGTTCAAAGCACCCTCCTGGTTTACCAACGGATCTCACTGATCGCGTGATCTTTGTATCGGGTGGAGGCTCAGCTGGTCCTGGATGGAGTATTGGTAGAGCATCATGTGTTACCTATGCTCGCTTAGGTGCAAAGGTCTGCGTAGTCGATCGAGATCAAGCATCTGCAGAAGAAACTACCAAGATCATTCTGAATGAAGGCGGTATAGCGCAGACTTTTGTTGGGGATGTTTCTGAAGAACTTGATGTAACAAGACTCTTTGACGAGGCTCGTAAACAATTTGGTCCTGTTGATGTACTGCACCACAACGTGGGCATAGGGAAAGTTGGCGGACCAATGGAAACCAGCGCTGAAGATTTTGATCGCATTCATAAAGTCAATGTGCGGAGCTTATTGCTAGCAGCTCAAGAAGTCTTGCCTGAGATGGTGGCACGCGGTACGGGCAACATCATTGCGATCTCTTCAGTCGCTGGTATGCGATATTTGGGCTACCCTCACCTTGCCTATAGCGTTACCAAGGCTGCAAATACCCAATTTATTCGGATGATTGCTCAGCAATACGCCGATAAAGGCATTCGAGCCAATACAGTAGTGCCTGGCCTTATAGATACTCCACGCATTGCCAATACTGTAGCGAGGATGTTTTCTGAAAATGGTCTAGATGAGGCTCGTGCCGCACGTGATAAGCAGGTACCCCTGGGACGCTCTGGAACAGCATGGGATGTGGCACACGCTTGCGCCTTTCTGGTCTCAGATGCCGCAGCCTACATTACAGGCACTGAGCTGGTGGTTGATGGCGGCCTCACCGGGAAATACGTCTAAGTCCCAGAATTCCAGCCCCGAGCTTAAGGGATAGTATGATTTGATGATTCTTTAGGAGCTTTATATGCATCGAATCATCTACCGAGTTGTTTTATTGCTAGCAATCAGCGCTGTTCTGGTTGCTTGCAATATGAATGATAAAAAAATTAGTGGCTGGGAAATTAATGATGTCTATCACTCGACCATCATCACGCCAAATTCTTCAACTGGTGGAAAAACCTATCAAGGCCCTCCTATCAACACGATGGATGAAGCCAATACTTATGAAATGTTTAGCCTTAGAGCCGAGCAACCAAAGCAAGGCGCAAAGACTTATGAGCTCAACGCACAATTAACTTATTTCTCACAATGGCGTTATTACGATTCCGCAATGCTAGAAAACACACCTGCTACGACATTTAAAGTGGTTGGTAGAGAAGCTGGCGCTTGTGGTGACAGAGGTTGCATCTTTAGAGAAGTCGTCTCTATCCAATTGCCCGAGGCATTCCTAAAGGATAAGATGAAGAAGGGTTTCATAATCACCCTATCCGCTAAGAATGGAATGAAGACTGAGCTTTTTGTGTCGCCACAATATATCCAAGGTTATATGCAGGCAGTGAATGGATTTAATTGATAGCTCGATCAGTGTGATTGAAATAAATAAAGGGGCATAGAGCCCCTTTATTTTTAAGTACTGGCGGAGAATCTGTCCGGTAAAGAGGTGTCCCTTTGACGGAATTACAAGCCTAAATTTTCTACTGTAAACCATTAAATGACTTATAAATGGGTCATTAAAATACTTAAAGACTCATTTATGAGTCATATTTATTGACCTATGGAGTATAAACAGGTATATTAACGTCTCATACTTAACAAAATGCATGAGGCAACTATGCGCGTAGATCAAGAACTGACCCTAGCATCAAAGCAACTTGGCCAATCCGCTGAAATAGCGCAATGCCTTGTTTCTTTGCGTCTTGCGCGTCGTGTTCGCCAAGGTGAAGCAGCAGTCCGTGCCGGCCTATCTCGCGCTACTGCACAGCGCATTGAAAAGGGTGATCCTGGTGTAGCCATTGGCGCGCTCTTGCGTTACTTAGATGCAATTGCTCCAGGCATGAACTTATTGCAACTCTTAAGCGGAGATGATCCTGCGATCATTGCTTTAGAGCGTCGCTCACGTCCACAACGCGTGCGTGATTTAAGTGCAGCGGAAATGAAAGCGCTTGATTTCTGATGGCCAATACCACTAAGGATCTTTTTGTCTTTGCCAATCTTGATGGGCAATTTGTACCAGCAGGTCAACTGCAAGTAGATGAAGAAGGCTCAAGACTCATTGCCTCTTCATTTGCTTATGGCTTGCGTTACTTAGATAGGAGCAACGCACAAGAAGTGGATCCAGTCGCACTTAGCCTTAGGAGTAAAAGTGAGATCAAAGGTAAACGCCTCATTCCACCTAACGGCTTAGAGGCTTTTGGTGGAATTCGGGATGCTGCTCCTGATTCTTGGGGAAGAAGAGTGATTGAAGCTAGGCTGAAGGTTCCAGCCAATAGCCTTCCAGAATCAACCTATCTAGTCGAAGCAGGCAGTGATCGTGTTGGGGCTTTAGACATTCGGTCTTCTTTAGATCAAGAGGAGCGCCCTGCTCACGAAAGTATTCACAATCTGTCATACGTACTCGAGGGTGCGCAAAAGATTGAGGCGGGCTTGCCAGTGTCAGAAGCACTATCCAAAATTTTGCTTGTGGGTAGCGGTCTTGGGGGCATGCGTCCTAAGGCAAGCGTGCGCGATGATGAAAACATTTTATGGATGGCTAAGTTCCCAGGTAACTCAGATGGCGCTTTAGATGTACCAAGCATTGAATACGCCACACTCCAACTTGCGCAGTTAGCCGGTCTTAATGTAGCGCAAACGCAATTAGAACAAGTTGGCAAGAAAAAAGTGTTGATGGTCAAACGCTTTGATCGCTCTTGGACTACTTTTGCTCGGCCAGTAGAAATTCGTCATCATGTCGTTAGTGCCCTCACCTTAGTTGCCTGTCACGAATCGGAATCCAACACAAAAAGCTATATGGATATTGCGGATACCATCCGCAGATATTGCGTGGTTCAAACAGTCAAAGCTGATATTGAAGAACTATATGCACGCATGATCTTTAATATTTTTGTTAGTAACGATGATGATCATCTACGCAATCATGCATTCTTATGGAGCCATGCGCTTAAAGGTTGGAGCCTGAGCCCACTCTATGACGTGATGCCTCATGCAGTCATTGCAAGCGAGCGTTATCAACATCTAGGTGTTGGACCACAAGGTAAATTGGCCACTCTAGATAATGCCTATGGTGCCAAAGAGCGCTTTGGCCTTTCCGCGCAGCAAGCAAGCGACATTATCGATCGTGTATGGCGAGTAACTAGGCAATGGAAAACTCACTTTGAGAGCCTTGGAATTGCTGCAAATCAAATCGAAGGAATCTCTCTAGCCTTTAGGCATATCGATGATATTTGCAGCACTGAATTAATCAAGACCCTAGCCAAAAACTAAGCTCTCATTATGAAGCGCATGGTGGGTAACTAGATTTCAATTATTAAAGATGGATTAAATGCTGGGTTTTCAGCATGGTTAGATCGCACATAACCGCGAGGATTACAAACCACCCTAGTGCCATTCATTTGATAATCACAGGAGTCATGCGTATGCCCATGAATCCATAAAGACATCTTTCCAAAGAGATGGGCTAACTCGGAGGCAAAACAGGCGGATAGTAGATCCGGTTTATATCGCTCCGCTACTGAACTCATTGAGGGTAGATGATGAGTAACCACTACCGTCTTGCCACTAAAGGGACTCTCTAACTCTTTTTGCAGCCAAGCCAGTGACTTTTCATGCAATTGGATAGACTTTTTCGGGGAAAAATTTCTACCTCCGTCACGGATTCTTCTGAAGTCATTTAAGTAAAGCTCGCCATACGATAAGCATTTAGATTTTAGATCTTCACCAAATAATAAAAAGTCCGTCCATAAAGTAGCCCCTAAAAAACGGACGGGGGTATTTAACTGCGAATCATGTAGCTCAATCCCATAGTCATCTAGGAAATGAATGCCGTTTTCTGCGCATGCATTTTGGATGTCCTCAATGACATGAGAATGCTGAGAACCATAGAACTCATGGTTGCCAGCCACATAAATGATTTCTTGATCCGGAAAAGATTTCCTGGCCCAAGTTACACCTTCCGCGCGAAGGCCGATATCACCCGCCAGAACGATAACATCTGCCGTATTTGATGCAGGGGTAAAGTCAGCAAACTCTAGATGTAAATCACTCAGTACATGAAGTTTCATAAATTGGATAAGACACGATCTTGGTTTTTATATTGAAATCTAGTGTATTCAATAAATTAACCATGCCACCAGGATGTAATAAGCGATTGTTAGCTTAAATCGCATTAGCCACACATATGAAATGCAATACTGTTTGAGTGGTAAGCGTACTGGTAAGCGGGAGTAATAAAGAAAAAACCCCGGTTAGGGGGCTAAGTCTATGTTGCGTATAGTAAAAAGAGGAAAAAATGCCAAAAGTGCTGGCGGAGACGAGATCTAGGTTTTGACCCTCCTGTCATGTGCACCAATGTCCATTAAATCTTTTATATATATGGCTTAGAAGGTAGACCCTACTCCCGAGCAATCCATTCAAACTTACTAAAATCCATGTTTTGCTGGTAAGCGGGATGGTAAGCAAATGATGGCCTTACATAGTTAGGATGCAAGCCAAAAGGTCTGGGAAGATTAAACTTCAGACAACTGAATTACCCAATTTATCATTGCGCCAGCCCTTGGGTTGACCTTGATAGAATTAGCGAGGCTTTTTGAATCAGTCCGCTATCTTCATATATTCAGCTTCAATTGCATTAAATATTTCTTCCGGCACCGTTGCAGAAAATTTCTTACGACGGTTAGCTGATAGCTTTCCATTTTGTTCCATGCAGGTCAAAATTAAGGCGTTGAGATCCTTGCCGCGTATATCAAACTGACTATCAATAGCACGGTAAATAAGGTCATACTTTGCCAAGAACTCGGTCTCTTCTCTTAAGTCCTTTTCCAATGCTTGCTTGGCCATCTCCAATCCAAAATCAACACAGGCAGTGGCATTCCAATAGCGATATAAGGAATCATTTGATTTGAATGTCATTTGATATTCATCACCATCAATCCAAATAACTTCCCAGCGCTTGCGAGCAGGTTCAGAAAAGCTCTTTAGAGCGGTTAGATATAAATCTTCATTCCGCTTCATCGCAATGGATACTGGCAATAGCAGGCCATTCTTTAAAGCGCCAGACTGGCATATTGCATGATGAAATAAAAATCTGGACAAACGTCCATTTCCATCCATAAATGGGTGAATGAAAACAAACCCGAATGAAATAATTGCAGCTGCAACCAAGGGGTCTATCTGCTTTGGCGAGGCATTAGCAAAATCTACCAAACCCTTCATCAAGTCATTAACAATTTCAGGTGGTGGCGGAATATACGTTACGCCAGCAGCACCACGTAACGGACTACTTAACCAATTCTGCTCATGCCGATAATGAACGGCCCTATCTAATGGGCTTGTAATGGCAGTGTTTTGCAATCCAACCAAGTATTCTTCATTCAATTGAGGAGTCAGATGTGCTTTTTTAAGCAGCTCTACAAATGCTTCTGCTTTAGTTGCGCTTGGTGTTTCATGCTCAATCTCAAAAGAACTTTTGGTCTCGCTTAAATAAGCCCATGACATTGCCCTATCGGACGCGGCTCCACCAAGCTGCGATAGAAATTCATTTGCCTTCTGGAGGATGTTGGATTCAAGCAAGCTATTAATACGTGCGGTTCGCTCAACAGTTACGCAGTAATCCAAAGAACCCAATCCATTGAAATGAACCCGCCATTTAGCATTGCGTATGCTTGGACCGGTAATGTATTTTTTTGGGTCAAATAAATTGGCCATTGGCCCTGTAATTACTGGCGCGCCCTTTAACTCTTGCTTATTAAAGGCTTCCCACAAAAAACATGCTGTGCGTATATAAACGCCTGTTGGCGATTCACTAATGGCAGCCAGCATCTCTTGGGCCGGGATTTTTCTTAAGGCCTGCGATAGCAGCTGAAGATTAACCCCCTCATGCTTTAGTGCAAACAAAAGGTGGCTTAGTGGGCGATCATCTTTAGGGGCTACCTTTGCCGGTATCAACAATGCGCCCTGAGTGGGCGTTACACTGGTTACCGAGGCAAGGCGTGCGGGTACCAGAGGATCAAAAGCACTGAGATCTAACTGACTTTTTACTCGTGAGTAGCCTATTTCACTCATATTTCCCTCAAGCTCCGCTTTTTCGTTCGAATGGTTATTTTCCCATACTTTTTCTTACATATACACACTTTTTCTTACGATTAGACATATTTACATACTTTTTATTACATTTTTTAATAGATTCCTACATTTTTAAACATATCCTCACTTTTTCCTACTAAATAGCTATTTAAATGATTTTTTACTAGTGGCATCGAGGGCCTGAATTCACCTTGAAAATGCAGTTTTCTTAATATGCCACCTAGCAGGCGCAACATGTCGAAAACACCTGAGATATCAATATTGCCTAAATTTTGAGCAATTTAAACTATTAGGTTTTAGAGCTAGATTTGGCAACTAAGCTCTAGAGCATCCCAAAACAAGCATTGCTTGGGTGGTAAGCGTACTGGTAAGCGGGAGTAGTAAAGAAAAAGCCCCGGTTAGGGGGCTAAGTCATTGATGCGTATGGTGAAAAGGAGAAAAAATGCCAAAAGTGCTGGTGGAGACGAGATCAAGATTTTGCCCCTCCCGCTAAGTCTACCAATGCCCATTAAACCCTTTACCTATATGCCTCTGAAGGCAGACCCTACTCCCGAGTAACCCATTCAAACTTACTAAAATCCATGTTTCGCTGATAAGCGGGATGGTAAGCCCAATATGAGCATAAGCAATGGCGGAGGAGAAACAAAAGGGCTAAAACTAAGCAGATTTATAGCAATTTTGGTGTTGGAGCCTTACTCATTTTTCTCATATGCCGCTAGTTTGGACTTCAAATTACGCTCTTCTTGAAAACGTTCAGTCTCATCTCGGACAATCGCGGCTATGGCAATGGGTTGTTTTTTATCATCAAAAAGCATGCTTACTGAAAAAGCAATGGAGATAGAACGCCCATCCTTATGCATCGCAGGAACTCTTAACAAAGTATTTCCATACTTTGTTACACCAGTCTGAATAGTGTGAAAGTACCCTTTAGAGTGCCGCTCTCTAAAACGCTCAGGCGTAATGATGCTGAGTGTTTTTCCCAGGGCCTCCTCTGGGGTATACCCAAATATACGCTCAGCAGACGGATTCCAAAACAGGATATTTTCATCCCGATCAGAAATGATCACAGCCTCGCCAATATGACTAACGAGCGCCTTAAAATCTATGATGTCCGACATATTTAATCTCTATTTTTAAGTAAGCTGTCGCTAAGAATACTCCAATAAAAAACCACCCGAAGGTGGTTCTCAGGGGCGCTTCTATTTTTAGTAAGTCTTGTAAGAAAGGTACTTGCCTGACAGTACGACTTGAACACGATCGCCCTTAGGGTCTGGCTCACGCTGAATATCCATTGAGAAATCGATAGCACTCATGATGCCATCACCAAACTCTTCATGGATTAACTCTTTAATAGTGGTTCCATAAACGTTGACAATCTCATACCAACGATAAATCAATGGATCCGTTGGCACAGCGGTCGGCAAGGATCCTTTGTAAGGAACGATTTGCAACCAAGCCATCTCTTCATCAGTCAAATCAAATAACTTACCAGCAGCTTCAGCTTGCACCTTAGTAAAGGTCATTTGACCTAAACAGCCTGCAGTAACCCACTCCTTTGATTCGCCTATTGCTTTTGCGATATCACTCCACTTCATGCCATTGCGAACTTTGGCTTCGATAATTTTTTGTGTAACTACTGAACGATCCATCTTTTTCTCCTAGTTTAAAGTTTTAGTTTGTTAAGCAACGGCCGCATCAACACCTGGAAGCACTATTACAGGCTTGTAACCATCCAACTCACCCTTAGCTCCTTTTACCTGCAGATCCTTTGATCGATTGACCAGAAAATCTACCAAATGGTTGCGCATTGGGTAATACATAGCATCATGATGTAAATTAACCCGCTTTCTTCCTTTAGGCAAAGTATTAACAACGATTTCAGCGATACGTGCATTAGGGCCGTTGCTCATCAGCATAATTTTGTCAGAAAGCAAGATTGCCTCATCAACATCATGGGTGATCATAAATACAGTTTGATTTGTTTCTTTGCAAATTTTGAGAAGCTCATCCTGAATAACACCACGAGTTAACGCATCCAATGCGCCAAATGGCTCATCAAGTAGTAGCATTTTGGGCTCAATTGCAAAGGCTCTTGCAATACCAACCCTTTGCTTCATACCGCCAGATAATTCAGATGGTTTTTTATTTTCAGCATTTACCAAGCCGACCATTGCTAGATACTTTTTGGAATGCTCAGTAATCTGCTCTTTTGACCAATCAGGATACTTTGACTTCACTGCAAAAGCCACATTCTGCAGAACTGTCATCCACGGCATTAATGCATGCCCTTGAAATACAACGCCACGCTCCAAGCCGGGCCCCTGAATACGCTTACCAAGAATGATGGCATCGCCACCAGTAGCCTCTTCAAGACCAGCAAGCACATTCAAAATAGTGGTTTTGCCACATCCGGAGTGACCGATGATGCAAACGAACTCTCCTTTTTCGATTTCAAAATCGATGCCCTCAAATACTGGAGGTGCGTCAGCTTTATATGACTTGCTGAGGTTTGAAACTTTGAGGAATGTATTTTCAATCTGCATATGAAACCGCCTTTTGTAACTTGCCAAATGCTGTATCTAGCAACATTCCAACAATACCAATTAAAAGAATTGCAAAAATAACGCTGGATAGCGATAGGTTATTCCACTCATTCCATAAGAAGTAACCAATTCCAGTGCCACCAACAAGCATCTCAGCAGCAACGATCACTAACCAGGCAATGCCCATAGAGATGCGCATACCAGTCAAAATAGTTGGTGCAGCCGCAGGAAGAATGACTAAGAATGCTTTACGTAAAGGAGAAACCTCTAATGTCTTGGCAACGTTTAATAATTCCTTACGCACATTGGCAACTCCAAATGCTGTATTTAGGAGCATTGGCCATATGGAACAAATAAAGATCACAAAAATTCCAGAAATCGCAGAGTCTTTGATGGTGTAAAGCGCAATAGGCATCCAAGCCAATGGCGAAATCGGCTTTAGGATTTGAATGAATGGATTAAATGCCTCATAAGCTAATGGTGACATGCCAATCCAGAATCCAAACGGAATAGCGACAATCATCGCCAACAAGAATCCTAAGGCAACACGCGCCAAAGAATAAGCAAGTTGAATACCTATTCCCTTATCGTTTGGGCCATTGTCATAAAAAGGGTGTGATAACTGCTTATAGATAGTCTCCCCCATTTGCGTTAAGGTTGGGAATCCAGTTTTTTGAACAGGCTCACTACCACCCTGACCCATGAGACTGCTGTACTCACTAGAACTAGTTGATACTCCTGGCGGCGGTGTAACTTTTTGTGTTGTCGCCATATGCCAGATAAATAAGCACATGAGCAAAATCACAACCGATAGAATTGCGCCTTTAACCTTAATTGATACTGTTTTCATTCATTTACCCTAAGTTCATGCTTTATTAGTTTGAAAAGATTTCAAATAGGCTGCCGGTTGACTAGGGTCAAACTCTTTACCCATAATCTTGTCTTTTTTGTATCCCACTTTAGCTAATGGTGGAACTGCAATGCCAGTCTCGCCCATATACTTTTTAGCGTCCGTAAGCAAGAATACTTTTTCAGAGATGTCCTTATAATTCACATCGCCTTTGACATAGCCCCAGCGCTGCATTTGAGTCAACATCCAAGTTGCCATGGAGTACCAAGGAATTGGGTTGAAGTCGATGCGATCTGGTACGTTTTGCACATTGCCTAGACCATCTGCAAACTTACCAGTGAGAACTTGCATTACAACTGTCTCTGGCTGGTTAAGGTAATTTGGCGTAGAAATTACTTTAGCAATTAAAGGTCTATTCGCAGGATCACGTGCCATCGTCGAAGCATTTAAGACTGCACGATAGAGGGCTGCAAAGGTATTTGGATTCTTACGGATAAATTCTTCTGAGGTTCCAAAAGCACAGCAAGGGTGACCATCCCAAATCTGCTTAGTCAGAATGTGAATAAATCCGACCTCGTCATATACTGCGCGCTGGTTAAATGGATCAGGCCCTAAAAAACCATCAATATTGCCGGCACGTAAGTTGGCAACCATCTCTGGTGGAGGTGTAACGCGAATCTGAATGTCTTTATCTGGATCTAAGCCAGCTTGAGCTACGTAATAACGCAGCAAGAAGTTATGCATTGAGTATTCAAATGGAACAGCAAACTTCATGCCTTTCCAGTTTTTCGGATCACGATTATCTTTATGCTTGTTAGCTAACGTAATAGCCTGACCATTCACGTTCTGAATTGTGGCCACACGCATCTGAGAAGGATCAGAACCCAAGCCCATTGACATTGAGATCGGCATTGGTGATAAAAAGTGTGAGGCATCATGCTCTTTATTGAGCATCTTGTCACGAATTAAAGCCCAACCTGCGGTCTTATTAAGCGTAACGTTCAGGCCTTGTTTTTTATAAAAACCAAGTGGGTCAGCCATGATGAGTGGAGTCGCACAAGTAATTGCGATAAAGCCAATTTTTAGGTCTGGTTTTTCTAATGGCGCTTTTTCTTGTGCCATTGCCTGCAAGGACCCTACTGGCAAGAAGCCCGAGAGAGCGCTCATTGCTCCACCAACTCCAACAGCCTTTAAAAATGCGCGTCTACGATCTTCTTGAGGAAAAAGAGCCTTAACTAAGCTGGCCTCAACAAAATCTGCGCTTTGCTGCTCGGCATCCACCATTGCTGAAAGCGAGTTTGCATGATCTAACTCAGATGCATGCTGTCCACAGCTGCAGCGGTTGCTAAACAGAGGTCTATCTGGATCAAAAGGACGATATGAATTCATTTATAGCTCCTAGTAAGTAATTAAGATGCCGCTTGAAATACGTTGAAATGATTTTGTGACTCAATTAATGGGATAAGCGTATGCAGTTTTTTTCTATAAACCTCTCCAACCATCACCACAACAGGTTGCTTATCTAAAAAATGATGATGAACATCACCAAAGCGCAATTCATCTAATGTGCAAGCAAAACTGCGTTGCGTTGGCAGGCTGACCGATTCCATCAAGCAAACAGGGGTATCTACCGTGTAGCCCTGAGCAATCAATGTTGTCGCAACCTCAGATAGCTGATCACGCGCCATATAGTAAATAGCGGTTTTATGATCTTCATGTGCGCAACGGCCAGGAAGAGTAGTCAGCGTCAGGGTTCTACTTAACTCTCTCGTAGTTGGAGGCTGCTTTAATTCTGCCGAGGCCGCTAAGGCAGTAGTGATGCCTGGAACAATCTCATAGCGCACGTTTGCTTTCTCAAGAGCGTCAATTTCTTCCTGCGCACGACCAAAGATCATCGGATCCCCGCCTTTTAGGCGCACAACTACTGAGTACTTGCCTGCAGCATCCACCAATTGCTTGTTAATGAAGTGCTGAGAGCTTGAATGCGATCCGCATCTTTTCCCTACCTGCACCATCCTAGTGCCAGGACACCACTCCAACATAGAAATATCAATGAGTGCGTCATAAAAAACAATGTCTGCCTGAGCCAAAATTCTTGAACCCCGAACAGTGATGAGATCAGAGGCTCCAGGCCCAGCACCAATGAGGTAGACGCCAGGCAACGCCCCATTAAATTTGGGTGCTTTGGCTGTTCTTGGTGCAATTTGTTCCATGCATCATTTGTAACAGTCGGCAATAGCCCTTAATTCTCTACGTGAACCAAAAATGCTCATGCTTTGATTTGGTGCACCAATACTGAGCCACCACTCTAATCTCGGGACTTACTACTTCTTTATCGTTAGTTATCGACTAAAGGAGCTCAGCATGAAAGTGAAAATAAGCATTAGCGGTTTATTACCAGAAGCTACTACCCCCACTGTTGCTGATGCGAATCCCACGCGTCGCAAACTTATCCAAAGTATTGGCTCTGCCAGCATTCTGTCCTTAATCGACCCAATGGTTAAAGCGGGTGCATGGGCGGCAGGCTCAGATGCCCCTGAGAAAACGGATGTAAAGGTCAGTTTCATTGCCCTTACAGACTGCTCATCGGTTGTCATGGCTAACCATCTTGGTCTAGATAAGAAGTACGGCGTTAAGATCATCCCCACTAAAGAAGCGTCATGGGCTGCAATCCGTGACAAGCTTGTAAATGGCGAGAATGATATGTCTCACATCCTCTATGGTTTAGTTTATGGATTGCAGATGGGTATTGGTGGCCAACAAAAAGATATGTCAGTTCTGATGTCTCTAAATAATAATGGTCAGGCAATAACCTTATCAAAAGCGCTTTATCAAAAAGGTGTAAGTGATGGCGCCAGTCTTAAAGCGCTCATGGATAAAGAAAAGCGTGACTACACTTTTGCGCAAACTTTCCCAACTGGTACACACGCTATGTGGCTTTACTACTGGTTAGCGAACTATGGCATTAATCCATTTAAAGACGCAAAAATTATCACCGTTCCGCCCCCACAAATGGTCGCGAATATGCGTAGCGGAAATATGGATGGCTATTGCGTAGGTGAACCCTGGAATGCCCGCGCAATCATTGACGGCATTGGCTTTACAGCCATTACTACACAAGCAATCTGGCAAGATCATCCAGAAAAGGCTTTAGGAACAACCTCCGACTTTGCCAAGAAGTATCCCAATACTTGTCGCGCAGTTACGGCAGCAATATTAGAGGCTGGAAAATATATTGATGCATCGACTTCGAATAAGCATGCAACTGCGGAAGTTGTAGCTGCACCTTCATTTGTCAATACTGATGTTAGTGTGATTCAAGACCGCATGATGGGTCGCTATAACAACGGTATCGGCAAAACTTGGGATGATCCCCATGCGATGAAATTCTATAACGATGGTATGGCTAATTACCCCTACCTATCTGATGGCATGTGGTTTATGACTCAGCACAAGCGCTGGGGTTTACTCAAAGAGCACCCAGATTACTTGGCTGTAGCAAAAAAAGTAAACAACATTGCGCTTTACAAAGAGGCTGCTACTGCTTCAAAGACACCACTACCAAAAAGCGATATGCGCTCCAGCAAATTATTTGATGGTGTTGTGTGGAATGGCTCCAACCCTGCTGCTTATGCAGATAGCTTCAAGATCAAAGCATGAAAAAACAAAAACTCGTCATGATTGGCAATGGGATGGCCGGCGTTCGGACCATCGAGGAACTATTAAAGCTCGACCCAGAGCTTTATGACATCACCATCTTTGGTGCTGAGCCCCATCCCAACTACAACCGTATTTTGCTGTCCCCAGTATTGGCCGGCGAACAGACTCTTGAGCAAATTGTTCTAAATGACCTCGATTGGTACAAGAGCAATGGCATCCATCTTCATCTTAGCAAAACCATAACTAAGATTGATCGCAAAGAGCGTACTGTTATTGCCGATGATGGCACCATTGAAAGCTACGATCGCTTATTACTGGCTACCGGCTCTTTACCATTCATCTTGCCTGTTCCAGGAAATGACTTACCTGGCGTGATTGCGTATCGTGATATTAAAGATACCAACGAGATGATTGATGTGGCGACGCGTTACAAAAATGCCGTAGTCATTGGTGGTGGCCTGCTTGGTCTCGAAGCTGCAAACGGTCTAGCTCTCAGAGGTATGAGTGTGACCGTGGTCCATCTTGCCGAATGGTTGATGGAAAGACAGCTAGATAAAACTGCAGCTGATTTACTACAAAAATCCTTGGAAGAAAAAGGTCTTAAGTTTTTACTGAAAACTTCTACCGAGGCAATTACACCTAATGCCGCCGGCGATCGTGTCGGCCATATCCGCTTTAAAGGTGGACTAGAAATACCGGCTGACTTAGTTGTTATGGCGGCGGGTATTAAGCCCAATACAGCTTTAGCCGAATCTGCAGGTTTACATTGCCAAAGAGGTATCGTTGTTAACGATACTCTGCAAACGTTTGATCCAAGAGTTTATGCAGTTGGTGAGTGTGCAAGCCATCGTGGAACTGCCTATGGTTTAGTTGCGCCTTTATTTGAGCAGGCTAAGGTTTGTGCAAATCACCTTGCCGAACACGGTATCGGTCGATATGAGGGCTCCGTAACGTCAACAAAACTGAAAGTAACGGGCGTCGATCTCTTCTCCGCTGGAAACTTTATGGGAGGCGAAGGTACTGAAGAAATTACTCTAGCCGATCCTATTGGTGGCGTGTATAAAAAATTAGTTTTAAAAGATGATCGTTTAATTGGCGCCTGCATGTTTGGCGATACAGCAGATAGCACTTGGTATTTCAAGCTCATGCGTGACGAACAAAGCATTGCAGAAATTCGTGACACATTGATGTTTGGTGAATCCAATATTGGTGATGTTGGCCATCAAGGTCACAATAAAGCGGCCGGAATGACTGATGCAGATGAAATTTGCGGATGCAACGGGGTTACCAAAGGCACCATTGTCAAGGCTATTCGGGAACAGGGTTTATTCACGCTTGATGAAGTAAAGAAATGTACTAAAGCAAGCAGCTCCTGTGGCTCATGTACAGGCCTAGTTGAGCAAGTGCTGATGAATGTTCTTGGCACAGACTATTCAGCAACCCCTAGAAAGAAATCAATTTGTGGATGCTCCGATCTTTCTCATGATGAAATTCGTCAAGCCATACGCTCCGGTCACTTAATTTCTCAAGAGCAAGTTCGCACCGAGCTGAATTGGAGAACACCTAACGGTTGCGCGACTTGTCGCCCTGCCTTAAATTATTATTTGATCTCCACATGGCCACATGAAGCAAAAGATGATCCACAATCCCGCTTCATTAATGAACGTGCTCATGCCAATATCCAGAAAGATGGCACCTACTCAGTTATTCCGCGGATGTTTGGTGGTCTAACTACTCCTTCTGAACTACGAAGAATTGCTGACGTTGCTGAGAAATACCAAGTGCCCACAGTGAAGGTCACTGGCGGCCAACGAATTGACTTACTTGGCATCAAGAAGGATGATCTCCCAGCGGTTTGGAAAGAGTTGGATATGCCGTCAGGTCATGCCTATGGCAAATCAATTCGCACAGTGAAAACTTGTGTTGGTGATGAGCACTGTCGTTTTGGTACCCAGTCCTCCATGAAAATGGGCGTAGATCTAGAGAGAATGCTCTTTGGTATGTACGCACCTCACAAAGTGAAGCTTGCAGTATCTGGCTGCCCACGAAACTGCGCAGAAGCTGGCATCAAAGATGTTGGAATCATTGGTGTTGAATCTGGCTGGGAACTCTATATTGGTGGTAACGGCGGCATTAAAACTGAAGTAGCGGAATTTCTCTGTAAAGTTAAAACTGATGAGGAAGTTCGTGAATATTCTGGTGCCTTCTTACAGCTGTACCGCGAAGAAGCTTGGTATTTGGATCGAACTGTCCATTACTTGGCAAGAGTTGGCATGGAATACATTAAGCAAAAAGTGGTCGACGATGCTGAAAGTCGTAAAGCTCTCTACGAAAGACTGCTGTTTGATCTAAAAGATGCTCCAGATCCCTGGAAAGACTTTGAACGTGCTGGTGTAGATGTTCGTCAATTTAAAACCATCCCTATTGTCGAGGTTGGAAATGTCTAATACCGCCCAACTTGATCAGTGGCAAAAAATCACAACAGTTGATGAGATTCCTGTTCTGGGATCTCGGGTTATTGAAGCGCCAGCTGGTCAAATAGCTATTTTCAGAAATTCAGAAGACGAAGTATTTGCCGTATTGGATAAGTGCCCGCATAAGGGTGGCCCCCTGTCTCAGGGCATTGTCCATGGAAAATCCGTAACCTGTCCACTGCATTCCTGGAATATAGATCTCTCCACTGGCTGTGCAGTTGCCCCAGATGAAGGCTGTGCTAAATCCTTTGCAGTCAAAGTAGAGTCTGGTGTGGTTTGGCTAAGCCGCGAGGAATTGCAAGCTACTCATGGCTGAAGTTAAGAGCACCTGTTGCTATTGCGGTGTTGGCTGTGGCGTCATTATTGAAACCGCAGAAAGTAACGGAAAGATCGAGGTAACCGGGGTTCGCGGCGACCCCGATCATCCTGCAAACTTTGGCAGACTCTGCAGTAAAGGCTCTACCCTTCATCTCACTGTAAACCCAAGCCTTCAGATGCAGGCTCGGCTGGGTTCACCAGCAATCCGCAAGGCAAGAGGCGAAGATCCGGTAGATATTTCTTGGCCCGAGGCAATTCAAACTGTTGCCCAAAAATTTGCCGACATCATTCAAGAGCATGGTTCAGAATCTGTTGGCATTTATGTGTCTGGTCAATTACTGACCGAAGACTATTACATCTTTAATAAGTTAATGAAGGGCCTAATTGGCTCTAACAATATTGATACCAACTCACGCCTATGTATGTCTAGTGCGGTAGCTGGCTACAAGCAAACTTTGGGAATGGATGCCCCACCCTGTTGCTATGAAGATATTGATTCTGCATCCACTATTTTTATTACGGGATCAAATACCGCTTTTGCTCATCCGATTTTATATAGACGTCTTGAGGATGCCCGTAAAAATAATCCGGATCTCAAAGTTATTGTTGTTGATCCCAGAAAAACCGATACCGCCAAAGAGGCTGATCTCTACCTACAGATACAACCTGGTACTGATGTTGCCCTCTATCACGGGATGCTTTACATCATGCTCTGGGAGAAATGGATTAATGAGTCTTATATCAACTCATATACGGCAGATTTTGATGCGCTGCGTGATTTGGTTAGAGATTTCACGCCTAAGGCAGTAAGTCAGATCTGTGGCATTAACGAAAAAGACTTGTTCCAAGCAGCGCAATGGTTTGCAACTTCTCCCGCAACTCTATCGATGTACTGCCAGGGATTAAATCAATCAGCATCAGGTACAGCCAAGAATGCTGCTTTAGTAAATCTACACTTGGCCACCGGTCAAATAGGGAAAGCTGGTGCTGGTCCATTCTCTTTGACTGGACAACCCAATGCCATGGGTGGCCGGGAAGTTGGAGGTTTAGCCAATCTACTATCCGCACACCGTGATCTTGCTAACCCAGAACATCGTGCAGAAGTTGCAAACCTGTGGGGGGTGGATTCAGTTCCCGAAAAGCCAGGTCTTAGTGCCATTCCCATGTTTGAGGCATTGCGTACTGAAAAACTAAAAGCCATATGGATTGTCTGTACAAACCCTGCACAATCAATGCCTGATCTCAATGTAGTTCACGAGGGATTAAGCAAGGCAGAATTTGTTGTGGTGCAGGAAGCTTATGCGCACACGGCCACTACCTTATATGCAGACGTATTATTGCCCGCCACTACCTGGGCAGAAAAAGTGGGAACAGTTACTAATTCAGAGCGAAGAATTTCCAAAGTAAATCCCGCAATTGATCCCTATGCGTCTGCTAAACATGATTGGCAGATCGCTCTTGAAATTGGATTAGCTCTTGAAGCGCTATTACCAGGCAATAGAAAAGAAGGAACATCCACTCTATTTCCTTACGCCGGACCTGAGGATATTTGGAATGAGCATCGTGAGAGTACAGCCGGTCGCGATCTCGATATTACTGGTTTAAGCTACAAAATCCTTGAGGAACGCGGACCACAGCAATGGCCTATGCCCAAAGGAGATTTCTTTGGCAAAAAACGTCTTTATGAAAATGGCGTTTTTCCTACCAAAGATAAAAAAGCGCACTTTATTGCTGCACCCTATAAAGCAACCGCAGAATCTGTAGATGCTCGCTACCCATTTGCCTTAAATACTGGGCGCCTCAGAGATCAATGGCATGGGATGAGTAGAACGGGAACCATTGGAACGCTTTATGGGCACTCACCTGAGCCTTGTGTAGAACTATCACCTAAAGATGCCGGCAGGATGAATCTAGAAAATGGTGATTTAGTTCATGTCACTAGTCGCAGAGGTAGTGAGATCTTCCCAATCAAAGTCTCAGACGATATCGCCTCCTCCCAAGCCTTTATTGCCATGCACTGGGGTTCTGAATTTATTTCAGGCGCTGCTGGTAAAACACCGGGCCGCGGAGTCAACGGCCTTACTTGCAACATGATCGACCCCGTATCCGGTCAGCCTGAACTGAAACATTCAGCCGTAAAGATTTTGCCCGCTAATCTTCCCTGGCATTTAGTAGCTTTCGGCTTATTTCCTAAAGAAGAAGTATTTTCTGTTCAAAACAGTTTGCGCAGCATCCTGCCTCATTTCGATTCTGCCCAATGTGTTCTATTTGGTAGAGAGCAGGATGGTGGCCTCATTGGAGTTTCATTCAAGGCCGCTCACCACGATGACCCGCTAGAAGAATCAGAATCTCTTGCCGCGCAAGCTTTAAAGCAAGTGATGCAGAAATTCAAGCTAGATGAAGCATCTGGAGAACCTGTAATGCGCTATATTGATAAGCGCAGGGGCGTAGTTCGACTTGTTCGCGCTCAAGAGAAGGTTCTATCTGCCATGCTTACCGGCCCTATTGGCAGCCTAGCAAGTACTGCCTGGTTAAGAGAGTACCTAGAAAGCGGTTTAGATGCAAAAGCGCTTGGTCGGTCTTTGTTGATGCCTGTCAGCAAACCCCCTGTAGAAATTAAACCCAAAGGTAAGGCCATTTGTAATTGCTTTAATGTATCTGCAGACACAATGAAGCAATGCTTAAGCAAGATGCCTGCAGGAACCTCCCCCGATGATGCTATGAGCTCACTTCAATCAGAAACGCAATGTGGAACTAATTGTGGATCCTGCAAGCCCGAAGTCAAGCAAATTATTGTCAGCTTTCTCAAGAAAGTGGAAGTAGCGGCATAATCCTGCAATGAGCATCACATCATTCTTAAAAGTTATTGGCCGAGGCAGCAAAGGTGCCGGCGATCTTGATCGCAATCAGGCTAAAGAAGTATTCACTCAAATTCTAGATGGCAATGTCAGCGATCTTGAGCTCGGTGCATTTTGTATTGCTATGCGCATCAAGGGTGAGTCCGTATCTGAGCTCATGGGCTTTATGGATGCTCTGCAACCACATCTAAATTTACTAAATCTTGGCACACGTCCAACCATAGTCTTACCAAGCTATAACGGGGCTAGAAAACAAGCAAATCTCACACCACTTCTTTCCGGCATGCTTGTTAGTTATGGTTTTACAGTGCTTGTTCAGGGGGTCGAAAAAGATCAAACCAGGATAACGAGCCATGAAATCTTTAAGTCCCTTGGCTGGCCAATTCTCAAAACGAAAGATGAATTTGGTGCACTCCTGGCATTGAATCAACCGATCTTTTGCTCTCTTAATGTTATTTCCCCAGCGCTTCAAAAGTTATTAGATATCAGGGAGCGAATAGGTCTGCGGAATACTAGTCATGTGCTGGCAAAACTCATTAACCCAACCCTTCAGAAGCCTTGGCAAGTTTCCAACTACACCCATCCAGAATATCCAGAAAAACTACGAGAATTTTTTCAACTTCGCTCAGCCAATGCAATTTTGATTAGAGGGAGCGAGGGTGAACCAACTGCCTCCCTGCAACGATTACCTGAAATGCATTTTTTGCATGCAAATGCGAATGAAATTACAACCCCCGAAGAGCGCTTTGAAGATCTCAGTCCGTTTTTAGACATTGATGCCATTTCAACCGCATCCGTTACCGAGCAAATTCTATCTGGGCAAGTCAAATGTCCGAGCTCAATTCTCAGACAAGCCATTCAAATATCTACGATGGCTGGATTACACTAAGCGATGCTCAGAACAGTTAAACGTTTGGCATGGGTTTCATTGGGAGCAATCGTTGCGCTTGGCTTGGCCCTGCTTGCCACTAAACCACCAACAACGCCATTACTACTTGCTTCGCTAGGCGGTTCAACAATATTTCTGTTTGGCTTGACTGGTGCTCCTGCAGCACAGCCAAGAGCTTTATTTGGCGGGCACCTCATTAGCGCACTCATTGGTATTGTCTGCTACCAGCTCTTTGATGATGCTTTATGGGTTTACTTGCTTGCGGAGGTAATTACTTTGGTAGTCTTATTGCTTACGCAAACCGTTCATCCGCCGGCTGGTGCTAATCCACTCATCATGATCCAGGCGCATGCTAGCTTTGGCCATCTTACAGCAGTTGTTTTGGTAAGCGTGACGATTCTTGCGGTTGTAGCAGCCATCTGGAGTCGCCTCACTCCCGGTAAAGCCCTGCATTACCCAGTGAAGTGGAATGAACCTTCACCGCAATCCAAGGATTGGAGTGTTTGGGGGTAGCAAAGCTTAGCCCAACGAACGCTTTATTAAAGCTTTGTTTAAAAAACTTGCTAAGACCAATACAAGAGAGTCCACCAAAACGGGATGCCAGGCAAAGTCATAGCTATTAGTTCCAGCCATTACTATAAAAATACTTAAGAAAACCGCTGGTGGATGCATGCACCCCAGCAAATACATTCCAACTATCGTACCAATGACGGCAACTGGAATTCCCACAGAAATCGATGAAATTAGATAAACACAAATGAAGGCTACGCAGGAAGCCAATAGATTTGCCTCTATTAAAGTTAAGGGCGAAAAGAATTTACTATTGGGAAATAGGAAAATGCATAGAGCGCTGACTCCAAATACAGCCGTCACCATATTCTCATCTTGCGTCATATCACCCCATAGGTGATTAAAGAAGGCTATCACAAGGATGGTTAGGCCCACACCAATGGATACTCTGAGTCTATCAAACCAAGAATATTGTCCCTGGGGTGGTGCAATTTCATTAAAGAAATTAATCAGTTTATTGAAAATATTTTTCATCTAATATCAATAGACTGGTCAATAGCTTTTACAAAGTCAGATTGGGTGATCATTCCTACCAACTGCCTATTATCATTAATTACGGGGATATGGTGATGACCATCACCACAAAATATCTCAGCTAAGTCAAGCATATTTCGATCTTCACTAATTACCCTTACCGGCTTACTCATCACCTGCCCAACAGCGTTAGGCAAACTATTCAAACCGGGAACAGCTGTCCGCATAAAACCCCTGATGCGCTGTCCAAAAGTTTGATGGAAATCCACTGCTGCACTTTTAAGAAAATCCTCTAGAGTAATAATTCCAAGCACCCTTTTTGCACCATCTATGACTGGTAAAGCTTTAACATGACGCTTGCGCAGTAAATTCCATGCTTGATCCAAAGGTGAATCCATCCCAACGTATAAGACTTCAGTGGTCATAATATTTTTACATAGCATACTTTGCAACTTCTTTTGATAAGCCCCATGTTCAACTTGAGAAATCAAATTGGCTAAATCATCCTTACTGATATCTAGTACTTGGTTATAGCTCTCCAAGACAGCGTTAATTTCCTGATCCTCGATCTTACGATTTCGTTTCTGCAGTGGAGATGAATCCAAGACGGCCTTAGGGCGTTGCGGATATGGCTTGCCAGTTAAGGAGTTATAAATGACTGCACATAAAACCAATAAAACAGCATTACCCATAACCGGAAAAAGCACAAAATGAAAATCTGTCATTCCACCAAGAGGAATTAAAAGGGCTAAAGCTGCAGCAGGTGCGTGTAAGCAACGCAAGGCAAACATTGCCAAGATTGCGAGTCCAACAGATAAGGGAATTAATAATGGTAATTCATGGACAAATTGCGTACACGCAACACCTACCAAAGCAGAAACACAACTACCCCCTATAACTGCCCATGGTTGCGCCATTGGACTTGAGGGTAAGACAAATAATAAAAATGCACTGGCACCCATCGAGGCGACAACCCATGGTGATGCGTTTCCGTAACCTGCAAGCAATAAACCAAGTCCCATCATTGCGAGCAAGCCCAGCACAACTCCTAAAACCGATCTAAACCGCTCCAACCAAGAAACTGAGGTAGTTTCTGGAAGAACAATGGTAATTAACTTTTTTAAAAAATGTCTCAAAAGCGATCTCAATAAAGGCTTATTTTAAATGCACCAAAAGTGGTACTAGTTGGGCTATTGTATGCAAATCCCTGTTTATTCTTATTATTCCGAAACATTAACCACAAAGTGCTATGGAACAAAAACTACCCCTACCCCCTTTTACTAAAGAAACAGCAATTCAAAAAATTCGAATGGCAGAAGATGCTTGGAATACCCGCGATCCTGAGAAAGTCTCCTTGGTATATACGGAAGATACCATTTGGAGAAACCGAGCGGAATTTCCAAAAGGCAGAGAGCAAGTAAAAGAGTTTCTCCAGCGTAAATGGGCCAAGGAGCTTGACTACCGCTTAATTAAAGAACTATGGGCTTTTACAGCTAATCGCATTGCAGTTCGTTTTGCTTACGAATGTCATGATGACTCTGGTAACTGGTCGCGAAGCTTTGGTAATGAGAATTGGGAGTTCAATGAGAATGGTTTCATGATGAGACGTTTCGCTAGCATTAATGATTTACCCATCAAAGAATCTGATCGAAAGTTTTTTTGGCCCCTAGGAAGAAGACCGGATGACCACCCAGGACTAAGTGATTTTGGCTTCTGATAATTTAGATTCACTCGGAGGCTTTGCTCATGCACTGATCCATAGTCGTCAGCATGTTTCTCCTAAAAGACTGATTGCACCAGGCCCCAACCTATCTCAGAAATTAGAAATTTTGAATGCGGCTGGAGCCGCCCCCGATCATGGAAAGGTAACGCCTTGGCACTTTTATGAAGTCAGCCCCGAAAGTCGTAATTTATTAGGTGACTTATTTGCAGACGCACTCATAGCAAGAGACCCAAGCGCAACGCCAACTCAAATTGATGAAGCAAAGCAGAAAGCTTTTCGAGGCCCCTTGCTTTTATTGGCAACCGCTAAGTTGAACAATGAACTTGACAATATTCCCGAGCAAGAAAAACTCATCTCCGCAGGATGTGCAATTCAAAATATTTTGCTAATGGCTAATGCTTTAGGATTTGGCTCAGGACTATCAAGCGGTAAGGCTCTTTACAGCCAAAAGATGAGGGAGTTATTTTTACTTAAGGATAAAGAGGAGCCTCTGTGCTTCATCACTATCGGCACTATCTCGGCTCATAAGCCTAATAAGCAAAGGCCTGATGCAAATTCTTACAGTTCTGTTTTCTAGCTGAATCTATTGGACGTTTTTAGCTTCTCAACAATTAATTAACCATGCCATTAGGATGTGCTGAGTAATCGTTAGCTTAAATTGCATTAGCCACATATCTGCAATCACATATTGTTTGGGTGGTAAGCGTACTGGTAAGCGGGAGTGATAAAGAAAAAGCCCCGGTTAAGGGGCTAAGTCTATGTTGCGTATAGCAAAAAGAGGAAAAAATGCCAAAAGTGCTGGCGGAGACGAGATCCAATAGAGGCTTGATGACTTCTTGGGAGTTATTGAGTGTTCTAGATAGTCCTTGTGCTTCTTGCCCCCTCCTGCCTTCTGGGGAAAATAGGCAATAAGTATTACGAAACATGTACTCAATAAATCCGAAAAGTTACCTTTGAGACTTATAGGTTACTTCCCCAATCACAGCAATTGCGTGGTGAATGTGGGGAACCTTAAATTAGGGGGATTTATATGAAACAAGCGTTTACCGATACCTTTATCAAGAATCTTAAAACTCCAGGGCGCTATACAGATGCAGCAATTGCGGGATTAAACCTCAATATCAAACCGAGTGGTGGCGGTTATTGGGTATTTAGGTACTCATATGCGGGAAAAAGATTGGACTTATCCCTTGGGTCCTACCCCGCCATTACCTTAAAAGAGGCTCGAAAAAGAGCTTTGGCATCCAGAAATGAGTTAATGCAAGGAAAAAAACCAGCAACTTACTGGAAAGCACAAATAACACCAGAACAAATTGATAAGCCTCTATTTAGCGACTATGCCAAACAATGCATAGATTCAAAAAAAGCGGAATGGCAAAATCCAAAACATAAAGATCAATGGTTCAACACAATTGATCAATACGCCAATCCATTTATTGGAAAAAAGGCATTAGACGAAATTGATACTCAAGATATCTTGGATATTCTCACTCCAATTTGGTTCACCAAAACTGAAACGGCCTCACGTCTGCGGGGTCGTATCGAGTGGATTTTGGCATCAGCCAATACAAGAAAGCTTAGATATGGAATTAATCCAGCAGCATGGCGTGGTCATTTAGAGACAATTCTGCCAAAACCATCCAAAATTGCACCGGTTAAGCATCACCCCGCTTTACCGTATGCAGAGATTACTAGTTTCTTACGAATATTAAGAGAAAAGGAAGGCACTACCGCATTAGCATTGGAATTTCTAATTCTGAATGCCAATCGCTCCGGTGAGGTTCTTAATGGATTACGTAGTGAAATAACACAGGAGGGACTTTGGATTATTCCGGCACACCGTATGAAGGCAAAAAAGGAACATAGGATACCTTTAGGAAAAAGATCTATGGAGTTGCTGGCAATCGCTAAATCCTTTGATCCAGATAGTAAATATTTATTTTCACGAGATGGCAAACAACTTTCTAGTATGGCTATGTTGATGATGCTTAGAAAAATTAACCCTAAAGTTACCATCCATGGATTTAGATCAAGCTTTCGGGATTGGGTTTCAGAAGAAACAATGCATAGTCCAGAGGTTGCTGAAAAAGCTTTAGCCCATAAAGTTGTAAATCAAGTAGAGGCCGCTTATAGACGTGGTGATTTATTAGAGCATCGGAAGCGATTAATGAAAGACTGGGAGGATTATTGCCTCACTGGTGGGTGGGGTAATGTAGTTAATATTGCAGAGAAAAGGGCTGCTTAAGATGCGACGAAATTCAGATAACCAATATTTGCAAATAATTGGCCTAATCGGTGATGATCTAGTTGCTCATCGTAAGTACCCATCAAGAAGAGTCTATAAATCCTCAAGACAAATTAAAAAGAAAGTTACCCCACGTGACTTAGTAAAAGCATTTTGGTATCAATTTAAAGAAGATTTTCATAAGAGGATGGATGAATTAGTTTACCTAAATGAAAATAACCTACTGTCAGATCATGAGTTTGAAATCATTAAAAAATACTCTTTAGTAATGGGGGGATATTTTTTAGATGCCCTCCAAGAGGATGTGATTCAACAGAAAACAATTTTGGTTTGCGCAAAAAAAATGTATGCCGCTCAACAAAGCCTAGCTGCTGAAATTGAAGGTTTGAATAAAAATAAGCTTGATAACCGCATCAATGCAATCACAACTCTTAAAGAAATCATCTTAGATATTCGTTTTTTTATGTTTTCAGTTGCCATTACAAAAGAGGCTGTTTTTGTAAATCCTAGTAATGGCTTGCCGATATATAGCCATAGGCCTATAAAACAAGCAGCCAAGGAAGCTTTCTTTAAAATAATGCATCAGCATGTAGCTGAAAATGGGCCAAGGTCACGACCTCGTGAAAAAACTATTTTAAGAAGACTTGAAGAGTTAGGTCACAGAGTAAGCGAAAGAACCTTACGAAACTGGAAATCCCAATCTATCAAAAACTACAAATAACAATTTTTAGGCAATAAGTGTTTGATTCTGGTGATTAATAAACACCCATTCGCAACAATACATTCATCTCTTGTATCAAGGAAAGAAGATGAACGAAATCCAAACACAAAATACTACTGGCGACCAGTTACTGAGGATTAAAGCAGTCTCTGAACAAACAACTCTATCTAAGAGTTGCATCAATCTTTGGGTGGCTCAAGAAAAGTTTCCAAGACCCATCACTTTGTCTAACACTGTAAAGGTATGGCGACAGTCTCATATTAATGAATGGCTTCAGAAAGTCGAGGAACAATGAATTTGGTTGCTGTGGGGGCAACAAGGTCAAAGCTCAATGAGATTCTGAGTAACCCCAGTCATACCGTAATCATCATACATAAATGGATGAATATTAGATGAGCTCTATCCAAATTCCACGAATCGATTACCAAGATTTCTTTGATAAATTTGGCAATCTGACCGATGTTGTCACCATACTTCTGAAAAAAAGACATCCCACTTTCAACGTCTATTGGCGTACTGAATTTGCAAAGTCAACTGCGCACTGGTGCTATGACCGCCTAAATAAGAAAGTCTATGGACGCAGGTACATGGATGGTCACAAACAACTAGGAATTGTGGTGTCGCATGAAATTGGCGATAAATCAGACCGCCCTCACCTTCACATTGCCATAGGTCGACCCGCCCATCTAAGTGAACACAAGTTTCATCAGCTAATCATCGATGCGTTTATGCCAATGGAATGGCGCTATCAAGCAATTCATATTGAGAATTACTACAACTCCGGGTTCTTGCGCTATATGTGCAAGGGTGATTTTGAAAAGATTATTTACTTCGAAATAACCAAGGGATAAAAGATGGGCATGGGTACTGACTGGTTGGTCTTATCCGTGGTTTCAAATGAATTGGGATTGGGTTCCTAGTCCCGTGTATTGCTTAAAAATAACTGACACAGGAGTACATAATGAAAACAGACAATCAAATTACCAATAACTCAAAAACCTTCTCAGTCCCCATTAATGAGATCAGGATTGATGGCAATACCCAGTACCGCATGGTGATAGATCAGCCAACGGTATATAACTACCGTGATGCAATTAAGCAAGATGATGAACTACCCTTAATTGACGTTGTCTATGACGGTAAAGACTACTGGCTCACTGATGGATTTCATCGCTACCATGCCTTCAAACTATTAGGCATTAGAGAAATCCAAGTGAATTGCATTGATGGATGCCTACGAGATGCGCAGATTGAAGCTCTCAAGGCTAACTGTCAGCATGGCAAACCACTCACCAATGATGACAAGCGCAATAAAGTTCAAATAGCGCTCAAAATCGATGGATTCGCTGGAAAGTCAGACCGAGAGCTGGCTAAGATTTGCAATGTTTCCGCACCCCTTGTCTCCTCAATCAGAGATCCTAAAGTTAAAGCTAGGCAGAAGGAGAATATCAAGAAGCACTTTGCAAAAAATGTTTCATCGCCGGAAGGATGTAATTTAATTACGCCTACGGAGGCTATTCAAAGTAGTGGCGCCGCTCCAGATGATGACGAGATCAAAGCCTCTGAGCTAGCAATGCAAGCCTACCTCGAAGAGATTGAGATGATCATGGAGTCGGACGATAAACTCTCCACTGCCAATGAGCGGATCAAAAAGCTCACTCATCTCAACGCTCAACTGACAATCAGCATGCATGGATTAATGAACGATAAAAATTTCTGCATAAAGCAAATTAAGCAACTTCAGAGAGAAATTGATCGATTCAAAAAGATGGAGCGAATGAATCTCGTAAAACCCTAGGCCATCTACTTTAGAAGAATTTAGAGGACATTAGAAATGACAATGGGATATAAAACTGGGGGGAGGCAGTTGGGAACCCCCAATAAGGCTTCAAATGACTCAAGAAGGGCTATTTCAGCATTGATAGAGGGGAACATAGATAAGCTGTCTGAATGGCTTGATACAGTCGCTTCTGGCGTCCGTAAAGTGGATATTGAGACAGGGAAACTAACCCACGAATATCTGGTGCGCCCCAACCCTGCTAAAGCTTTTGATATGTTTATGTCGGCAGTTGAATACACCATTCCTAAATTAGCTCGGACTGAAATTATTGAGGAAGCCATTGACTCGGAAGAAGCAAATGAGAGGGCTCAGGTATTCTTTGATCTGATTGCTGAATTGAAAAGAAAACGCCAAGAAGAGATCTAACTTGAAGTTACCATCCCCACCTAAAATCCGACTTCGCACAAAAATACTAGTAGGTATTTTTGTATTAGCAAGCGTGGGTTCCTACTATATTTTTATTAATCATGGTTATTTACATTCCACTAGATATGACAAAGGCACCCTTTACTATAGTCTTCATAGGTCTGGAGAATGTGAGCTAAAAATTGATGGCAAGATCAATGACTCCTTAATAAACGCTTTTGATGAGGTCATGAAAAAAGCAGACCACTCGGGATGCAGCTCCTATGAATTGCAGCTTAATTCGGGCGGCGGGAACCTAGCCGTTGCACTTGATCTTGGGAACATCATCAAAATGAGAAAGATGACCACGATTGCTCTCAATCGATGCAAATCTGGATGTGTGTACCTTTTCATTTCAGGCGAACAGAGAATTGCCTCTAAGCACACTGTTTTTGGAATGCATAAAGGTAGAAACACTAAGAGCGGAGAATGTGCCAATCCGAGCCATCCCCCAACAGATAGCCCTAACTTTTTTAGCGATCTGCAGAAGTACGCAGATAAAAGACTTGGAAAAAAGGCTGGGAAATTCTTTGTAGCCAAAGAAAATGTAGCTGGCTGCAATGAAATGCTTCAGATCGACAATGAAGAATTTCAAAGAAATGGGATCATCAATACATTAACTGATGATTAAATTTCACCCCATACTAATCAGATTAGTATGGGTTTACCATTAGTAGTCTGACTACCATAGGGTTTACCCTTACTAGTTGAACTAGTATTGTCACGCTGAATAAGGGTTCTCTCTACCACGGCTATTAAAGATATCGGCATCAGAAATGTCTTCGCACATTTTCAGAATTGACACTGACCAGCCCTCAGCCTGACCTTCTCCTGCTCCGATTGACACAGTAGCATTACTAAACCAATCTTCAATTAGCTGATTTGCCATATCAATCTCTTGTTCAGACATCGACTGGCGTAGGAAATTCGGAATCTCTTCTGCAAAAGATTCTCCCAATATAACTGCAAGACTAGCCCACTTATAGGCTTCAACTCTACGATTGGGATAATCATCCGATCCTATGATCTGTGCTGCTAGGAAGTATTGAAAACCACTATGCCCATATTGGGCAAGACGATGGAATCGCTCCCAATCAGGATGGTTTTCATTGAACAATTGATGCTCCAGCATGTAAATACTAACTATTAGTTATAGGTCTGGAACAGTTTAACTAAAGCTAATACATAATTAGAGCTTGTCTTAATTTCCCATTAAATCTTCGGTGGCATCAACCAGCACACCGGGTCTAATTTCAAGGGCTTGGGCAAGACGCAAAATTAGCACCAGATTGGGTAGGTGCTCACCCCTTTCGATCTTTCCCATATGGGAACGCTCAACGGATGCCATAGAGCTCAAGCCCTCTTGAGATATTCCCATCTCAAGTCTTCGTGCCCTCACAACAGCTCCAAAAGCGATAGCAGGCTTTGGCTCGTAGGATATTGATCCCTTTGGACGGCCAGGACTGATTTTGCGATTCTTTTCCATTGACAAAAGAATCGCAAGGTTGGAGACTAATAACCACGTTAAATTTAACTAGTAATTATCCTTTAATAAAAAAATAATGAACTTATTGCTACGATTTTTATTACTTACAACATTGACACTGCTCGCAAATCCAATCTTTGCGGGAAGTACTGCACTTTTCACTAATGCCGATGGTACTGGAACAGGATTTATTATTTCTGCCGATGGATATATAGCAACCGCGTTTCATGTGATTAATGGCGCAAAGCTTGTACAGGTTCGAACGAGTAACGGAAAGATAGTTAATGCAGTAATCGTAAAGACCGATCCAAGAAATGACTTGGCAATTCTTAAAATTGAAGGAACAGGCTTTAAGCCAATTCAAATTCAATCGTCCCTAGAGGTAAAACGTGGCGATAAAGTTTACGCAATGGGTTTTCCATTATTAGGGGACCAAGGCCTTGAGCCCAAGCTAACAGATGGGCTTATTAGCAGTCTATCCGGTATACATGACGAAGCTGTAAAGTTTCAAATTAGCAACCCCATTCAGCCTGGTAATTCAGGTGGTCCGCTATTCTTGGATAACGGGAAAGTCGTTGGAGTAATCAGCTCATCTCTTAGCGATGTATACATTTTTGAAAAATCAGGCTCTTTGCCTCAGAACGTTAATTATGCAGTTAAGTCAAACTATCTAATAGAGCTTGCAAGCACAGTTAATGGCTTGAAGCTCGCACAAGGCTCTTCATTTGTAAATGTCTTTTCAAAAAAGCTAACTGAAACAGCAAGCGAAGTTGAGCAAAGCCTGGTATTAGTTGGGGTTGAGCTTGGAAAGAAGCCTTTGCCTAAGATTGAAGCGAAACCTCAGCCAAGACCTGCACCTGCAGCACAACCTCCGTCCGCTCCTGTACCACAAGCTGCTCCACCAGTAATAAGCAAGTTACCTCCTTGCGTAGGAACCGATCCCAAAGGATGGAATAACTGCGCCGGCTCGTTCCGCTTTAGCAATGGCAATTTTTATATTGGCGAGTTCAAAAATGGTCAGCGTGACGGATATGGTGCGCTCGATATAGTTAATAAAGGCTGCATTACTAGTTTTAATTGCATTGGATCAGCGGTTCATGCTAGGTATGCAGGGACATTTAAAGATGACAAGATTGATGGCTACGGCACTTGGTTTGCTGATGATGGAGAAAAGTATGTTGGTCAATTTCGAATGAATCTTAGAAATGGTAAAGGTACATTAACCACCAAATCAGGAACTGTAAGTGGTACTTTTAAGGATGGCATATACACTGGTTCTTAATGTGAAGATTTAAATATACGCCCTTAAAGAGGGCTGGTGTAACCGATTACACGACGCTAGAGCCCTATGTATTTTCCATCTTTAAATTGGCCGCTAAAAGTGCCCGATGGAGTGATTCGAGAGCCTTTGCCATTTGGTAAATTCATTAAAAACTCTCCAATGTATTTTTCTCCATCGTCTGATACCCAGGTTCCATAACCCTCAATTCTGTCATTTTTGAAGCTCCCCCTATATTGAGCGTGAATACTAGAGCCAATGCAGTTATAACTAACTTCACATCCTTTGTTAGCAACATCTATAAAACCATTGCCCATTCTCATCCCATGTTGATATTCACCCGTATAAGTATTTCCATTGGGGTATTGATGTATCCCTAAACAGTTATTCCATTGCTGAAAGTTTCCCCCTTGACATTGCGGCAATGTGCTTATATCAATTGCGTTAACCGCTTGGGAAGTTTGCGGCTTATTGGGTGAAAGAGCTATTATTTCAGCGTCTTGTTGTGAGAGTCTTTGTGTTTGTGGAGCAGAAGAGCCATAATAAGCTGGCAGCACATAACCCTGTCCCGAGTTAAGCTTAATAGGCGCAAGCATTGAGTTAGCAGCCATACTCCAAATAGTTACACTACCGCCAACCACATAAAACTTGTTTTGGTGAACAATAATCGCTGCACCCTGATCAATGCCAACTCCTAGTAACTCCGGATGCGCACTGATAACTGGTCGCAAATCATTCCCCCTACCTCGGGCATCCACATGTTGATCTATCGCCGAGTTTGGAAGAAGGCCAAAGCCCGTGGTATAGCCCGGAAAAATCATAACTGTATTGTCGCCAGCAGGATTTTTAGGATCACCCGGCATACCTCTAACTAAAAATGAGCTTTGTATACTTGCTCCTGCAGAAGATCCCATTACTACGGCACCACGATTAAGGGCAGCTTTAATTTGTTTTTCAACCTCAGTATTCAGGTATGCATCAACTAGCCTCCACTGTCTTCCACCATCAATGAATATTCCATTTGCATTTTTAATGGGGTTTACAAATCCATCAGAATTTGAATCCTCTTTATTTCTTGTATGAAGGATCGCTATGTTATCAACGCCTAGTAGTTTTTTATATCTACTCGAGAGTTCGCTCATATCAATTTCGTTATCACCCATAGCCGTCGGAATGGCAACAAAATTACTTCTTAGACCGCCGGCAAGTGTGATGAAGCAATTCCTCTGCTCTTGAGTTATTTTGCCGCCTCCGTGAATAATCAGCCAACCTTTTCCTACGCCCCCCAATTGATCTTGCGTGGCTAATGAATCATTATCTCTGAGGGAGGTAATAACATTTTTAGGACAGTCATTCACTCCCGTTGCGTCTATAGCGGCTGAAATTAATGACCCGGGAATAAAAATCCATGCTGAGGCTTCAAAAGATAGGGATGAGCCTAGCAACAATAATGTTACATATAGTCGCTTCATAGTTAGTCCTAAATATTTATGAAGATCATAACCTTCGGGATGAATAATCTGTTAAACGTCCCTTTCCTCGTAGATGTATGCTTAGAGTCGCTCAACGAAGGCTTTATTGCCAATGGCCTAAGAAGCTAGAGTGCTTTTGCATATCCTTCCCATGAAGCCATCTTAGACTAGCCCTGAGAATGACTTTCACCCGTTCTGATCGATTCAGCAGCATTAATGAACCAATCTTCAGGGTGATTTCAATGCAAATGTGGGGAAAATTGTGGTGAAAAAGAAAAAAGGGCTAAAAAGCCCTTTTAACTATTGACATCTTGGCGGAGACGAGAGGATTCGAACCTCCGATCAGAGTTTTAGCCCCGATGCTCCCTTAGCAGGGGAGTGCCTTCGACCAGCTCGGCCACGTCTCCGTACTTCTTACTATTACAACGCCCCACAGTTTAACGGATAACCGCTCCTGAGGGGTTTATTGTGCTTTTTACTTACTTCTGGTCCAGCTCAAATGCCTTATGCAAGGCGCGTACAGCCAATTCCATGTATTTCTCATCAATCACTACTGAGATCTTGATTTCGCTGGTGGAGATCATCAAGATGTTGATGCCCTCTTCCGACAAAGTTCGGAACATCTTGCTGGCGATGCCAACGTGAGAACGCATGCCAACACCAACTACTGAAACCTTAGAAACCTTTGGATCGCCAGAAATTTCTTTTGCTTCGATGTGCGCTTGCACAGTGTTCTTGAGCAAGTCCAATGCTTTTTGATAATCAGCGCGCGGCACTGTGAAAGTAAAGTCTGTTTTACCTTCAACTGATTGGTTCTGAATAATCATATCTACATCAATATTGGCATCCGCAATCGGGCCAAGAATTTGATACGCAATACCTGGACGATCAGGAACTCCAAGAACGGTAATCTTCGCTTCATCACGCGCAAAGGCGATGCCGGAAATAACTGCGGCTTCCATAGTGCTGTCCTCTTCAAATGTAATCAAGGTGCCCGACTTCATCTCGACGTCTAAAGGCATCAATGGGTCTGTCAAAGAAGACAGAACCCGGGTTTTAACTTTGTACTTACCTGCAAACTCCACTGAACGAATCTGCAATACCTTTGAACCTAAGCTTGCCATTTCTAGCATCTCTTCAAAGGTAATCTTGTCTAGGCGACGTGCGTCTTCGCAAACACGGGGGTCAGTTGTATAAACACCATCAACGTCTGTGTAGATTAAGCACTCATCAGCCTTTAAAGCTGCTGCCATGGCAACTGCTGAGGTATCTGAGCCACCACGACCTAAGGTTGTGATATTGCCATTAGGATCAACGCCCTGGAAACCAGTAACAACGACTGCTCGACCAGCATTAAGGTCTTTGAGAATCTTTTCGCTATCAATGCTCTTAATGCGCGCTTTGGTAAATGCAGAATCCGTGTGGACTGTTACTTGCCAACCAGCGTAACTCACTGCATCGATACCCTCACGGATTAATGCCAGTGCTAATAAGCCAGAACTAACCTGCTCACCAGTTGATGCAATTTGATCTAACTCGCGTGGGTTTGCATCTGGATTGATTTCTTTTGCAAGGCCGAGCAAGCGATTGGTTTCGCCGGACATGGCTGAGGGCACAACCACCACTTGGTGGCCTGCACGCATCCATTTGGCAACGCGCTTGGCAACATTGGCGATGCGCTCAGTTGAGCCCATTGAGGTGCCGCCGTACTTATGAACGATAAGAGCCATAAAAACCGTCTATTTAACTATCTGTAACAAGGAATTGAATCCTTGAAGGTCTAAAAAGGGCTATTTTACAGGGTTTTGTAGGTCTTTAAGACCAAGCTGTTGACTTTGTCCTATGGGGCTGTTTATGATGGTGTTACTTTAGTGTTACCTTTTTGATCCTAGGACCCTCCATGAGCCCTGTCAGCACAACCTCCCTCAAACTCACTGATGAAATCAAGCTCCAAGCAGCCAATGCGGCCAAAGATCTTGGCATGACTACTCACGCCTTTATGGTGGGAGCAATTAAACAAGCAAGCATCAATGCGGAATTGCGGAGATCTTTTATTGAGGACGCTAACAATGCTCGCAAGGAGGTTTTACAAGAAGGTAAAGTGCATGATGCAGAAAAAGTCTTCAAACATTTAAAAGCACGCATTGCCGGTAAGAAGTCAACCTTGAAAGCAACGAATTGGTAAGAATTGTTTTCTCCCCAAGAGCCCTATTAGATCTCGAGAGACTTACTGACTTTTTAGTTGAAATTGACAAAAATGCTGCTCTAGCTACATTAGAGATTATTGAGGGCGCAATTCAGATATTGTCGGAACACCCTTTTATCGGTCGCACCTGTGATGCCCACATCAGAGAGTTAATTATCTCCCGTGGAAAGTCTGGCTATGTAGCGCTATATAGCTTTGATGAAGCTAAAAATGCCGTGATCATTTGCACCATACGCCATCAAAAAGAATCTGGGATTACGCCTTAGTCCAAATTGGCAGGACACGCTTGCCAGCTGAAGTCAGATGTGGGTAACTGAGCCCAATACCCGCCACCGCGATCAATTCATCGTTGATATAGAGCAAGGGGGCCTGACGCTCCCAGGGTGGGATATCAGCCTCCTGGTAGAGGTTTTTAAGGGTTTTACGGGGCGTCTTAGGCTTAACCTGGATCTTCTCCGAGCCTAGGCGCTCTCTAAGGGTGATTTGATTATTCTCTTGGGCAGCTTTTACCCAATCTGCAGGCAGGCCTAATTGCTTGGAATTCGCTGGAAGTAATTTGAGAACCCAGCGCCCTTCTTCTGGATTGGATACTTGCAGTGTCCCACGCCATAGATAGATTTTTCTCTCATCATGCAACCACTCTAATTTGGCATCTGCTTTGACTTTAGCAAGATCACGCCACCAAGCTTGTAGGCGCTCCTGAGATGGCATCGCCAACTGCTGCGTTTGCAACCAATAGCGCAAGACATTGTTTGCTGCCGGTAAATCATCTTTAGCAAGAGCTAGTAATGAGCTTACTTTCAATTGATCTTTATTGAGAATACTTTTGCCATCTTGTGTTGCTAGTCGGTTAAGTAGTGTTTGTGCTTCGCCAAGAAGCTCTGCACTGCGGGCCATATTAGCTAATGCTTCTGGTTGAATCTTTTCTAGTGCTGGAATGATTCTTTTGCGAACGGCATTACGGCGATATTTTGTATCTTGATTGCTGGGATCTTCAATCCATTGGAGCTTATATTCTTTTGCGTACGCCTCAAGCTCTTTTCTACTTTGATTTAAGAGTGGGCGCCATAGGGTGAGACTTTGATTGCTTGAAACTCCCCTACTTGTTGGCATACCAGACAAGCCAGCTACTCCCGAGCCGCGCAGGAGTTGCAGGAGAACGGTTTCTGCTTGATCGTTTTGGTGATGAGCCAAGAGTAAATCTTCAATGCCATATTCTTCACAGAGATCGGCAAGCGCTTCGTAACGCCCTGCTCTTGCTCGAGCCTCGATATTGCCTTGCTCGTGTGGATTGTCTAGATGCAAGAGTCGAAAATCAAAATGGATCTTGTATTTTTTTGCCAGCTTCTCACAAAAGATTAACCACTCATCTGCTGGTTTTTGTAAGCCATGATGAATATGAAAAGCGTAAATCTGGTCTTTGTTTTGTCTTGTTGCTTTAGCTTGTGCTTTGCAAACCGTGTCGAGCAACACAACCGAATCGAGGCCGCCACTTAAGGCAACCGCAATTCGTTTTCCCGGCTTAGGACTTTGCTGTGATTTCCTTGAACTTGCCATAGCTCATCAAACGCTCATGACGACGTTCAAGTAATGCATCTACCTTCATGCCATCAAAAGTTTTTAAGGATTCAGCAAGTGCTTTGCGCATATTGCTCATCATATTATCGTAATCACGATGTGCGCCACCAATAGGCTCAGCAACGATCTTATCGATTAGACCCAAAGCCTTTAAGCGTTGCGCTGTGAGGCCCAGCTGCTCAGCTGCCTCAGGAGCCTTATCGGCGGTCTTCCAGAGGATAGATGCACAGCCCTCGGGAGAGATTACTGAGTAAGTGGAGTTCTGCAACATTAAGACAACATCGCCCATCGCAATTGCTAACGCACCACCGGAACCACCTTCACCAATAATGGTAGCGATGATTGGAACCTCAAGCTCTGCTTGCACAAACAAATTGCGGCCAATCGCTTCAGACTGATTGCGCTCTTCCGCATCAATGCCAGGGAATGCCCCAGGAGTGTCTACAAAAGTAAATACCGGAATGCCAAACTTTTCTGCAAGGCGCATGAGGCGCATTGCTTTGCGGTAACCCTCTGGACGGCTCATGCCGAAGTTTCTGAGAGCACGCTCTTTAGTATCGCGGCCCTTCTGATGACCAATCACCATACAAGGCTGATTTTCAAAACGGGCTAATCCAGCAATGATTGACTGATCATCTGCAAAAGTGCGATCACCATGTAGCTCATGGAAGTCGGTAAATAAAGCGCCAACATAATCCAGGGTATAAGGACGCTGAGGATGACGCGCTACTTGAGAGACCTGCCAAGGGGTCAAATTGGCATAAACATCTTTTGCTAACTGCTGACTTTTTTCGGCAAGCGTTTTGATCTCATCGGAGATGTCTACCGATGACTCGTCTTGTACAAAACGCAGGTCTTCAATCTTTGACTCTAATTCGGCGATTTGCTGCTCAAAATCCAGGAAAGTCGTTTTCATAGTCTGATTTTAATGTTCAACTGGGACGGGGTCGAGACTTCTCCACATATACCAGGTAGCTACCGTACGCCACGGGGCCCAATTGGCAGCCACCTCCCTCGCCTCATGGCGGCTAACAGGCTCACCGCTGAAGTAATTGAGGGAAATAGCCTTAATTAGACCAACATCGTCTAAGGGGAGGATATTAGGGCGAACCATATTAAAAATGAGGAACATTTCAGCAGTCCAGCGGCCAATTCCCCGAATAGAGCTTAATTCTTTGATCACGCTCTCATCATCCATATCTTTCCACTGATTAGCATGCAGACGTCCAGAATCAAAGTGATCTGCTAAATCGCGGATGTACTCCACCTTGCGCCCAGACAATCCGGCGGCGCGCAATTCTTCTACGGAGAGCGCTAGGATATTTTTAGGGGTGACTTTCTTTTTACTGGCGGCAACCACTCTATTCCAAACGGATTGGGCTGCTGCCACTGAAATCTGCTGCCCCACAATTGATCTCGCCAAAGTATTAAATGAATCGCCGCGTGTCACTAGAAATCCGGATCCAATTTTAGGAATCAGTTTTTTCAGAATACGATCGTGCTTCATCAATTCTCTGCAAGCCTGCTCCCAATAGTCTGGAGCAATTTCTTGCAAGATTGATTCTGCTTTTTCCACTTTTATTTCTTTTACTACAGTCATTAAGCCCTACGCCATTCTGTTAAGCCGCCGGGTTTATCTTCCAGAATAATTCCTTGCTCTAGTAATGTCTTACGAATTAAGTCTGCCTGGGCAAAATCTTTTGCCTGTTTAGCGGCTACACGTGCAGCAATACGCTCTTCAATTTGTGCAGGACTTAAGCCATCCCGATCTTTAGAGCCTGATTGCAAAAATGCGGTTGGATCACGCTGCAAGAAGTTCAGGGAAGCGCCGAGAGCCTTCATTGTATTGGCGAGTAATTGCTTTTCGTCACCTTGCGCACGATTGACTTCACTGGCCAGGTCAAATAAGACTGCAATCGCCTCGGGCGTATTGAAATCATCATTCATGGCATCCGCAAAGCGCTTGGCCCATGGGTTATGTCGATCTAGATTGATTGCTTGCGCTTTTGGGGCTTGAGCCAAGGCAGTGTATAGACGACTGAGCCCTGAGCGTGCCTCTTCTAGCTGTGCATCGCTGTAATTGATCGGGCTACGGTAATGCGCCTTGAGCATGAAGAAACGCAATACCTCTGGATCAAAACTTTTTAAGACATCTCGTATTAAAAAGAAGTTGCCCAATGACTTGGACATTTTCTCTTCGTTCACACGAATATGGCCGTTATGCATCCAGTAATTAACAAAGGGAGCATCATCTTCTTTGCGATCTTTGCCATACAAAGCGCCTTCGCTTTGCGCAATTTCATTTTCGTGATGCGGGAATTGCAAATCAGCACCGCCACCATGAATATCAAAATGCTCGCCCAGTAAGTCACAAGACATGGCTGAGCACTCAATATGCCAGCCTGGACGGCCTTCGCCCCAGGGCGATTTCCAACGAGTATCAGCCGGTTCTTCGGCTTTAGCACTTTTCCATAAAACAAAATCTAGTGGATCACGCTTGCCATCACCGATTGCTACGCGCTCGCCAGCGTTCAATTCATCTAATGTTTTACCGGATAGCTGACCGTAACGTGGCAATAAACGCACAGCAAAATTTACATCGCCGTCATTAGCTTGATACGCCAATTCATTTTCAATCAGCTTGCCAATCATGCCCTGCATTTGTGCAATGTAATCGGTAGCGCGCGGCTCTTGATCGGGATGCATTAAACCCAACTCATCCGAGTCGGCATGCATCGCATCGATAAAGCGATTGGTTAATGCAGAAATGGGCTCACCATTCTCAATGGCACGGTTGATGATCTTGTCATCAATATCAGTGATATTGCGCACATAAAGCACTTCATAGCCGCTAGCCCTAAGCCAACGCACCACCATATCAAAGACGATCATGACCCTGGCATGGCCAATATGACAAAAGTCATAAACCGTCATGCCGCAGACGTACATCTTGACCTTGCCCGGCACTATGGGCTTAAAGACCTGTTTAGAACGGCTAAGGGTGTTATAGATTTGCAGCATAGGGCTATAAAGGTGGGGCAAGTAGCGCCAATTTGTTAGACTGAGCGCTGAGTATATCGAATGAGCCCGTTTCACACCCCTTCCTCTATGCCCCACAACGCCCCAGCGCCACACCTTGCCCTGAATAAGGTCTTAGTCCCAGCTTTTGCCGCTTTGGTATCACTGGTACTGATGACAGGCTGCAGCACGCCTGCCCAGCAACGTGCCGATGCTGAAATTCAGGCATTACATGCCCAGGAAATGAAGTCAGGCCAATTGGCTCCACAACCCTATTTAGGCGGTTACAGCCCAACTGATCCCCCTAGGTTATCGGCGGATATGGGTTATGACCCATTAAACCCAGAGTTATCAGAGACCGTTGGCGTCCCGTTTTTATCCTTCTTGATTATTGAGCCGGACCCCATCACCAAAAATGCGGTGCCATCCGATGTAGAAAAACTGATCAAGGCACGCAAATACCAAGATGCGGTTACCCAAATCAATGCGGACCTCAAGAAGACGCCACGCAATGTGCAATTGCGTTTTGTAAAAGCGCGCTTACAAATTGAGATGCGCCAATTCGATCAAGCCAAAAAAACGTTGATTGAAATTACCCAGCAGTTCCCTGAATTGCCAGAGCCATATAACAATCTTGCAGCGATAGCTGCCAACCAAGGTCAATGGATTGAGGCGCGAGATTATTTAGAACTTGCATTAAAGCTACGCCCTAGCTATGCCATTGCCTCAGCCAATCTGGGTGAGATCTATATTCGCCTTGGCGCTCAAGCGTATGAAGATGCCGCGAAAAATACAACGCTGAATCAGCGTCAATACTCCAACCGCGCTAAAGCACTCTTAGATGTGCTCAAGCCCCCTGCAAAGCGCCCTGTTAATCGCGCCCTCAATTCTGCAGATTCTCTGCCTAGCAACACTTCATTCACTAACCCTCTAGAAAGTAGACCTAATAATGGCGAAAGTACTCTTAAAAACCAATAAGGGTGAGATTACCCTCACTCTTGATGTGGCTAAGGCACCGAAAAGTGTTGCTAACTTTTTGCAATACGTAAAAAGCGGTCATTACGATGGCACGATTTTCCACCGCGTCATTGATAACTTTATGGTTCAAGGCGGCGGCATGACTGCTGGCATGAAGCAAAAGCCAACAGGTGCAGAAATTGAAAACGAAGCCAATAATGGCCTCAAGAATGATCGCTACACGGTAGCCATGGCGCGTACCAGCGACCCACATTCTGCAACTGCTCAATTCTTTATCAATGTGAATGACAACGATTTCTTAAACCACACTGCTCCGAATGCCCAAGGCTGGGGTTATGCGGTATTCGGCAAAGTTACTGGCGGCATGGATGTCGTTGACACCATTCGCAAAGTCAAAACTGGTAGCTCCGGCTTTCACCAAGATGTTCCTGCTGAAGATGTTGTGATTGAGAAGGCTACCGTTCTCGAGGAATGATTCCGCAACACGCGAGCGCGCTGCTCATATCAGACTTACACCTCACGCTGTCAATGCCCTTGACGGCGCAACGCTTTTTTGACTTCTGTGAAAAAGACGCTCCTAAAGTTGAGGCAGTATTTATTCTAGGTGACTTATTTGAGTATTGGGTTGGTGACGATGCATCCGCATCTTCACCTTTTCAACAAGAAGTTCAGCGCGCCATCGCTAACCTTTCTACCAAAGTAAAAACGTATTACATCCATGGCAATCGAGATTTTTTAATCGGCAAAAGTTTTATTAAAAAGACTGGCATGACACTCTTGCCAGATCCTAGCGTAGTTGAATTAGCTTCACACAAATGGGTCTTAGCCCATGGTGATGCTTTATGTACCGCAGACTTAGGCTATCAGGTATTTCGTAGTTGGGTTAGAAAACCTTGGGTGCAAAAACTCTTTTTAACCTTACCCCTCAATTGGCGCAAAGGTGTTGCCCAGCATCTACGTAGCAATAGCCATAGCCAATATCAAACACAGCATCGCTCTGCTGCAAGTCAACTCAGAATGGATGTCACGCGAGAAGCTTGTGCAGCTGTGATGAAAGATCAATCTGGAGACAGATTAATTCATGGGCATACTCACTTGCCGGCCCATCATAAAGAATCTATGGATACCCAGGCTTGGCAGCGCTGGGTTTTATCTGACTGGGATCTCGATCACCCTGAGAGCCTTCATCCTCGGGCAAGCGCCCTACTGATCGATAGTGCTGGAGCGCGCTATCTCGACCTTATTAAGCACTAAGCACTACTGACTTCTCGGGTCGAGAATTTGAATTAAGAAACTGAGTATTTAGAGAGTGACTGCACCATCTGTGCAAAGATACGTGGATTGGCAGCCATGACTTCACCGCTTTTCAGAAAGCCCTCTTCTCCACGATAGTTACCAATCAGTCCGCCCGCTTCAGTGATCAGCAAAGCACCAGCAGCCATGTCCCATGGCTTGAGATCGCTCTCAAAAAATCCATCGTAACGACCAGCTGCTACATAAGCCAAATCCAATGATGCAGCGCCTGGGCGACGTAAGCCCGCGCATTGACGTGACATTTCAGCAAAGATCTTTAAATACTTTTCTAAGTCCTGGTCTTCACGATACGGAAAGCCAGTACCGAGCAAAGAATTTGCCAAGCGATCTTGCGTGGCTACACGCAAACGCCGACGATCCAAATATGCGCCTGCACCACGGGTAGCGGTGAATAACTCATCACGTGTTGGGTCATAAACTACGGCTTGTTGAGTCACGCCATTTACTGCGAGCGCAATCGAAACCGCATACTGCGGAAAGCCGTGAATAAAATTAGTTGTGCCATCTAGTGGATCAATGATCCAAACGTTTTCTGCATCCGCATTGTGTTCGCCTGTTTCTTCAGCTAAAAATCCATGGGTTGGATAGGCTTCGCTAAGCGTTTCAATGATGGCCGCTTCTGCGGCTTTGTCCACCTCGGTGACGAAATCGTTGTGCTGCTTACGGTCAACTTGCAAGCGCTCTAAATTCAAAGAAGCACGATTAATGACTGTTCCAGCGCGACGGGCGGCCTTGACGGCCACATTTAACATGGGATGCATAGTATTGATGGACAAATTAAATAAGAACAAGCTCCTTGTAATGCCTGCAAAAAGGAAAATTGCATGACAATACGAAGCTAACAGCCTGATTCTAAACGATTAGCATCTATTACCCCCTATAAACACCCCCATTGGCATTGATGAATATCGACAAATCTGAACTATTGCGCTGGGTTTTAGTCGAAACCAGTCACCCTGGAAACGTGGGTTCAGCTGCTCGCGCCCTCAAAACGATGGGCTATAGCGATCTGCGCCTTATTAATCCCAAGATCAAAGACGTAGCAGCCAATACTGATGCCATTGCTCTAGCCAGCGGTGCGGCAGATATCCTTGAGCACTCCTTAGAAAGCAGTTCATTAGCCTCCGCCGTAGAGGGTTGCTCACTAGTTTTAGGCTTAACCAGCCGTGATCGAGAGTTTGGCCCACCAGCCTTAAACTGGGAGACCGCTCGGACCTTAATAGCCGATACGACATCAAGTGGAAGACGGGTTGCCTTGCTCTTTGGTCCAGAAAGAACTGGCTTGGATAACGATCATTTGGCCTTATGCACCCATAGAGTCTGGTTAGATGCCAATCCAGACTACCCGTCTCTTAACTTGGCCCAGGCAATCATGGTCTGCGCCTACACCCTTAGGGAAACACTCTCTCGGCATTTGGGGGGACGAAATGCCTTATCTAGCCGGGAAGAAATGGCTGATTTTGCCGATCCTGCCGCCGTTGCAGCGATGCTGGAACATTGGCGCGAAGGTCTGGAGGCCATTGGGTATTTAGATCCAGCCAACCCCAAGAAACTGATGCCCCGTATCCAAGCGCTGTTTGCTCGTAGCCGCCTTCATAAAGAAGAGATTGATCTGCTGCGCGGTATTGCAAAACAGATGCTCCTGAGAAAATAAGCGCATCCCGTTAAAATCAAGCTATGTCAAATCCCCTATTCGACCAAGTCGACTCCATTATTGCCAGAGACCCAGCAGCCCGGAATCGTCTCGAGGTCATCACTTGCTATCAAGGCTTGCATGCAGTTTGGCTGCATCGCATCTCCCATTTTCTATGGAATCTTGGTCTGAAATGGCTTGCCCGTGTGTTGTCCATGTTTGCGCGTTTTTTCACTGGGATAGAAATTCATCCTGGTGCAAAGATTGGTCGCCGAGTATTTTTGGATCATGGGCTCGGTATTGTGATTGGTGAGACCACTGAAATTGGTGATGACTGCACGATTTATCAAGGCGTTACCTTGGGCGGCACTTCGCTTTATAAAGGCGTTAAGCGCCACCCTACTCTTGGCAAAGGTGTTGTCGTCAGTGCTGGCGCAAAAGTTCTCGGTGGATTTACTGTGGGCGATGGAGCACGCGTTGGATCCAATGCGGTGGTATTGAAAGAAATTCCTGCAGGTGCGACTGCGGTTGGTATTCCTGCTCGCATCTTGCATCCAGATTTACCGCAAAGTCCTGATAGCAAAACAAAGGAATATTTTTCTGCTTATGGAGTGACCCCGAATGTAGATGATCCTGTATCAATGGCGCTCAAAGGTTTAATTGATGCCACGATCGAACAGGAAGCCAAGATTGCAGCGCTAGAGAAGGCGTTAGCCAAGTTAAGCAACACCTCTGCTGGCGTTGATGCTGAAGGCTCTAGCGATACCAAACGCGACCTTGATGCGATTAAACAGTGGTTGAGGGAGTAGTGATTTGCGGTTACCCATTAAGGGTCATGCGGAAGAAATGATGCAATAAAAAAGGAATAGCATGCTATTCCTTTCTTTATTCAAACTTGGTTTTAATTAATGTAGCGTACGTGGGCCCGTGCTATCACCACCTAATACGCCGCCTGGAAATTCTTCATCTTCATCATCGCCCTCATCATTAGGCATCCCAAATGAAAAACTTTCGCCACCTTCTGGATGACGATTTTCAATTTCATCATCAGTAGCTGCGCGAACATCTTCAACTTGAACCCAAAAACGTAACGCCATGCCTGCTAACGGATGATTACCATCTAACACCACTTGACTGTCTGCAACATCCGTAACGGTATAGATTAAAGGTTCATCATCTTCAGAATCATGCACAGTCGCATCTTCATCCGCATCAGGCACGCCTTCAAACTGCATCCCCACTTCTAAAGGCTCCGGGAAACGGGTACGTGGCTCGATCTTTAACAACTCAGGATCATATTCACCAAAGGCTTCACTAGGCTCTAGCTGAATCGTTGCCTCATAACCAATATCTTGGCCATCAAGCAGAGTCTCGATTTTAGGAAAAGTGCCTTCATAACCACCGTGCAGGTATACCATCGGAGCATCGGGTTCCTCGATGACATTATTTTGCGCATCGGTTAACTTATAGCGAAGGGATACGATGGTATTTTTTTCAATCTTCATGCGGAATTTGTCGAACATTCGTTTTTAATCAGTTTCTAAACAGCTTTTTACTTTATGACCTCATTTTACTTGAGCAAACCCTATGAGCCACCTCGGGCTCCCTCAAAGCTCCCTTTAGGCGAGCCCTGGGCCTTATTTGGGGGTATTAGCCCAGACCAGTTCATGGCGCGGTATTGGCATAAAAAGCCCCTTCTCATACGCAGGGCGATTCCGGCATTTGCCCTTTCGGCCAACAAAGGTGGGTCCTTGGATAGCCCTATTCCCACCAAAGAGTTACTCAAATTTGCTCTACAAGATGAGGTAGAGGCACGCTTGGTTAAATCCAATCCATGGAGCTTTGATGGCGGACCGTTTTCTAAAAGGGCAATTCCATCGATCAACAAGCCCGACTGGACTTTATTGCTTCAAGGAATGGAGGCACATCATCCAGCAGCTGCAAACATTCTGTCCTGGTTCCGCTTTATTCCTGATGCGCGCTTAGATGACTTAATGATTAGCATTGCTGGTATTGGAGGCGGTGTTGGCCCCCACTTTGATTCTTACGACGTCTTCCTGATTCAAATGTCTGGTAGAAGGCAGTGGAAAATTTCAGAACAAAAAGATCTGAGCCTCAACCCTAATCTACCGCTAAAAATTCTGCGTAACTTTAAGCCTGAGCGGGAGTGGACGCTAGAGCCTGGCGATATGTTGTATCTACCGCCACATGTTGCTCATAATGGTATTGCGCTAGATGCGGGTTGCCAAACATGGTCTGTTGGATTTCGCTCCCCCAGCTTTAAAGAATTACTGCAAGAAGGTTTGTGGCGCCTAGCAGAATCTTTGGAGAATATTCCCGCCCTAGAGAGCAAGTTTGCAGATCCTAAACAAGGTGCAACCCATAGTGCAGAGCAATTGCCGGAAGAGCTCATCAAACAGCTAGACTCAAAACTCAAAGAGCTGAAACTAGACAAAATTGATGGATTTCTACCCGGGATTACTGCCTATCTATCAGAACCCAAACAACAAGCCCTTTTTGACGCCCCCGATACACCCCTAAAACCGAATGCATTCCTTAAAAAACTTGGGGCTAGCAGACTTCTCCCCCATCCACAAACCCGTATTTTAAGCCTTGGAAAACAGGTGTATTGCAACGGAGAATCCATGACCCAGGGACAAGCTCCAGCTATTCTTTCGGCCTGGCAGACCCTCTCGGCACATAAAGAACTCAGGGTGGGCAGGCTCAAACAGCCTGATCAATCCAGCCTTTATGAGGCTTATTTAGCCGGATGGTTGGTTTTTGAACACTGAATACGGAGATGGATATAATATTTACTGGAAACTACTTAGGGGCATTCCCTCGGTATATCCAAAGAACAATTACCGGTAATTGTTATTAATTTTTTTAAAGGAATTTACAAATGAAGAAGTCACTCGTATTCGCTGCTATGTTAGCAATCGCCTTGGCCGCTTGCGGTAAAAAAGAAGAAGCAAAACCTGCTGAAGCTGCTGCTACTCCAGCTGCACCTGCTGCTGAAGCTCCTGCTGCTGCTCCAGCTCCAGCTGCTCCTGCTGCCGACGCTAAGAAGTAATCTTCTTCATGAAGAAAAAAAGCCGCTGAAAAGCGGCTTTTTTATTTGCCTTCAAAAACCACTACTTTGTTAGTTGCTCTGTTAACAAAGTCAGCAATTGATAACCAGCAGGCGTATTTTCTGGTTTGCCATCCGCGTTCTGTACATAAACATTTGCAGAATTCTCACCAGTACTCTTCACTAGCACCTGATATTTTTTGGCCTTCATACCAGACTCATCTTTACTGCTAAAGAGGTTGGAGAAGAAGCCCTTGGTATCGCCCAAGTCTTTAGGATTCACGTAACGAACATAGTAAACACCACTTGAGCGATTCCGATCCTCAACCGTGAAGTTAGAGCGATCCAGAGCCAATCCAACATCACGCCAAGAGCGATCAAAGCCAGCACTGAGCTCGATATAGGCTTGGTTAGTGCCCTCCTGAACAAACTTCGCTTTAGGCGTTTTAGGACCAAGAGGCACTGCAACCATTGCTTTAGCCTGCTCTTGCGTCATGCCTAAGCGCTCCATCAAACGAGCCAAAAATACAGCTTCCAATTCTGGGTCGTTAGGGCGAGGAGTCCAAATAGTAGATAAACAAGCGCCTGTAGCGTCGGTTGTACATTTCTCAATCGCGCCGCGCTGAGTAATATAAATTTCTGTCTCGCCTGGCTTAGATACCTCAAGACGAGTTTTGTATTTATCGCGTTCACCAGTGTCATAAATAGAGTCGATTGCACCGCCAATAGTTGAGCGAATCCAATCTTGTGCAATCTTTGCGCGATTTTCTGCCCAGTCGGTTTCCATAATGCCGGTTGATGGCGAATCGATTACCAACAAGAAGCCATTCTCTTGCCAGAAATCTTTTACTTGTGGGTAGAGCTCAGGAGCTGGTTTTTCCACTACCAACCAACGACGTTCACCATCACGCGCAATTCGCATGCCAGGAATACCCGTCATGACGTTGCTACGCATCTGCGTCGATTTCTTAACGGCAGAATTGTATTCAGACATCGTCGCTGTACCGTCCTGAACGATGTAGCGGCGATCCGCCTGCGCCGTGATTAAGTCTGGCGGGTATGACAAATTAGGACCGCGCACTGCACCTGCACTCTTGTAGTCAACGGTATCGCTACTCGTAACTGACTTACAAGCAGTCAATGCAGTAGAAGCAATAACAATTAAAGAGAGAATCGATAAATATCGACGGGATAGTTTGAGCAAATTCATCATAATAGGTTGGCCTGTTTTAACGCTGCCTTCAAAGGCTCGCGCAAGGAATTGCTTAAAGGTGTTAATGGCAAACGAATGCCAGCAGTAATCTTGCCCATCTCATGCAATGCCCACTTCACGGGGATTGGGTTAGCCTCTGTGAACATAGCTTTATGGACTGCAATCAGTTGATATTGAATTTCACGGGTTCTTTTCACATCATCTGACATGGCGGCTACGCAGAGCTCATGCATCAAACGCGGAGCAATATTAGCCGTAACAGAAATATTGCCCTTGCCACCCATCAACATCAACAAGGCCGCAGTCAGATCGTCGCCCGAAAATACAGAGAAGTCTTGATGGCCAGCACGCTTGAGATCATTAATCAATAAGGTGCCACGCTCTAGGCTACCTGTTGCTTCTTTAATGCCAATAATGCCTGGCACACCCGCTAAACGGACCACCGTGTCGCCAGCCAAATCAGCAACCGTTCTGCCGGGGACGTTATACAAAATCACTGGCAAATCCACCGACTCTGCAATCTTTTTAAAGTGAGCAAACATGCCATCTTGCGTTGGCTTGTTGTAATACGGTACTACCTGCAAGCTGGCATCTGCGCCAACCTGCTTAGCAAATTTAGTTAATTCAATCGCTTCAATCGTAGAGTTACCGCCGGTACCAGCAATCACTGGAATGCGTCCAGCAATCTGCTCCACTGTCACACGAATGAGCTCACAGTGCTCTTCAACAGAAACTGTTGGAGACTCACCGCTAGTGCCAACAATCACAATGCCGTCAGTGCCTTCAGACACATGCCAATCCAACAAGGAACGCAAGCTAGCATAATCCAAGCTGCCATCTTCGAACATGGGAGTCACGATAGCCGGCATACTGCCAGCGATGGGCTTTTTGCTACCTTTGGAATGAGCTGTATTTGTCACCGAATATGCACCGATTTTTAGCTGTCTTAACCCTGAAATTGTAACGGAATGCGCTGTTTTAGCTCACCTTTTACTGCGCATAGGCGCTGAACCATGGCTGGTTTGGGTTGATCTACGTAAATATCCTCATAAGCCACTACCTTAAGACCATGACGAGAGGCAAAAGCGAGCAATTCCCCTGGATTTAGCAGGAAATTGGGGTTGGATGGCTTACCAAATTCCCCATTTCCCAGGGCGAAGGTTTCGTAGATCAAAACACCACCCTTTTGCAGCATTTTGGGTAATTGGTCTAAGTGCGGTCGATAGAGGTAGTTTGTCACTACGATCGCACTGAACTCTGAACCTATCAGAGGCCAATCAGCCTGTTCAAGATTGAGATGCTTTGGGGTGATTAAAGGGTTACCAACAGAACCTACTGCTGTGACATCTTGATCAACCGCCAAGACATCATGACCCATGCTTGCCAATAACTCAGAATGTCGACCTGATCCGCAAGCTAAATCTAGCACCACTCCATCCACTTGAATGAGGGGCGCAAATCTCCTTACCCAAGGAGAGGCATTCAAAATGGCATCATGCGGGTTAGGCAAGATCAAGACTCAATCGTAAGCAAGGCCCATTGCTTCGCGAACCTCGCGCATGGTTTCCTGGGCAACCTTGCGTGCTTTGTCGCAACCATCGGCAATGATGGAACGCAGCAAACTAGGATCATCCAAATACTTCTGCGCACGTTCAAACATCGGTTGTTGCTCAGCCAAAATTGAATCAATTACCGGTTGCTTGCACTCGAGGCATCCAATACCAGCGGATTTACAACCCTTATCAACCCATTGTTTTGTTTCCTCATTGGAGTAAACAGTATGCAGTTGCCATACCGGGCAACGTGCTGGATCTCCGGCGTCGGTTCTTCGGACGCGGGCTGGATCGGTTGGCATCGTACGAATCTTCTTAATAACATCTTCGGGATTTTCACGAATGCTGATGGTATTGCCGTAAGACTTAGACATCTTCTGACCATCGATACCAGGCATACGTGATGCCGTTGTGAGAAGTGCTTGTGGCTCAGGCAGAATAATTTTGCGGGCACCTTCTAAAAAGCCAAAGAGTCTTTCGCGATCAGCCATCGATAAACTCTGCGCTTCTTGCAGCAATGCTTTAGCTTGCTCCAACGCCTCATCATCACCACGCTCTTGAAATGCCACTCGTAATTCCGCATACATCTTGGCGCGTTTGCTGCCTAATTTTTTAACTGCCTCTAAGGCTTTTTCTTCAAAGCCGGGCTCGCGTCCGTATAAATAATTAAAGCGGCGCGCTACTTCACGAGTCATCTCTACGTGTGGCACCTGATCTTCACCAACCGGAACCAACTGTGCGCGATACATCAATATATCGGCCGCCTGTAGCAATGGATAACCCAAGAAACCATAAGTTTGGAGATCCTTTTCCTTGAGTTTCTCAATTTGATCTTTATAGGTGGGTACCCGCTCAAGCCAGCCCAGCGGGGTTCCCATGGAGAGTAATAGAAAAAGTTCGGCGTGCTCAGGTACTTTACTTTGAATGAACAAGGTCGCCTGATTTGGATCAACGCCCGTTGCCAACCAATCAATCACCATCTCCCATACTGACTGCTCAATGACATCCGGAGTCTCGTAGTGCGTAGTTAATGCATGCCAATCTGCCACAAAAAAGAAGCATGGATACTCGGACTGCAAGCGCACCCAGTTCTTTAATACACCATGGTAGTGACCCAAGTGCAAGCTACCGGTTGGTCGCATGCCAGAGAGAACGCGTTCAGCAAACATCTGTATTCTTTTTCTAAGTGGTTAAGTAATGATGGAGTTAATGAATTAATCGTTTAATGAAATGCAGACCATACTGGCGTGAGGTGATCCGGTAAGTGCGGCAAATTGCCTAAATCTATATGACTCTCGCTTGGGTCATGAAAATCGGAGCCACGAGAGGCTAAAAAGCCATATTGCTGCGCAATCTTTGCAAAGGTTTTGTATTGGTCAGGGCTATGGCTACCCGTAATCACCTCAATTGCTAGGCCACCAATATCCTTGAAGTGTTTATAGAGCTCGTCCATTTGCATGGCATTGAGTCTACTGTAGCGGCCAGGATGGGCAATCACCGCTACACCACCTGCTGATTTAATCCAGCTAACAGCGTCATCTAGGGTAGCCCACTGATGAGGTACATATCCTGGTTTACCTTCAATTAAATAATTTTTAAATACGTGCTCGGTATTGCGACATACGCCCTGCTCTACTAAGAAACGCGCAAAGTGTGTTCTTGAAATCAAATCATGATTGCCTGCAAAATGAAGTGCGCCCTCATAAGCGCCAGGTATACCTGCTTTGAGTAACTGTTCTGCCATCAGTTTGGCGCGATTACCTCGGCCATCACGAGTGCAACGAAGTCCTTCGATGATGCCAGCATGCTCAGCATCAATTCCAAGGCCAACAATATGAATCGTCTCACCCATCCAAGTGACAGAAATTTCTACACCAGCAAGGTAATCGATGTTTAATGCGCTTGCTGCTTCTCGAGCACGTTTCTGACCGCCCAACTCATCATGATCGGTCAGGGCCCACAAATGCACTCCATTGGCTTTAGCACGCTCCGCTAATTGTTCGGGCGTCAAAGTGCCATCAGAAATCACTGAATGGCAATGCAAGTCGGCGTTTAGGGGTGAAAAGCTGCTCATAACCCTATTTTAGGTCAAGCTGGTGTCAATTACCCGGCGCGGTGCATCTAGGTAGTCACGAGACTGCATCTCAATCAAACGGGAAACGGTTCGAGAGAATTCAGCCGTAATTTGGCCCTCAGTGTACAAATCTGGGGCTGGGACCTCAGCAGACATGATTAACTTAATCTTGTGGTCATACAAGACGTCGATTAGCCAAATAAAGCGGCGAGCTTCATTTGTCATTCTTGGGGGCATATAGGGCACCCCAGACAAAATCACCGTATGAAACTGGTTCGCAATCTCTAAGTAATCATTTTGTGAGCGTGGACCGCAACACAAAGTTTTGAAGTCGAACCAAACTACACCGTCAGCCATGTGAAGCGGTCGTAACTCACGGTTCTCAATATTGAGAACTGGATTACGCGCTTCTTTTTGATTGCCAATTAAGGTTTGAAACATTTGACCGAGCGTTGCTTGCGTCTCCGCATTGACCGGAGTCAGATAAGCCTCTACTTGCGCCATCTGCACGCGGCGGTAATCATTACCTGCATCTACGTTCAAAACGTCGAGTTTTTCTTCCAACAGCTTAATAGCAGGAATCAATCTATCCCGATGTAAACCATTAGGATAGAGCTGATCTGGACGATAGTTGGAAGTCATCACAAACTGTACGCGGTCAGCAAAGAGTGCGCTGAGTAAGCGGTAGAGAATCATTGCATCGGCGATGTCATTGATATGAAACTCATCAAAACAAATTAAGCGATAACGATTTGAAATGCGTTTTGCTAACTCATCTAGCGGATCCGATAAACCCGATAGCTCATGCAATTCACGATGCACTTCACGCATGAACTCATGAAAATGAATACGGATTTTCTTTTCTAATGGTGAGGCCGCATAAAAGCAGTCCATTAAGAAGGATTTGCCACGACCCACCCCACCCCATAGATAAATACCGCGGGGAAGCGTCGGTTTAAATATTTTTTTCTTTAAGGTATTGCTGCGGATTTCTTTATAAGCAATCCATTGATCTTCACATTCCTGAAGACGCTCTACAGCACAAAGCTGCGCGGGATCGCTTTGATACCCGCGCGCTTTTAACTCTTGTTGGTAAAACTCAATGGTTTTCAATTACATATTTAATGCACGTGAGTCTGTCGCTAACGCTGCTTCGCGCATCACTTCAGACAAACTTGGATGTGCATGACAGATACGAGCAATATCTTCTGCTGCTGCTTTGAATTCCATTGCAACCGCTGCCTCAGCGATTAAGTCAGAAGCATTGGCGCCAATAATATGTACGCCAAGAATCTCATCTGTCTTAGCGTCAGCTAATACTTTGATGAAACCATCAGCGCGACCCATACCCAATGCACGGCCGTTAGCAGCAAACGGGAACTGACCTGCTTTATAAGCAATACCAGCCTCTTTCAGTGCTTGTTCAGTCTTACCAACCCAGGCAATTTCAGGATCTGTATAGATTACCCAAGGAATGCAGTTGTAATCGATGTGTGGTTTTTGGCCGGCGATTACTTCAGCAACCAAGACACCTTCGTCCTCTGCTTTGTGCGCCAACATTGGGCCACGCACTACGTCACCAACAGCGTAAACACCAGGCGCTGCAGTGGCACAAGTATGGTCATCGATTGGAATGAAGCCACGCTCATCCACTTTGAGACCAATATTATCTAAACCCAATTTATCAGTGTTAGGCACGCGTCCAACAGAAACAATTAAGCGCTCACATTCCAACTTAGCGGCCTTACCAGCGCTATCAGTGTAATTAACCACTACACCGTTCTTATCAGCTTTAACGTCGCCAATTTTTACACCAGTGTTGATACTCAAGCCTTGCTTAGCAAATAGTTTTTGAGCCTCTTTAGCAATGCTGATATCGCAAGCGCCTAAGAATGAAGGCATTGCTTCGAGTACAGTCACTTCAGCACCGAGACGGCGCCATACAGACCCCAATTCCAAGCCAATAACGCCAGCACCGATTACGCCTAATTTCTTAGGAGCAGAATCAAACTTGAGTGCACCTTCGTTATCACAGATCAAGACGTTATCCACAGTAATGCCTGGGAGGTGGCGTGCTTTAGAACCAGTCGCAATAATCACATTTTTTGAAGTAACCGTTTCTTTATCTTTGCCATCAATCTTCACTTGATAACCATCGGCGCCCTTGCCTTCAAATGTAGCGTGGCCTTTTAGCAAAGTGATTTTGTTCTTGCGGAATAAGTACTGAATACCACCGGTCATTTTGGTAACGATGTCGTCTTTACGAGCAATCATCTTTTTAGAGTCGATGCTAACAGCGCCCACTTTGATACCATGATCAGCAGCATAATGGTTAATCTTCTCAAACTCTTCAGAAGAAGCCAACAATGCCTTGGAAGGAATACAACCAACGTTTAAGCAGGTACCGCCCAAACGTGGCTCACCCTTAGGATCATCATAGGATTGAGATTCAGCACAAGCAACCTTGAAACCGAGTTGCGCTGCCCGAATTGCGGCGATGTAGCCACCAGGGCCACCACCAATAACCACTACGTCAAATACTTGGCTCATGATCTTTCCTTCTTACAAATCAAGGAGAAGACGTGAAGGATCTTCTAAAGCATCCTTCATAGCAACCAAACCAAGCACAGCCTCGCGACCGTCAATGATGCGGTGATCATATGACAAAGCAAGGTAGTTAATTGGGCGAACAACTACTTGACCGTTTTCAACTACAGCACGATCTTTAGTAGCGTGGATACCCAAAATAGCGGATTGCGGCGGGTTGATGATCGGAGTGGAAAGCATGGAGCCGAATACGCCGCCGTTAGAGATCGAGAATGTGCCGCCAGTCAACTCTTCAATTGACAACTTACCTTCGCGAGCTTTAGTGCCAAATTCAGCAATCTTCTTCTCAATGTCAGCTAAATTCATTTGATCAACATCGCGCAGAATTGGAACTACCAAGCCACGGGGTGAGCTCACAGCAATACCAATATCAAAGTAGCCGTGGTAAACGATGTCATTACCATCAACTGAAGCATTCAAGAGTGGGAATTTCTTCAAAGCATGTGTAGCTGCTTTAACGAAGAAAGACATAAAGCCCAACTTCACACCATGGACCTTTTCAAACTGATCTTTGTACTTATTGCGCATAGCGATTACTGGAGCCATGTTGACTTCGTTGAATGTAGTCAAGATGGCGTTGTTAGCCTGGGACTCAAGCAAGCGCTCAGCAATACGAGCACGCAAGCGGCTCATTGGTACGCGCTCTTCTGGGCGATCACCCATTGGCACTGGCGCGCTTGGTAATGCAGCAGATTTAGCGCCGCCTGCAGAAGCATTCAATGCATCACCCTTAGTGATACGACCATCACGTCCTGAACCAGCAACTTGACCAGCGTCGACACCCTTCTCTGCAAGAATTTTTGCAGCGGAAGGAGCGGCAGCTGCGCCAGCTTTAGCGGCAGGAGCAGCTGCTTTTGCTGGTGCTGCTGCAGGAGCAGCGGCAGGTGCAGGAGCAGCAGCGGCAACAGCAGTGCTATCAATCTTTGCAATCAATTGCTCAGCAACAACGGTACCACCGTCAGCAACAACGATTTCTGTCAAAACACCAGCGGAAGGAGCTGGTACCTCGAGAACCACTTTATCTGTTTCGATTTCGATCAAGATCTCGTCTTGACCAACAGCGTCACCAACCTTCTTTTTCCATTGCAACAAAGTTGCTTCAGCAACTGACTCTGAGAGTTGTGGAACTTTAACTTCGAAAATAGCCATGATTAATCCTGTTTGTATGTATGTATGTGTGTATGTTGAGTAATGAAGACGATTATTTCGTGATCACGTAACCTTTGAGTTTGGCAAATGCCGCATTCAGTAAAGACTTCTGCTGTTCTTGGTGGAGATGGGCATAACCACAAGCCGGTGATGCTGATGCAGGACGTCCTGCATAGCCCAACTTCATACCATCAGACATATTTTCCAAGATGTTGTGCTGAACAAAGAACCAGGCACCTTGGTTTTGCGGCTCATCTTGACACCACACTACGTCTTCCAATTTCGGATACTTCTTCATCTCAGCAGTCAATGCTTTGTGCGGGAATGGATACAACTGTTCTAAGCGAATGATCGCCATATCAGAAATCTTCTTCTCAGCGCGCTGCTTAACCAAGTCGTAATAGACCTTGCCAGAGCACATGACTAAACGAGTCACTTGCTTCGCATCGATAGAATCATCACGCTCGCCAATAATGGTTTGGAAACCGCCTTTAGTAAATTCAGATAAAGGTGATGCAGCTTCTTTATTGCGCAACAATGATTTTGGAGTCATCAAGATTAGCGGCTTGCGGAACTGACGAATCATTTGACGACGCAATACATGGAAGATCTGCGCTGCAGTGGTCGGCTGAATCACTTGCATATTCGTATCAGCACATAACTGCATAAAGCGCTCAAGACGTGCGGAAGAATGCTCTGGGCCCTGACCTTCGTAACCGTGCGGCAACATCATGACCAAACCGTTCGCGCGACCCCACTTCACTTCACCTGAGGCGATGAACTGATCAATAACTACTTGAGCGCCGTTAGCGAAGTCACCGAACTGGGCCTCCCAAATCGTCAGGGTGTTTGGCTCTGCAGCGGCATAGCCATATTCAAAACCCAGGACAGCCTCTTCAGAAAGAATCGAGTCAATCACCACAAATGGCGCTTGATCTTTTGTTACGTGCTGAAGAGCGACATAAGTACCGGTATCCCACTTTTCACGGTTTTGCTCATGCAATACCGCATGACGGTGGGTGAAGGTTCCACGTCCGCTATCTTCGCCAGATAAGCGCACTGGGTAGCCACTCGCAACCAAGGATGCGAAAGCCATATGCTCGCCCATACCCCAATCAACGTTAACCTCACCACGACCCATGGCAGCACGATCGTTGTAGACCTTAGCAACCAATGGGTGCGCCTTGAAACCTTCAGGAATGGTAGAGATCTTCTCAGCCAAACGCTTCCACTCTGTTAATGGAATTGCTGTATCGGCTTCATCGGTCCACTTCTTATTTAAGAAAGGAGACCAATCGACTGCAAACTTGCCTTTGAAGTTGCTCAATACTGGATCGGAGGTTTGCTTACCTTCATCCATAGCAGCGCGGTACTCTTTGACCATGAGGTCACCAGTACCAGCAGGCAACACTCCTTGAGTTTCTAATTTATCGGCATACAACTTGCGTGTGCCAGGATGTGCAGCAATGATCTTGTACATCAAAGGCTGAGTCATTGCAGGCGTATCTTGCTCGTTGTGACCCAATTTACGGAAGCAGATGATGTCAACTGCTACATCCTTATGAAACTTCATACGGAACTCAACAGCCAACTTTGTTGCTAAAACTACTGCTTCAGGATCGTCGCCGTTTACGTGCAATACCGGGGCATCCACAATCTTCATGATGTCCGTGCAATACAAGCTCGAACGCAAGTCACGCGGATCTGAGGTTGTGAAACCAATTTGGTTATTAATCACTATGTGCATTGTGCCGCCCGTGGAGTAACCACGAACTTCTGACATTGCTAATGTTTCTTGCATCACGCCCTGACCTGCAATCGCAGCATCACCGTGAACTAACACCGGCATGACTTGCTCACCCAACATATCACCACGACGCTCCATACGAGCGCGTGCAGAACCTTCTACCACTGGGTTAACGATCTCTAAATGGGATGGGTTAAATGCCAATGACAAGTGAACTGGACCACCGGGAGTAGAAATATCACTTGAGAAACCTTGGTGGTATTTAACATCACCTGCAGGCAATGTTTCTGGTCCCTTGTGCTCAAACTCCGCAAACAAGTCCTTAGGCATTTTGCCCAAGGTGTTGACCAATACATTGAGACGACCACGGTGAGCCATACCAATCACGATTTCCTGAATACCTTTATTACCTGAGTCACGGACCAACTCATCCATACAGGCAATAAAGCTTTCGCCACCCTCAAGGGAGAAGCGCTTTTGACCAACATATTTAGCTTGGAGGTAACGCTCTAAGCCTTCAGCAGCAGTTACGCGATCCAAGATTTGACGCTTCTCATCCACATTAAATTGTGGGGTTGAGCGAATAGACTCTAATTTTTCTTGCCACCACTTCTTAATCTTCTGGTCGGCAATAAACATAAACTCGACACCGATCGTGCCGCAATATGTCTCGCGCAATGCTTGGAGCAAATCGCGCAAGGACATTTCGTTTCTACCGAAGAATGTATTACTTGTATTGAAGACGATATCCATATCGCCATCAGTAAAGCCATAGAAAGCGGGATCTAACTCAGGAATATCCTGGCGCTCTGTCCGCTTTAATGGATCTAAGTTTGCCCAGCGATTGCCGACGTTACGATACGCGGCAATTAACTGCTGAACAGCAACGCGTTTGCGGCCCATCTCTGAGTCAGCCGAATCAGAAATCGTTCTGATTGGACCTTGCTTAGCGCGCTCAGCAAATGAAGCAACAATAGGTGCATGGGCAATGTCAGTTCGAGATGAACCGTCAACCGCAGGAACCTGTTTCACGTTATCAAAATAATCTCGCCAATGATCAGCTACCGAAGCTGGATCGTGCAAGTAGGATTCGTAGAGTTCCTCTACGTAGGGTGCGTTTCCGCCGAAGAGATAGGAGTTATCTCTTTGATCCTGCATCATGATGCTCACCTTTCATCGGGTTTCCCGAATAAAAACTGTGGTTAAAACCATTCGTTACACGGCTCTACCGTTTAGCGAATTGATCTGTGCGAATACTGGTGCTACAGGTGTAATTTAACACGAATGACCATTGATACATAAAGGGCATTCCCTGATTTCAAGGAATTTTGGGGTATCTCCCTATAAATGAGAATTAATAAGAACTTTCCTACCCCGCTTTAAAGGTTTACCGACAGATTCAAATGAATTTGATTTTTATTCTCTAAATCTTCAAACAATTAAATGAAATTAAGGGAAATATGAAATTAATTACCCCAGAAACGGAATATCTCAGTACTCGCCAAAGCGCCAAGGTTTTACAGGTTTCCCTAGGCACCGTTCAGAAAATGGTGGAATTAGGCGAACTCATTGCTTGGAAAACTCGTGGCGGCCATAGACGAATATTGGCCAGCTCTTTAGAACAGCAATTACAACGGAGAAAAAGGGCTATGCGTCAAAAGACCACGCAAAACTGCGTAGCCATGGGGATATTTAGAAGGTCTGAGAATGGCCAAGAATTATTAGAGTCCATTGCTGACTGGCAGCTAAAAGTAGACATGGAAATGGCAGTAGACAGCCTAGAGGGTTTAATGAAGGCTGTTTCCATTGCCCCCGATTTGATCTTTTTAGATGCTCTTATTCCACCTGTAGAGCAAGTCCATTTAATCCATTATTTGAGCAAAAACAAGGACACACAGCGTATACCTATTCTAGTAGATGAAGGTTTTATCAAACTGCACCCTGGTGTGGTTGCACTGGCAGACGAGAACTCTGGCGGTAAGCATCCTTTGAGCGAAAGCATCAAACAGGAGCTTGAAAACGGCTTAATTGACCTCAATCCACTCATTATTGGCTACCCCGCAACCAATCCAGAGGCTGAGGCAAACTGGCCTCATGGTAGTCGGCATGAGTTACTAGAACCCCTATTTGTAGAAGCTTTGGCTAGGAAGTGCGCTTAGAGGGCAATTCAGATTAAGAAAGGAGCACAAGAAAAGGCCGCTATCAGCGGCCTTTAGTGATAAAAATTAATAAAAACAAGCACTTAGATCAAATAGCTACTACGATCTCTGCCTTCAATCCACTTTGGCGCCTTACCTCTACCAGTCCAGGTTTCGCCTGTTGAAGGATTACGGTATTTAGGAGCCACTTTACCGCCAGCGCTCTTTACGCCGGCTTTACGGCTAAATAGATCGGATGCAGTTAAGCCATATTGCTCAATAATGACTTTGGCCTTGGCAATGCCATCAGCCTTTTCAAGGGCAATTGCTTCTTTAATCTGTTTATCCAACTGCTCGCGTTGGGCTAAAAGCTCTTTATAAGAAGACATATTCTTTTCACTCTCCGAATAATAGGTTGTTTTATAGGGCTTATATAAGCCATATTAGATGATGATTATATATACATTAATCAATAAGGCAATATATATTATTCGGAATAATTAACTATATTTATTAGGGCTATATCAGCTCAGGTTAATAAAAGACATAATCTTTATAAATATTATATTTAATTAAACTGATTTTGATTTTCTGAGCATAAAAGTACCGCTGGATTTGGCGGTTATCTCCCCTGTTTCATTCAAAACAACAGCTTCGCAGTAGTTAATCGTCTTTCCGGGTTTGAGGATGGTGCCCTCCACCACGATTTTGCCGGTGCTGGGACGCAGGAAGCTTACCGACATATCAATCGTCATGGCCCCCAAGGGAACCTCGGAAATGCTACGAGCTGCAGCGCCCATAGCAAAATCCAGAAGTGTCATGATGACACCGCCATGGGCAATACCAAAGCTGTTCTCATACTCAGGCTTAAGGTCAAGGCTAATTCGGGACTTACCTTCTTTCGCATACTCAGGAACTACGCCCAAATGCGCCAAAAAAGGAATTTTGAGACCAAAGTATTCAACGGGTTTTGTATCGCTTGTCATGGAGATGGTGCTTTTGAGATGGTGGGATTAGTTTGAATGGTCGGGGCGAGAGGATTTGAACCTCCGACCACATGCACCCCATGCATGTACGCTACCAGGCTGCGCTACGCCCCGACGAAAGCAAAATTGTAGCAGTAACTATTTAGAGAGAATCTGCAGAACCGCTTGCAATTCTTCACGCAGACGGAGATCGCCACGAGCCTCTTCAAGGCGATTACGAGCACCGCTAATCGTGAAGCCCTCTTCATAGAGGAGAGAGCGAATCTTTCTGATCAAGACCACTTCATGATGCTGGTAGTAGCGACGGTTACCGCGGCGCTTTTGTGGGCTGAGTTGAGCAAACTCCTGCTCCCAATAACGCAGTACGTGTGAGCGCACACCACAAAGATCAGCAACTTCACCAATGGTGAAATAGCGCTTTGCTGGTATCGGGGGAAGTTGAGAGCTCAGCAGCGCTGAGCTAGCATCAAACTCGGTTTTCTCGAGCATGTGACTCCACTACATCTTTAAGCTTTTGACTTGCGTGAAATGTAACTACGCGTCTAGCTGCAATCGGAATCATTTGACCTGTCTTTGGATTTCGGCCAGGACGAGCCGACTTATTGCGCAACTGGAAATTACCAAAACCGGAAATCTTAACTTCTACGCCTGCTTCAAGAGATTGGCCAACACGATCAAAAAAGGCATCGATCATATCTTTTGCTTCGCGCTTATTTAGTCCAACTTGATCAAAAAGAGCTTCAGATAGCTCATTCTTGGTAACGGTGTCGTTAGAAATCAATTCAGTCATTGCTTGTCTCTTTGGTAACTAATTAATTATTTGATTTATGCCTAATATTAAACCTAGCGCAAACGGGCCGCGCACTTTTTCTCTACTGCGCCCAATAAAGTAGCCATTACTGCATCAATTTGGGGATCCTGCAATGTCTCATTAGGGTTTAAGAGGGTTACTCGAAAAGCCAAGCTCTTCTCATCATCTGCCATGCTGCTTGATCCAGCCTTAGGCTTGAATTCATCAAAGAGTTCAATATTGCGCACAAAATTTTGCTTACTTGCAGTCATTGCATCTAGCAATGACTGTGCAGATACGCTTTGCTTGACTACTAAGGCCAAATCACGCTGCACAGCAGGGAATTTACTCAACTCCTCAGGTACAGGGAGCCCAAGTTCGCGAATCGGATCTAAGTCTAATTCAAATAAAACTGGCGCTTGTGGCAACTCATACGCTTGCTGCAATCCTGGATGTAACTCTCCAATGAATCCTACTTCAATGCGATTCTTGGCTGTAGTCAAGAATATCTTCGCACTGCGACCCGGATGTAATGCTGGGTGCTGTGCAGCTTCAGTGACAAAATGCAGGGGATCTAAAACACGTTCCAGGTCACCCTTCACATCAAAGAAATCAACCGCACGGGTTGCATTAGCCCATTGCTCTGGAACAAAAGATCCATAAGCTAGGCCACCAATTTTCTGGGGCTGATGAAACCCGGCCACTTTGCCAGCTTCTTCTTGAGCATTCGCGTCACGCTTAAATACACGGCCAGTCTCAAACAGGCGTACACGCCCTGCTCCACGGTTCAAATTCGCCTTGAGGTTATTTAACAAACCACCCCAAAGCGTGCTGCGCATCACACCGTATTGACTAGCAATAGGATTTAGCACTTCAATGATGTCCTTTTCAGTGGCGCCAGTTAAACGCTTTTCACTTTCGAGATCTGTGAAACCAAAATTTACCGCCTCTTGATAACCTTGGAGAGCCAAACGCTGGCGCAATAAATGCACACCGCGTTTTGCTTCTGCTTTAGCACTCATCTTCAATGAGGCTACTGGCGGTTGATCGGGAATGTTTTCAAAGCCGTACATACGTGCGACTTCTTCAATTAAATCTTCTTCGATCTCAATATCGAAACGATAGCTTGGGGGTGTGACGACAAAAGTATCACCCTCTTGCTTAAACTGAAAACCAAGGCGCTGAAATACATCGGCAACCACTTCATTTGTCAGTGGAATACCAATTACTTTTTCTGCTCTAGCCAAACGCATTTTGACTGGATTACGTTCAGGCACATTTAAAACTTGATCATCCACTGGACCAGCTTGGCCACCGCAGACCTCAATAATTAAGGCGCTGAGATACTCTAGACAATTAACCGTATTTTGTGGATCTACACCGCGCTCAAAGCGATGAGCTGCATCGGTACTGAAATTAAAGCGACGCGCACGCCCCTGAATAGCTAATGGCACCCAATAAGCAGCCTCAACATAGATATTCTTGGTGTCATCAGATACGGCGCAATGATTGCCGCCCATAATTCCCGCAAGAGCTACCGGACCATTCTGATCAGCAACCACGCCAGCTTCCTGCATCTTGCCTGCAGAGTCGGGGCCCTGCAAAGTCACGGTCTGACCATTTAATAATTCAAGAGTTTCGCCTGCTTTAGCCCAACGAACAGTGATATCGCCAGTTAACTTATCAATATCAAATACGTGTGTTGGCTGACCCATTTCTAACATCACATAGTTAGAGAGATCTACTAATGCAGAAATACTTCTTTGACCTGCGCGGGATAAACGCTGCACAATCCACTCGGGTGTTTTAGCCTGAGGATTAACGCCACGAATCACACGACCAGCAAAACGTCCACAGAGCTGTTTATCTTCTACAGTAACTTTGCGCTTGTCTTCTATTGATACCGCTGGTGGAGTCCATTTAGGCGCGCAGAGCACAGCGCCAGTGATTGCAGAGACTTCTCTTGCCATACCCATTAATGAGAGGCAATCGGCTTTATTCGGGGTTAACTTAATAACAAAGATTTGATCATCAAGATCCAGATATTCACGAATATCTTTTCCAACTGGCGCATCGGCTGGCAACTCTAAGATGCCTTCGTGATCATCGCCGAGACCAATCTCACGGCCAGAGCACAACATGCCTTGGCTTTCAACACCGCGTAGCTTACCTACTTTGATCATGAATGGCTTACCGCCGGCTTCAGCGGGAGGCAATTCAGCGCCAACCATAGCGCACGGAATCTTGATCCCGGCACGCGCATTAGGCGCACCACAAACAATTTGTAACTCTTGACCAGTACCAGCGTCTACCTTACAAACACGTAAACGGTCTGCATCAGGATGCTGCTCTGCAGATAATATCTGCGCAATCACGATCTTAGTAAATGCAGGCGCTACTGAATGTTGCTCTTCAACCTCTAAACCAGCCATTGTCATTGCATGACCAAGCGCATCACTATTGAGTGATGGGTTTACATACTGACGAAGCCAAGATTCAGAAAATTGCATAGCGCGATCTAAGGTTAAGTAGTAATAATATTTTTATGCAGGGAACTGCGCTAAGAAACGCAGATCGTTTTCAAAGAAGAGGCGCAAGTCATCTACGCCGTAACGCAGCATTGTTAAGCGTTCTAGACCAGATCCAAATGCGAAGCCGGTATAGCGCTCTGGGTCGATACCCATATTACGTAAGACGTTTGGATGAACCTGCCCTGCTCCAGAGATCTCTAACCAACGGCCGGCAAGTTTGCCGCTACCGAAGGCCATATCAATCTCAGCCGATGGCTCAGTGAATGGGAAATATGAAGGTCGGAAACGAACCTTAAGCTCGTTTGTTTCAAAGAAGGTTCTTAAGAAATCTGTATATACGCCTTTGAGGTCTGCAAACGAAACACTCTCAGCAATCCACAAGCCTTCAACTTGATGGAACATTGGTGAATGGGTTGCGTCGCTATCAACACGATAGGTTCTGCCTGGCGCAATCACTTTGATTGGCGGCATTACATCTGCATTAGTGTACTTCTTAACATGCTCGCTCGCATAACGAACCTGAATGGGGCTGGTATGCGTACGCAATAGCAAGGGCTTCTCGTTAGAATCTTTGCCATCGATATAAAAGGTATCCTGCATTGAACGTGCAGGATGATTCTCAGGACTATTTAAGGCTGTGAAATTAAACCAATCGGTTTCAATCTCAGGACCATCTGCTACATCAAAACCTATTGAGCGGAAGATCTCTTCAACACGTTCCCAGGTGCGCATCACCGGATGCAAGCTACCTACTGCTTGACCACGGCCAGGCAAGGACACATCAATAGACTCCGCTGCAAGACGTTGCAACAAGATGGCATCAGCTAAAGCTTGACGACGCTCTTGTAATGCAGCTTCTACTTGGGTTTTGATTTGATTAATTTGGGCGCCAGCACTCTTACGTTCATCAGGCGACATTCCACCAAGCGCTTTTAAACGCTCAGTGAGAACACCTGACTTACCGAGATACTTGGCTTTCGCGTCCTCTAGAGCTGCCGCATCGGCAGCCCCGAGGAAATCACGTTTAGCATCCTCGACAATGTGGTCGAGAGAAACCATTGCAGCTTAGTTTAGAAAACTAAGATTAAGCTGCAGCGTTTACTACGGATTTGATCCGAGTAACCAAAGCAGCAAAAGCCGCTTTGTCAGCAATGGCCATATCAGAAAGTACTTTGCGGTCGAGTTCGATCGCAGCTTTCTTCATACCATTCATGAATACGCTATAGGTCATGTCATGTTGACGTACTGCCGCATTGATACGAGCAATCCACAATGCGCGGAATACACGTTTCTTATTGCGACGGTCACGATATGCATATTGACCAGCACGCATAACCGCTTGCTTAGCAATACGGAATACGTTCTTACGACGGCCACGGTAACCTGTAGCGGCATCGGTAATTTTCTTATGACGGGCTCTTGCTGTAACCCCACGTTTGACTCTTGGCATTTATTTCTCCTAATCTAGTCTGAGGTTAAGCGTATGGAAGCATGGAGCGAATTGACTTAACGTCAGCTTTCGCAACTTCGGTAGTACCACGTAGGTGACGCTTATTCTTTGTGGTCTTCTTGGTGAGGATGTGGCGTTTGAAAGCCTGTCCTCGTTTAATCGTTCCGCCTGCGCGAACCGTGAAGCGCTTTTTAGCGCTACTCTTGCTCTTCATCTTGGGCATAAAGCACCCCTTCAATTACTTGTGCAACATAGGTGGTAACCGACGGTTACTCTTCCTGTACCCAGAAGCACTTCAAACTACCGGCATCCTCAGTTATTCACCTCAGATACCTCCCTACATAAGAACCAGGTTTAGCCTGATTACTTAGCCTTACGAATGGGGGCCAATACCATCACCATCTGGCGGCCTTCCATCTTTGGAAACTGTTCGACTTGGCCGTATTCAACGAGATCCAACTTCAAACGTTCCAACATTCTGACTCCGATTTCTTGGTGGGCCATTTCACGACCCCGAAACCGCAGCGTAATCTTTGTCTTATCGCCATCTTCCAAAAAGCGGATTAGATTGCGTAGCTTCACACCGTAGTCACCATCATCAGTACCAGGGCGGAACTTCACTTCCTTCACCTGAATGACTTTTTGCTTCAGCTTAGCTTCATGCATCCGCTTGGCTTCTTGGTATTTGAATTTGCCGAAGTCCATGATGCGGACTACAGGTGGCACAGCCGTCGGAGCAATTTCAACCAAATCGGTCTCTTTCTCTTCCGCCAAAGCCAAGGCTTCACTCAACTTAACTACACCGATGGGCTCTCCATCAATTCCAATCAAACGCACTTCAGGAGCAGTAATTTCCCGGTTAATGCGCTGCAATTTTTCAGTAGCGATCTTCTTAATTCCTTTAAAAAAACAATAAAAACCGTTCTAACCCTAGCTAAGCTCGGGTCCGACTTTCTGGGATATATCCTGCTGGAGTCGGGCAACGAAGGCATCAAGAGGCATTACACCTAAATCCACTCCGCCACGGGCACGAACGGCCACCGTATTGCTTTCAGACTCTTTATCACCTACAACTAGCAAAAATGGAGTCTTCTGTAATGCGTGCTCGCGTATTTTATACGTAATTTTCTCGTTCCGCAAATCGGATTCCACTCTAAACCCTTGTTTTTTCAGCAATTGCTGCACTTGTTGTGCATATGCAGCAGAATTTCCGGAGATATTAAGGACTACAGCCTGGGTTGGAGCCAGCCAAACAGGCATGTTTCCAGCGTGGTTTTCGATCAAAATACCGATAAAACGCTCTAAAGAGCCCACAATCGCCCTATGGAGCATGACTGGAGTCTTACGGCTGTTATCTTCGGCCACATATTCCGCCCCGAGACGGGCTGGCATAGAAAAATCGACCTGAATCGTGCCGCACTGCCATGTCCGCCCAATAGAGTCTTTTAGGTGATATTCGATCTTGGGGCCATAAAAAGCGCCCTCACCCGGTAACTCTTCCCACTCTTGGCCGGAGGCTTTGAGGGCGCCACGGAGAGCCTCTTCCGCTTTATCCCAAATTGCATCATCACCAACACGCTTAGCAGGACGCAAAGCCAACTTCACCGCAACCTCAGTAAAACCAAAATCTTGGTACACAGCGCGTACTGCTTTATCGAACTGGGCCACTTCAGATTGAATCTGATCTTCGGTGCAGAAAATATGACCGTCATCTTGCGTAAAGCCACGCACACGCATCAAACCATGCAATGCTCCCGATGGTTCATTACGGTGACATTGACCAAACTCACCAAAACGTAATGGCAATTCGCGATAGCTATGTAAACCTGAGTTATAAATTTGTACGTGTCCAGGGCAGTTCATCGGCTTTAATGCATAAGCGCGATTCTCTGACTCGGTTGTGAACATATTTTCTTTATAGTTTTCCCAGTGCCCCGATTTTTCCCAAAGGGCGCGATCCAATATCTGCGGGGCTTTGACTTCTTGATAGCCTTCCTGCTGGTACACGCGACGCATGTACTGCTCAACTTCCTGCCAAATTGACCAGCCTTTTGGATGCCAGAAAATAAGGCCAGGCGCCTCTTCTTGAAAATGAAATAAATCGAGCTGTTTGCCTAAGCGGCGATGATCGCGCTTCTCAGACTCTTCAAGCATATGCAGATACGCATCTTGATCTTCTTTGCGCAGCCAAGCAGTACCGTAGATTCGCTGCAACATCTCATTCTTACTATCGCCACGCCAATAAGCACCAGCAAGCTTCATTAGCTTAAACACTTTTAATTTACCGGTGGATGGCACATGGGGTCCACGGCATAAATCGGTGAACTTACCTTCAGCATATAAAGAAACATCTTCGCCCTGCGGAATACTGGCAATCAATTCTGCTTTGTAGTTTTCGCCCTGCTTCTTGAAAAACTCAACCGCATCATCGCGCGCCATTACAGTGCGAGTAACAGGCTCATCTTTCTTAGCGAGCTCAGTCATTTTCTTTTCTAAAGCAACTAAGTCGTCTGGCGTAAATGGACGGTGATAAGAAAAGTCGTAGTAGAAACCGTTATCAATTACTGGGCCGATTGTGACTTGCGCTTCTGGAAATAATTCTTTCACAGCGTAGGCTAATAAGTGCGCTGTGGAGTGACGGACAATCTCTAAAGCCTCAGGACTTTTATCAGTGATGATGGCGAGCTGACTATCTTTATCAATCACAAAACTGGTATCGACCATCTTGCCATCAACAATGCCACCTAAGGCAGCTTTAGCGAGACCACTGCCGATGCTTTGGGCAACATCCGCTACACGAACGGGAGCTTCAAACTCTCGTTTTGATCCATCGGGCAGAGTAACTACTGGCATAACAACTCCATCTTATTAACTGAACTTCAGTTTCACTTCATTGACCTAAAAAGAAAGCGCGGTAGCTTTAGGGCATCCGCGCCTCTTGGGTGGCCTTTGGGCCTCCCTTTTTGGGTCATTATTCGTTGGTAGGCTCGATTGGACTCGAACCAACGACCCCCACCATGTCAAGGTGGTGCTCTAACCAGCTGAGCTACGAGCCTATACAGCCATAGAGTTTATCACCGGCGACGCACTTGGGTGACCCCTTTGACCTCTTCCAAGCTGTTTTGAACCACTCGTAACACTTCAGAATCCTTAACCTCAACCGTTAAAAGGATCTGAGTCAGGCCTTTTTTGGCGGATTTACGCAAATCAGTCACATGCACCCCTTGGCGAGTCAGAATCTCAAATAACTCTCTCATGAGTTCAGGTCGATCAAGGCCGGTTACCACCAAATCGGCTGGGAATACCCTTTTTTGTTCAGAACTGACTATTGGATTTGCCGCAGAAGCAGTCCATGCGGTTTGAATCACACGCTCAGGCGCGCGATCGAGAAGGCCTCTGAATGTTTTACAGGATCGGCGATGAATCGATACACCCCTACCTTGCGTTACAAAGCCCGCAATCGAATCTGGTGGAACAGGTCTGCAACAACGCGCTAGTTGAGTCAATAAAGAATCAACCCCAACAACCAAGACATCACCACCCTGACCTGTTTTGCGACTACTGTCACGCAATATGATCTCTGGGTTTATTGGTTTAGCCTCAGCACTGATCTCTGGCTTAGCCTCTGGAGTTTTTACAACTTGCCCCGTCTCTTCATCATCAAGCGCATTAAACCAAGCGCGCACTCGTTGACGCGCTCGTTGTGAGCGCAAATAATTTTTATCCGGACTAATCCAATCCCGTGATGGCCCGCCATGCTTGACAGCGATAATTTCAACGGTTTGCCCATTTTGCAAAGCCGTCTCAAGCGGAACCATGGCGCCATCAACACGCGCACCACGACAGCGATGACCGAGGTTGGTATGCACTGCATAAGCAAAATCAATGGGCGTCGATCCCTTCTCTAAAGAGATCACTTTCCCCAAAGGGGTAAGGACATAGATGTGGTCATCAATCTCATGGTGCTTGAGTTGTTCCCAGGCATCCTCTTTCCAGGAGATCAGTTGCCTCGCCCAAGCTATCTGGCGCTCGTAAGCTACTTCAGCGCTATGAGTACCCTGCTGATGACCAACGCTTGGCTTATTGGATTTGGCTGGATTGGGTGGCGTGGCCATGCCAAGATAAGCGCCCTCTTTATAGCGCCAGTGTGCAGCTAAACCATACTCAGCTTGTTGATGCATTTCATGGGTACGTACTTGAATTTCAAATGCCGTGCCGTCTTCATTCATAACAACGGTATGAAGCGATTGATATCCGTTAGGTTTAGGTCTTGCAATGTAATCATCAAACTCACGTGGGACCGGCTGCCACACGTTATGGACGATTCCCAATACGGCATAACAAGTTTTAACGTCCTCCACCAAAACCCGAAATGCTCTTACGTCATACAAGTTAGCAAAGTCGAGGGACTTACCCTGCATCTTTTTCCAGATGCTATAGATATGCTTTGGTCGTCCTAATACGTCACCACCAATATGTGCCGTCTTTAATTCTGCTTCGAGCTCTCGAACGATGCGCTCAATAAAAGCTTGGCGCTCAATACGCTTGGCATCGAGCATCTGCGCAATATCGCGATAAAGCACTGGCGACAGTACCCGAAAGGCTAAATCCTCCATCTCCCACTTCATCTGCCAGATGCCCAGGCGATTAGCCAAAGAGGCATCGATATCCAGAATCTCTTGAGCCCATGCTGCGGGCATCTCCATTTTTTCTTGGGTCACCCAACGCAAGGTTTGCAGACGTGATGCCAGATAAATCAGAACAACACGCAGGTCATCACCAAACGCTAAGAGCATCTTACGCAGCATCTCTTCTTGACCAGATACGCTCAGACCTCCATCCTCGCGCACCAGCTTTGCTTGAGCTTGTCTTAAGCCGCGATAACCAATTAAAAGCTTGGCTGGCTCTTCATCAATGAGTTTAATCAGAGCTTCTTTGCCATGTGTTCGAGCGATATTCTTAGCGGCAACTAAAGTGGCTTCATCCAGATTAAGAGATTGCAGAACCTGAGCAACCCCGGCAGCGTGTAACTCAGCTGATTCGCCATACCAAGCATCCGCAAAGATCGCGGGTTTTTCTAACGCTGCTGATTTGCTAGGAGTATTTGCCATTGGCAAAATTTACTTATGAAATTAACTAAAGAATTCTTTTGCTAAAGCGATTTGCTCTGGTTTCACAAATGCAGGTGCATGCCCTACGTTCGGAATTTCAATGCTACGTGCATAAGGATTGACTTTGCACATCTCCGCTACTGTTGCTGCAGACAATAAATCTGAATCACCTCCGCGCACAATCAGCATGGGAATATGAATTTGTTTAAAGGCATGCCACATCGCCATCTCACAGGCCTTAGCCATGATGGGGTTAACAGCAGCAAATGGCACTGAGATATTCGGGTCGTAATGCATGACCCACGCTCCATCACGCTGAACTAACATGGGACCGTTATAAATTTCCCACTCCTCGGGGGTATGTTCCCCAAAGGTAGCGCAAATTTGATTAAGGCGAGTAAGTGCATCAGCTCGATTGGCAAAGGTAAAGGGTTGGCCTACATAAGAGCCTAAGCGCTTGATTGCTTCAGGCTCAATTGTTGGACCCACATCATTAATCAGCATTCTGCGAATGGGAGAATTTGGCATAGCTGCATAGACCATACCAATCAATCCACCCATCGAGGTGCCAAACCAGTCAATCTGCGACACCCCCAACTGTTTTACAAGCCCTGCAATATCCGCAACGTATTGTGGAACGGCATACTGCATTGGATTGCTCAAGCGATCAGAATCTCCCCGACCCACTACGTCTGGACATACAACGTAATAATCTTTACACAAGGCTTTTGCCAGAGTCATGAAATCGCTGCCTCGACGGGTTAAACCATGAACACAGAACAATACTTTTGCATTATTAGGATTACCCCAGGCGTGATAGGCCATCCGATGCACAGTCTTGCCACTCGAGCATTGCACATAAAACGTATCACCATCATGCATCACATCGGCAGGCCCTACATCATCACAAGACTCATTATGTTCATGTGCGTCGCCAACCTCTTCTGGCTGTAAAGTAACATGATCAATTCCATGCTTATCAAGCAGCATGCTATTGATCTTGGCCATGATTCCTGGCCATTCTTGAATATCCGCAATTTCAATATGGCCGATTAATGCAGGAAAACTCGGTGTCATCTCCCAGACATGCAGATCATGAACTGCTAAAACACCTGGAATGCTTTTGAGATCTTTACCCACTTCTAAATAATCAATATGGAGTGGGACGCCTTCCATCAAAAAGTGATAGGACTCATGCAGGATCGAGATTGTCGACTTCAGGATGAGCAAAGAGACCAAAATAGAAAGGATGGCATCGATTGGCATCCAGCCAGTAAGCTGAATCACCACACCCGCAATCAAAGCAGCAACTGATCCCAATAAGTCACCCATCACATGCACTAAGGCTGCACGGGTATTGACGCTCTTCTTATCACGTGAGAGCACATAGGCAACTACGATGTTCATTAACAGACCAATCGCCGCTACGATGGTGACAGTGAGGCCATCTACTTTGTGCGGATTAGCAAAGCGGCTTATAGCCTCAATCACAATCCACAACACCAGCCCAAGCATTGCAATACTATTGACAAATGCCGCCAACGCTTCAGCTCTTCCGAATCCAAATGAATGTTTTGGTGATGGTGGGCGGCGAGAAATAATTTGCGCTAAGAGTGCCAATCCAAGTGCTGCAGCATCAGTGATCATATGACCAGCATCGGAGATCAACGCTAAGGAATTAGCGAAGTAGGCTGCCGCACCTTCAACCCCAGAAAATCCTAGGGTGAGCACTAATGCAATTAATAGCAAGTTCTGATTTGAGACTTCTTTACTATGGGAGTGCTTTGCATCCCCTTTTTTGTGGGCATGCAGTGAATGATCTGCTCCAGAGTGATTCTGGGGCTTTGATGGCTTTGAATGAGAATGGAAATGATGGGAGCCCGACATGGTGAACCCATTATTCCATTAATTGATGACGCTGGTTAGAAACCCGTTGTATCAACAGGGGCACCTGTTTTGGCAATCACTTCTTCTTTGCTTACACCAGGAGCTAATTCGACCAACTTCAAGCCCTTAGGAGTGATGTCAAGAACGCAAAGATCAGTAATGATCTGACTAATGACACCTACACCAGTGAGTGGCAATGTGCACTTAGGCAAAATTTTGAGCTCTTCTGTGCCATCTTTTTTCTTGGCTACATGCTCCATCAATACCACGACGTGTTTTACACCAGCAACCAAATCCATTGCACCGCCCATACCCTTCACCATTTTTCCTGGAATCATCCAGTTGGCTAGGTCACCATGTTCGCTCACTTGCATTGCGCCCAAAATAGCAATGTTGATTTTTCCACCGCGAATCATTCCAAAAGAATCGGCAGATGAAAAAATGGAAGAGCCAGGCAATGTTGTGATGGTTTGTTTGCCAGCATTAATTAAGTCGGCATCAATGGTTTCTTCGGTGGGAAATGGGCCAATGCCCAGCAAACCATTTTCAGACTGAAGCCACACTTCCATATCTTTTGGTACATGGTTGGCCACCAAAGTAGGCATACCAATACCAAGATTGACGTAATAGCCATCTTTTAATTCTTTAGCAGCACGTGCTGCCATCTCATCTCTTGTCCAAGGCATCTCGATCTTCCTAAATTAAGCTTTTGCAGTCAAAGTGCGCTGTTCAATGCGCTTCTCTGGCGTTTTGTGAAGCACCAGGCGATGTACATAAATGCCCGGAGTGTGAATTTCATCTGGATGGAGTTGACCGTTTTCCACAATCTCTTCCACCTCGGCAACTGTAATCTTGCCAGCCATTGCCACAACAGGATTGAAGTTACGTGCAGTGTAGCGATAGACTAAGTTTCCTGACTTATCTGCTTTCCATGCCTTCACCAAAGAAATATCAGAGACAATAGAACGCTCCATGATGTATTTTTCACCATCAAACTCTTTTACTTCTTTGCCTTCAGCTACCAATGTTCCAACACCAGTCTTGGTATAGAACGCAGGAATACCGCAGCCACCAGCGCGTAATTTTTCAGCTAAGGTGCCTTGTGGTGTGAATTCCAATTCCAACTCACCTGCTAAAAACTGGCGCTCAAATTCTTTGTTCTCACCTACATAAGAGGCAATCATCTTTTTGACTTGACGGGAATTCAATAAAAGGCCCAAGCCAAATCCATCTACACCAGCGTTATTCGCAATAGCAGTCAAATTCTGTGCGCCGAGATCTTTCACCGCCTGAATGAGCGCCTCAGGAATACCACACAGACCAAAACCGCCGACAGCCAGTTTTTGTCCATCTTTTAAGATGTCCCGCAGGGCATCGACTGCCGATGGGTAAGTTTTATTCATAACTTTTGTCCTAAGATTGCCAAAAAAGGTAAAAAAGTAATCATAACGCCTTAGATCCTATAGCCTAGGGTGTCTCGGCACTAAATTGGTTTTTGGCAGTTAGAACTAAACTATCAAGGCTGAAATACCCTCTTTTTTAAGAAATCTCGGAGAAATTGCATGAATCAGGAGCAGCTACTAGAACAATTTGGACCCAGGGAATCCATGGATTACGACCTGGTCATTGTTGGGGGCGGACCTGCTGGCCTCGCTGCTGCCATCAAAGCCAAACAACTTGCTCATGATTCAGGCAAAGAAATCAGCGTTTGTGTTTTAGAAAAGGGTTCAGAAATCGGCGCCCATATTCTGTCTGGCGCTGTCATGGACCCTAAAGCACTCACCGAGCTTTTTCCGAACTGGCAAGAAATGGGTGCACCACTGAATACTGAAGTGACACAAGATCAATTTCTGTTTTTAACTTCCGATAATTCGTATCAAGTTCCTAATTTGATGCTGCCACACTGTTTTAAGAATGAAGGCAACTTTATTGTGAGCTTGGCCAATGTGACTCGTTGGTTGGGCGAACAAGCTGAAGCACTTGGAGTAGAAATTTTTCCAGGCTTCCCTGCGGCAGATATTTTGTATAACGAGCAAGGCGTAGTTAGCGGAGTTATTACTGGGTCTATGGGCCTGGATAAAGAAGGGAATCCTACCGATCAATTTCAATTGGGTATGGAGTTGCGCGGTAAATACACACTCTTTGCCGAAGGATCTCGCGGATATCTAGGTAAGCAGCTCATTGCTAAGTTTGACTTAGATAAAGATGCCGATCCACAAAGTTACGCTATTGGGATCAAAGAGTTGTGGGAGGTAGAGCCTTCTAAGAGTAAGCCTGGCCTGGTGGTTCATACCGCTGGTTGGCCCTTAGAGAGCGATACTTATGGCGGCTCATTCCTGTATCACCTTGGCGATAACAAGGTTGCGGTGGGCTTGGTTGTTGGACTGTCCTATAAGAATCCCTACCTTTCTCCTTTTGAAGAATTCCAACGCTATAAGTTGCACCCAAAAATTCGTGAAACTTTTGAAGGTGGCAAACGTATTGCATATGGTGCACGTGCGCTCACCGCGGGCGGATTAAATAGTCTTCCAAAAATGGTGTTTCCAGGGGGCGCATTGATTGGTTGTGATGCAGGATTCTTAAATGCTTCACGTATTAAAGGCAGTCATGCCGCCATTAAAACTGGCATGCTAGCTGCAGAAGCAGCAGTATCCGCCCTCAATGACAATCGCTCTGCCGATGTCTTGGCCGGCTACCCAACTGCTTTCCAAAATAGCTGGTTACATACTGAACTAAATCAAGCACGTAATTTCAAGCCGTGGATGTCTAAAGGTTTATATATCGGCACCCTGATGGTTGGATTGGAGCAAAAGGTATTGGGTGGCAATATGCCTTGGACAGTACATCTCAAGCATGCTGATCACGAGTGCCTGGAGCCCGCAGCCCAGCACAAACCGATTAACTATCCCAAACCCGACGGCAAGATCAGCTTTGATCGCCTATCTTCCGTGTTTATCTCTAATACGAACCATGCCGAGAATCAACCGATTCATCTCACTTTAAAAGATGTGGCAATCCCAGTTAGCTTGAATCTCAAAACCTATGCAGGGCCTGAGCAACGCTACTGCCCTGCTGGTGTTTATGAGTACGTTGAAGCGGATGGTCAGCCACGTTTACAAATCAATTCACAAAACTGCGTCCATTGCAAAACCTGCGACATTAAAGATCCAAGCCAGAATATTGTTTGGGTGACACCTGAAGGCGGCGGTGGCCCCAACTATGGAGCAATGTAAGCCATGATGATGCTACACACAATGTTGCGCGTTGGAGATCTCCAGCGCTCGATTGATTTCTACACCAAAGTGCTCGGTATGAATCTTTTGCGCACTACTGAGCGCCCAGAGCAAAAATATTCCTTAGCCTTTGTTGGCTTTGGCAAAGGTAATGCCGATGGGCAAGCAGAGATTGAGTTGACCTATAACCATGGAGTTCATTCTTACGATTTAGGTACTGCCTATGGTCATATCGCCATCGGCGTTTCTGATGCTTATGCGGCATGCGACAAAATTAATGCATCCGGCGGAAATGTCACGCGTGAAGCAGGCCCGGTTGCGGGTGGCGACACCATCATTGCCTTTGTGACCGACCCAGACGGTTACAAAATTGAATTAATTCAGCGCTAAAGTGACAAGCTCAGATACATTCCATCTAGAAATTCTCGATAGCCTATCGGATGTATCTGCTTCAGACTGGAATACCCTGCTCACCTGTGACGCCGGCCCTTTTCTCACATATGAGTTCTTAAGCTCTCTTGAGGAGACCGGGTGTGTTGGCGGCAATACAGGATGGCAAGTGGCCCATCTTGTTTTAAGGCAAGGCAAGCAGTTGGTTGGTGCAATGCCTTTGTACTTAAAAAAACATTCCTATGGTGAGTTTGTCTTTGACTGGTCTTGGGCACAAGCCTACGAGCAGCAAGGCATGAATTATTATCCAAAGATACTATGCGCCATTCCGTTTACGCCTGTGCAGGGTTCGCGTATTTTGAGCGCACCACAATGCAATGCGCTCGAGATTCAGAAAGCACTCCTCAGCGGACTGAAATCCTTGATGATAGATAACGATCTCTCTTCTGCACATATCTTGTTTCCCATAACGGATGAAGCAGAATTTCTCAGGGAACAAGGCCTATTGCTAAGAGATTCTGTGCAGTTTCATTGGCACAACCAAAATTTTCAGAGCTTTGAACAGTTTCTATCAATATTAACGATGAAGCGTCGCAAGAATATTCGTCGTGAACGAGAACAGGTTGCAAGGGAAGCAATTTCATTTAGGCATGTTCCTGGAGAAGACTCCAAAGATCAGGATTGGGAATTCTTTTTCGATTGCTATCAAAATACCTACCTAGAGCATCAATCAAGTCCATATCTCAATGACTCATTCTTCAAACTATTGGCCAAACGAATCCCAAACAATTTGCACCTCATTATTGCTGAGCGTAACGGGATATCTATTGCCGCCTCCCTACTGTTGGTGGATAAACAATCATCTAAGGTTTATGGCAGATATTGGGGTGCGCTTGAACATGTGCCCTGTTTACACTTTGAAACCGCTTACTACCAAGCGATTGAATACTGCATTAAAGAAGGCATTCAAACCTTTGAAGGCGGTGCGCAAGGTGAACACAAAATGGCGCGAGGATTCTTGCCAACCACAATCCGATCGGCCCATTTAATTAAAGACCCTAGGTTTTCAAAGGCGATTGCTCATTTCCTGGAACGTGAGCACCAAGGCATTGGGGCTTATGTTGATGAGCTCGCCGAGCATAGTCCGCTGAAATCGACTAAAGTACTCCCATGAATTCTGGAAGCAATAACAATCAAGCATCACAAGACGGCTCACATTCACTCTCTACTGGAGATGACGAATCTGATTCTCCTTGTATCGGCGTCTGCACGACTCTATACGATGAGATTTGCCAAGGTTGTGGCCGCACTTTAAATGAGGTGAGTAATTGGGTCTTTTTCTCGGATGAAGAAAAGGCTTCTGTTTGGAAGCGTATTCGCGAGGATGGAACGGCAACCCGTTTTCAGCGACAAGCTAAAGAAAATAAGCCCATTTGATGGGCTTATTTTTTAACTCACTTCACTGCATTAACTGATTTATCCAGCCAAAGCCTGGCTTCTTAAGTATTCCTCATAAGTTCCAGAATAATCAACGATAGTGCCATCCATCTTAACTTCCAAGATGCGATTAGCCAAAGCAGAAACAAACTCACGGTCGTGAGAAACAAAGATGAGAGTGCCGTCAAACTTTTCAAGAGCGATTTGCAAGCTCTCAATCGACTCCATATCCATGTGATTGGTTGGCTCGTCCATTGCTAGGACGTTATATTTCTGGAGCATTAACTTGCCCCAAATCATGCGACCCTTTTCACCACCGGAGAGAACCTTAACAGACTTACCAATGTCATCACCGGAGAACAAAAGGCGTCCTAAGGTACCGCGGATTACTTGATCGTCATCGCCAGTGTTGCGCCAGTTATTCATCCAATCCATGAGCAATTCGTCTTTTGCAAACATCTCAGTATTGTCTTGTGGCATAACACCAACGTTAGCATTCTCAGCCCACTTCACATCGCCACTATCAGCAGCGATACCGTCAAAACGCTTACTCAGAATCGTTTTTAGAAGTGTTGTCTTACCAGCACCGTTCTGACCAATAATGGCAATTTTTTCACCAGCACGAACACCGAGCTTGAAGTTTTTAAAGATCACACGGTCATAGGCTTTGGTAAGCGCATTGCACTCTACTGCCATGTTATGCAATTTTTTCTCAGTATCAAAACGAATAAATGGGTTTTGACGTGATGAAGGTTTTACCTCTACGATTTCAATCTTCTCTAACTGACGTTGACGTGAAGTTGCTTGACGCGCCTTGGAAGCATTTGCCGAGAAGCGGGCTACGAAAGCAGCCAATTCAGCAATTTTTTCTTTGGCCTTCACATTAGAACTAAGTTGTTGCGTTCTTGCCTGTACAGAGGCAAGCATGTAGGAGTCGTAGTTGCCTGGATAGACCTTCAGTGTTCCGTAGTCCATATCAGCCATATGCGTACAGACTTCATTCAAGAAGTGGCGATCATGGGAAATGATGATGATAGTGCTTTTAATCTGATTCAGAATGTCTTCTAACCAATGGATAGAGTGAATATCCAAGTTATTGGTTGGCTCGTCTAAGAGCAAAACATCTGGATCTGAAAATAAGGCTTGAGCAAGCAATACACGGAGCTTCCAACCAGGAGCAACATTGCTCATTAGTCCATTGTGTTGTTCGATTGGAATACCAATTCCTAATAACAACTCGCCTGCTTTTGCTTCTGCGGTGTAGCCACCGTACTCGGCATACTTACCTTCGAGCTCTGCAGCCTTCATATAGTCTTCGTCAGTCGCTTCTGGATTTGCATAGATCGCATCGCGCTCAGCAGCAGCTTTCCACATTTCTTCGTGACCCATCATCACCACATCCAGAACACGCACATCTTCGTATGCGAATTGATCTTGACGCAATTTACCTAGACGAACGCCTGGGTCTAGACTGATGTTGCCGCTGGTGGGCTCTAATTCGCCACCCAGAATTTTCATGAAGGTAGATTTACCGCAACCGTTTGCTCCAATGAGGCCATAACGATTACCGCCACCAAACTTCACGGAGATATTTTCAAACAGAGGCTTTGCCCCAAACTGCATGGTGATATTAGATGCGGACAGCACGGATGTTTTCTAGCTTTCTGAAATTCAATTCAATAGATACCCCCTAGACTGGGGGCAAAGACCGTTATTTTAACGGTTTAGGGCGGGGAAAGCCTGAAATTAGGAACTGATTAGAGTTTGACCCGAAATGGCGTGAAATTCGTATGAATATCGTAATAATCCTCATTTTCTTTACGCTTGAGGAAATTCACAACCCAGTAGGTCAAAGGCGTAGCTAGGATCTCCCAGGCTGTTTTCAGGGCGTATTGAGCTAAAGCCACCTGAATAACCTCATGGGTAGGCCATAGACCGTAGAAAGCGAGCATATAAAAGAATGAGGAGTCCACCAACTCCCCTACTGCGGTTGATCCAATAGTGCGCATCCATAAGAAGCGGCCTTGAGTCCATATCTTCATCTTCGCCAATACAAAGCTATTGGCAAAACTGCCGCACCAGAAAGAAAACATTGAGGCCAGGGCAATACGCCAAGAGTTTCCAAAAACAGTCTCTAAGCCTTGTTGATAGTTCGCCATATAGGCCCCAGGCGCAACCGGCAAGGCAATCACAATTTGTGCCATGATGGCCGCAAATGCCAAGGCTGCAAAACCAGCCCATACGGCTCGACGGTCATACGCGTAGCCATAGACCTCAGTCAGGATGTCGCCAAAGAAATAAGAGATGGGAAAGAACAAGATACCGCCACCAAAAGGTACCCGTCCAAAATAAGGCAGGTCGACTACGGCAGCCTTCCCTGCCCCAATAAAGTTCGAGCACAGGAGAACAACCACAAAGGCAGCCAGAATCAGGTCGTAATAGCGATGGTGACGTCTTGGTGAGTCCATAAGTCTAGAAAAATGGATAATAGAAAGAAGAATATCTGCATTCCTGAAATTACGCAGGATGCAGGCAAAATTTATGACAGGATGAGCAAAAACCATGAGTAAAGCCAGCTTCAATTGGGAAGACCCACTTCTCCTCGATACACAGTTAACCGAAGACGAGCGCATGATTCGTGATGCAGCTGCAGAATATGCCCAAGGCCGTTTAATGCCGCGCATTCAAGATGCCTATCGTAATGAAACTACCGACCCAGCCATCTTTCGCGAAATGGGTGAGCTTGGCCTTTTAGGCATCACCATCCCCGAGCAATATGGTGGCTCAAATTTAAATTATGTTTCCTATGGATTGGTTGCCCGTGAAATCGAGCGCGTAGATTCCGGTTATCGCTCCATGATGAGCGTGCAATCCTCATTGGTCATGGTTCCAATTAACGAATTTGGCACAGAGGCGCAAAAACAGAAGTACCTGCCTAAATTGGCCAGTGGCGAGTGGATCGGATGCTTTGGCTTGACTGAGCCAAACTATGGCTCTGATGCTGGCGGCATGATTACTCGCGCTAAGACAGTTCCCGGCGGCTTTTCTTTGACGGGTTCAAAGATGTGGATCTCAAATTCTCCAATTGCCGACGTATTTGTAGTGTGGGCCAAAAATGATGAAGGAGTCATTCGTGGCTACATCCTTGAAAAGGGCATGAAAGGCTTAAGCGCCCCAAAAATCAGTGGCAAGATGGGTCTGCGCGCCTCCATCACCGGTGAAATCGTGATGGATGAAGTATTCATCCCCGCCGAAAACGAATTTCCTGAAGTCTCCGGCTTAAAGGGTCCGTTCACTTGTTTAAACTCTGCTCGCTACGGAATTTCATGGGGCACATTAGGTGCTGCCGAGTGGTGCTGGCATGCAGCACGTCACTACACCTTAGATCGTAAACAGTTTGGTAAGCCATTAGCCGCCAATCAACTCATTCAAAAGAAGTTAGCTGATATGCAAACTGAGATCACCATGGCATTGCAAGGATGCCTGCGCTTAGGTCGAATGAAAGATGAAGGCATTGCTGCTCCTGAAATTACCTCCATCATGAAACGTAATTCTTGTGGAAAATCTTTGGACATCGCACGAATGGCGCGTGATATGCACGGCGGCAACGGCATCTCTGACGAGTATGGTGTCGTTCGTCACATGATGAACTTAGAGGTTGTAAACACCTACGAGGGCACTCACGATATTCACGCCCTGATTTTGGGTCGTGCACAAACAGGAATACAGGCTTTTAGCTGATTACGCTTTTAGCTTATCGACGATAGCCTTTGCCGCCTTGGCGAAGGCGTTGTCACTATCATCCTCAAGCAGGACAAAGTGCTCAATCTTGTATTGAGGAAAATTACGCACAATCGAAGACTGATAGGATGGGTCATAGTGCTTGACCAATAACTCTTCCACCAGTTCTGGAAACCGACCTGCATCAATGTCATCATTCCATTTAGCAATTTGGACTTTTCCATAATGCGCTGTTAGCAAAGCAAGCTTGCTTTTAAAGTTATCGGTATCGCTCAAAAAGTGATGATATTCACGCATAAGCCATGACACTCGCGTTTGAGTGCTTGACCTCAATTCAATACAAGCACCATTGCGAATCTTTTCCATCAAGGCATCGGGGATATGAACACCGCCTACCTTCTTACTTTCTGACTCCACTAGCACAGGCTTAGAGGGATCCAAAGAGCGCAGGGCATTCCATAACTCAGTCTCAAATCCTTTTTGCGAGGGTTGCTCGATGTTAGGCTCATTACCCAACACAGAACCACGGTGAATGGCTAAAGCCTCTAAATCCAAGACTTGGGCGCCTAGCTTTTGAGCCTCTTGAAGAATCCTGGTTTTGCCACTGCCGGTCATGCCGCAAACTACCTGGAAGGAGAACTGCTGAGCAGCCTCCTCAAGACCATCAATCACAGTGCGCCTGAATCCTTGGTAACCGCCTTCTAGTTGCATGGCTTTCCAGCCAATGCGGTTGAGGATGTGTGTAAACGCCCCGCTTCGCTCGCCACCACGCCAGCAATAAATGAGAGGTCGCCATTCACGTGGCAGCTCGAGTAGATTATTTTCAAGATGGTTCGCAATGTTACGAGAAACCAAAGCAGCGCCTAATTTCTTTGCAGCAAATGGTGAAACTTGTTTGTATAGTGTGCCGATCTTCGCGCGCTCTTCATTATCGAGAACGGGGAAATTCACTGCACCCGGTATATGGTCTAGAGCGAACTCAGCAGGAGACCTCACATCAATAATGAGATCAAAGCGATCTAACTCTGACAGAAATTGATCTAGCTTAAGAATGTGTGGATTGCTAGGTTGCATACCGCAGGGTTAGACAATCTTCTGCAAAATATGCTCGGGCCAAGGTGCGGATTTATTGGTAGTCAGATCTACCCACACCATAGTTGCACCACCAATTGCCACCTCTTCATCAGGCGTAGCCGCCAAAGCCATGCTGGTGTAGACATCCATACTGGTCCTACCAATAACACCAATCGAGGTTTTCAGAATCAACTCTCCAGGATAAGAGAGCTGTTTATAGAAATTGCAGAAGCCATTCATCATCAACATGGATTCACGACCGGGAGCTACGTCATAACCAATAGAGGTAATCCATTCAACACGCGCTTGCTCCATATACCGAAAGTACACGGTGTTATTGACGTGACCATATGCATCCATATCACCCCAACGAATTGGCATGATCATTTCATGAACTAGCTTACGTTCTTCAGGAATGGTGATGCGCATTACGATTGAGTGCTGCTGCTTTATTTCACTTGCAATGCAAGTTGATACAGATTGCTTGAGCGCGCACCAGAGCGACAAAATGCCAGCACTGGACCAGGCATCGTTTTTAATAAGAGCGCCATTTCTCGTACCTGCTCAACTGTCATAGCGCTAGGCACAACTGGTAAATAGGCATAGTTCAAACCTAACTTCTCTGCCTCAGCTTGAATGCTGGCACTGCTTGGTTGATCAGGGCCGCCCTCACCATCGGGACGATTATTAATAACGCTTTTATAGCCTTGCTGAGCAATTTCAGCTAAATGACTGGGATCAATCTGGCCAAGAGTGCCGAATTGATCGTTATGACAAGTAATAGGAAGACTCATTGCACCCTCTTCTTTAAATAGGTTTTTTAAAAATTAATAAGAGTTTAAATTAAGGCTGTTCTGGCTTTTGTTTATGGGCGGTGAAGAACTTCTCACAAATTCTCATGCCGACTAACATTGCCACAACAAAAACAAAGGCTTTTAAATAGCCAGCACCTAAAGCAACAAGGGCTGGACCAGGGCAAATGCCTGCAATACCCCAACCAATACCAAAAATAAAGCTACCAATAATTAAAGGCTTTGAAATATCTCTTCTAGTTGGAATATGTAATGCACCACCAAAAAATGCTTCGCTTCGTTTGCTGACGACATAAAAACCTGCCAGTCCAACCAAAATTGCGCCAGCCATAACAAAAATGAGCGAGGGATCCCATAGCCCAGCAAGATCTAAAAATCCCAGGACCTTCTGGGGATTGCTCATGCCGGAAATGATGAGACCCCAACCAAAGAGTGCCCCGATTGCAAATTGACTTAAAAGGCCGATATGTTTTCTCATCTTAAGCTCCAAGGATGTGTCGTATTGCAAAGACAGTCAAGAAGCCCGCGCTCATAAATGTTGCTGTAGCAACCAATGATCTAGGTGAGAGTCTAGATAGACCGCAAATACCATGACCACTAGTACAGCCGGAGCCATATTGGGCCCCAAATCCAACCAATAAACCCGCCAATAGGATTGCGTACCAATCCGATTCAATATCTACTATTGGACGAATTCCAAAAAAAAGAGCAGCCAATACTGGGGCCGACAATAAACCTAGAACCAAGCTTAGTCGCCAAGCGATATCCCCTGCTTTGGAATGTAGTAGTCCTGAGACAATGCCACTAATTCCTAAAATTCGGCCATGAAGTAATACATAGAGTGCGGCAGCGATGCCCAAAATCATTCCACCAAGCAATGATGGAATAGGTGTAAAGGAAAGCCAATCAATATGCATTTAAGAATCCGAGTTGGTGATTAAGCGCAAGGATTTGGTACTAAGCGCAGTTGAAGGTAGCGAACACCAAGGTATCCACCCAATATAAAACCAGGCAAAGCCAATATGGAGCCAAGAGCAAGGGTGGATATGCCACTGAGCCCCTGCCCTACAGTGCAACCCAAGGCAGTAACTCCACCAAAACCCATGAGCGCAGCACCCAACAAGTGGTTAGCCGTATCTTCGGTATTACGAAATGACTCCCAACGAAAAGTTTTGGTAAGGAGAGCGACTGTTGCTGATCCCAAAATCATTCCCACTAACGCAACAATACCAATCGTCAGAACCTTAGAGGTGTCGCTATACATCATTAACCAATCTAATGAGTAAGCATATGGCGCAACAAAGGAAAGACTCTCCATCTTGCCAGAATTTGTTAAGAGAAATACTTCTTCAAGGGTATTGGGATCCTCTGCCAAATGCCCAAGGCTGCCAGATACCCACCAAACAGCTGTAATCGCTAAGCCAACGGCAATACCAGCGAAAAGATTTTCTGCAGTTCTAAAAGTTTTACTGGATACAGCATAAGCGATGAACGTACAACCAATAATCAGGCCAAGGATTAAATGCAGATTTGCCCTTTCAACCCCAAGAGGAGCAGCCAGCAAACTTGGTAAGTCTTGTGATGTAGCAAATGTAATGAAAACTGTATCTAGAGTGTTGATGCGAATAACCCCTAAAAATCCGCGCAAGGTCATATAAGCTGTTAAACCCAAGACCATAAAGACAATGACAGACTTTAAATTTCCACCACCAATACGAACCAAGGTCTTACTGCCACAGCCTGATGCCAGCACCATTCCAAAACCAAACATGATGCTACCAACCAAAGTGGAGAGCCAAAGAAACTTATTGCTGGTATAGATGGTCTTAAGGGAATCAATCAACCCAAAGTGAGACAAGAATGTAAACCCTAAAATAGCCACACCAATTGCCAAAAACCACTGCCTTAATCGATTCCAACTAGAAACAATGAATACATCAGATATAGCGCCCATGCTACAAAATCCAGTTTTCTGCATTACTGCGCCAAGAGTAAAAGTAATAGCAAAAGTGGCCCAAAGGACGGACTTACCTAACGAGTGAATATCAACGACTTCCATGGGGCCTATATCTAATATTTAGGGTTTGAATTTATAAAACTGATGATTAAGATAGGCAACAACATCGACCTCATCATCCGGGAAAAGATCTAAACGTAGCTCAGTGTTGCAAAGGCCGACCATTTTCTTCAAATTAGCCATTGACCTCACCTTGCTATCGCCACGGGTATAAATCATGTCACCATTACCAAACCCTGATTTCTTTGCATGGCAGGAATAACACTTAGTCTGGTCAATGTCTTTGCCATTCTCGAGGCTTGGAGACGCAAAGACATTTGCGCTTAAGCCAAAAATGGCCAAGGCAAGAGGTTTACGAATCAATGCAGCGAATTTCATTGCAAATCAGTACTTTAAGACATAAACAGCCATTTTAGAGCCAAGTTACCATTTCGATCCTATTCAGCCTGAATCGATAGGTAGACGTTGTAGGCATTCATACGATTAGCCGCCCTAAACAACGGCATACCTTCGTATTCGGACCAGTCTGTATGCTGATACGCATCCTCAAAGGGGTCCATATTGAGCGCCGCAGCTGACATGGATTCGCGTAAATATTTGAGATAGGCTCTAGTAAAGGTTATATCTTCAGCTGGTTTTGCCGAATATGCTCCATGACCAGGAATCACAACGCTTGGATTGAGTTTCTCAATTTCATCCAAGGCAAGCAACCACCCCTTACTGTCAGCGTTACCTACAAAGGGGATGCGCCCCCTAAAAACTAAATCACCCGCAAACAATACCTTTTCAGAGGGCACATACACCATTAAATCCTCTGGGGCATGAGCAGGGCCTACGCGATTAATGAAAAACTCCACACCTCCTATGTTGAGTTTACTTTTTTGGTCAATCCAAACGTCTGCAGGAATCAACTTGGTTTGTCCATTAATCCAAGGAGCAAAATCCACGCGGGAGGCTATCAATCGCTGCTTAGCAGTTTCTGATGATAGATAATTTCTGCCCTCACCTTGTGCGTAAATCTTAGCGCCAATCTTCTTAAACTCCTGCAGTCCATATACATGGTCTGCGTGATAGTGACTCACAATTACCGCAACAATCTTTTGATTTGTAATTTTCTTAATTTCAGCAATTAGCTTTTGCGCAAGAATTGGCGAGCCCAACGCATCAACCAGAACTACACCGTCAGAAGTAACGACAAAACCTGCATTCGAAATGAAGTTTTGATTGGCGCTACTCCCCATTTCTGGACGACCTTGAACAAAATAAGTATGTGGTGCTACTTGAACTGGCTTTATAAGAACATTGTCAGGCAATGAAGCTGCCTGAGAATAGCTGATACCTAACAAGACAAGGGACCCCATAAGGATCCCCAGAAGATTTCTCACAAAACAAATCACTTCAATCAATCACTATGGCTTGATATAGGCAAAGCCATCTTTATATTGAAGATCGGCCACCCGAACCACGCCTGATGGCGTAAAGTCCGCATCCAGAATGAATTGATCTTTCTTGAGGTTGCGGTTCTTCAGGGTAATCTCACATACTTCAAACTTTACGCCACGAGACTTTAATGCTCCAATTAATGGCGCATACTCAACATTATTTTTTTTGTCTCTAGCACCTTCCATCAGCATATCAACCCCATTGGCATGAGTGACAACGATGATCGTTGTATCGGGTGAGGTATCTAAGTGATTGCGGATATTACGCAATCCTTTGAGACCTTGAGTTTCAGCATCATCGATGTGATAAACAACTTTTGTTGTTCCTGATTTTTGCGCGAGAACACCCGAACTAAAACCGAAGGCAAGCAAAGTTACAAATATTAAGCTAAAGACTGTTTTCATCTCAATCACTTTCTATTAAAGATTTAGATTGGCGCCATGCCAGGGTTATTAGAAACGCCTTTTATCACGGGCTCATTGAGCTTAACGGCCTTTACAACCTTCACATCCTTGAGATGACGTTCAATCACATCCCATATAGGTTCACCACCGGCATTCCTGGCTTCCTCACTAACGGGCGCCCATCCCGCCACCTTGTAACTCTTGCTGGCTTCAATCGATTTACCATTTAAGCGCATATCAGAAATGCGATTACCAGCACTCTGAGCAGGATCAATCGTGTATTGCATGCCACCTACACGGACCATGTCACCACCCTGCTGATAATAAGGATCGGGATTAAATAAATTGTCTGCTACGTCTTCTAATATGGTTTTGATAGTCTCACCCGTCATACTCGTCACAGTGGTGTACGGATAGGTAATTGCCGTCTGATCAAGTAAATTTTCGCGAGTAATGGCTTGACCTGGCAGCAAACTTGTCCCCCAGCGGAAACCTGGCGAAAAGGCAATCTCAGCATTCTTTTGAGACATTAGCCCATCTAAGATCAATTGATCAAAGCTACCGTTGAAATTGCCTCGGCGATAAAGCAAGCCATCAGTTGTGGCTAATTTTTCATTTAACTTTGCCTCGTATGGAGCGCGTACCTTAGCGATCAACTTTGACATCGTTGGATCAGCGGGAATCATATTCGAGAAAATTGGCAAGAGCTTATAACGGAAGTCCACTGGCTTTCCGCCTTTTACATCGAAGTCTAAAACACCCAAAAACTTACCGTTTGACCCAGCATTAGTCACCAAGGTCATGCCACCGCGGTTCTTCACTTGCACCGGAACTGGAACGCCGTCATGGGTATGTCCGCCCAAAATAGCATGCAAACCACTGACACGTGATGCCATCTTCAAATCCACATCCATACCATTATGTGATAGAAGTACCACCACTTTGGCACCCTTAGTCTTCACTTCATCAATGGTCTTTTGAAGATTTTCCTCCTGAATTCCAAAGGTCCAATCCGGGGTGAAATAACGAGGATTGGCAATCGGTGTATATGGGAAAGCTTGACCAATGATTGCAACTTGTACGCCATTCATATTCTTCATGACATAGGGGTTGAAAACCATATCCCCGAAGTCAGAGGTCTTAATATTTTGAGCAATAAAGGAAACCTTGCCCTTAAAGTCACCATTGACAATTTCCATAACACGCTTTTCACCAAGAGTCATCTCCCAGTGAGGCGTCATGACATCAACACCTAAAGCCAATGCTGCATCAACCATATCTTGACCATTGGTCCATAGTGCGGTACCAGAACCCTGCCAAGTGTCTCCCCCATCAAGCAGTTGTGCGCCTGGACGCCCTGACTTTAATTGTTTTATTAGCGTTGCCATGTGAGCAAAGCCGCCCATCTTGCCGTAGTTCTGAGCTGCTGCTACAAAATCTAAATAGGTAAAAGCATGAGCATCGCGGGTACCCGGCGCTACACCATTTCCCTTGAGGAAATATTCGCCAACTAAATGAGGGGTCTTGCCCTCCTGAGTACCGATCCCTAGATTTACATTTGGCTCACGAAAATAAATTGGCAACAACTGGGCATGACAGTCAGTAAAGTGCAACAAGTGAACATTGCCAAACTTAGGAAGATCGTAAAACCTTTGTGCTGAGACCTGTGCACCTGCAAAATTGGATTGCAAAGCCATGCCACCAGCCGAAGCAAAAGCAAGCGCCTGCAAGAAATCACGACGACTTAAAGACATAAAGATTCCCCTTCAGAAAACAGACCTGTCGGCCTGTCTTTCATTTATTGATTAACTGGCGAAGCTGGGTCTAGCAACAATGCCATTAAATCTTGAATTTGCTTTTCATTTAAGAGCTTAAAGTGAGCAAATCGAGGCATATTGCTGCAGGCGTTATATGCCTTAGAGTTGTTAATACGGTTCCAGGTGTAGACGATCAATTCCTGAGAATTACCCCGCGTCTTACCGTAATTCCATAAGCTTGGCCCAATATTTCCATATGAAATTTCTTTTTTATCTATCTCGTGACAGTTGTAGCAGCCACCACCGATAGGTGTTGAAGCCGTATCCGTCCAAGTAGCACCACGCCCACTTTGCGCAATCGCCTCGCCACTTTTCCAATCACCAATGTATTTACCATCCGAAGGTGGCTTGATAGAAGCCATGTTTTGCTTCTGAATTTCTAGCGCCCTAGCTGCTCCCGCCTTACTGGATGCAAATTGAGGATCAGAGCAAAATTTCTGGGTAGGATCCTGATCAATACGATCAATATTAGCAATGCCTTCAGTACGGAAGCTGCTATTCATCATTTTTTGGAACTGCGAATCAGGTCTCTGCTGAGCTGAAACATTGGCCACCATAGCAATAGCGCCACAACCAAGAAACAGAAGGTGATAAAACTTAATTAATGTCATCGTAGATGTCTTCATAGTCTTAGCGCTTTAGTCCAGGGGTTTGAATAATTCCACCATTGGCATTCTTAGCCATATACATTGATAAAGCAATCGTCACATCTGAGCCATAAATTGGATAAGGAAAACGCTGCTGCCTAAAGCAATCATTCAGTCTTTGCTGCATCGTCCAGAATTGGCCACTCGAAACTCGATACGCAGGCCAATAACCCCACCCTGCAACCGCGCCATCATGAGTTGTTAGGTTTGGTAAGTCTTGCAAACGGATACGTTTACCAGATGACCCATGACAAGAGGCGCATGAAAAATCAAATGGGCCACCTTCGTAGAAGAAGGCACGCTTACCCATTTCATACATCTGTTTTTCTTTTGGATGAGTCGTGCTTACGTTAATTTTTTTGCCTTTAGAGTGCGTCACTACATAAGCAACAATAGCGTCCATATCCTTCTTAGGGCCAACACCAAACTTGGCATCAATAATGCTTTCGGACGGAACTCCCTGAAGCTTCTCCATGCAAGTCATCAAACGAGACTCCAGATCCTGGACTCGATTGGTATCTTTAAAGTACTTTGGTAAAGCAGCTGCAGCCCCATCAACAATGCCCGGCCCAAGACCTAAGTCGCATTTTTCTAAGGAAGCATTTTTAGGGCCGGCTGGTTTTTTCCATAACTCCTCTCCAGACATTTCATAGAGCTCTGATGGATTTCCATCTGCAATCATCTCTCGATATTTTGCAATCTCGTCGGCTGCACTCTGAGCATGAATGCTTTGCGCACCCATCAATAAAAGCGATAGCACTAGAGATCTCTTTAAAACTACTGATATTGGAGCCATGGATATGCCTATGTTCTTCAAAAATTAAGAAACTGTTGCTTCATCAGTTCGCTTATCGCCCTTGGTATCAATCCAGTTCACTACCAACTTATCACCTTTAGCGCCCTTGTATTTGAAATTCAAAAAAGGATCTTTAGAAACGGCCGAGCCAAACTGAGCATTAAATACATCCTTGCCATTTGCTTTTACATTCAGCATATTGATAAACCATGCTGGAATCACTTTTCCAGAGGCATCTTTACGTTGACCCGATTCCATATCGTGCTTCATCAAAATTTTGACATCAACGATACCGTCTTTTTCGGTTGCTCTAACGCGCATTGGATCTGACATTTTTCTTCCTTAATAATTTATAAATAGATATTTGCTATGGTCAATTAACCGCCACAACCACCGAGAGTCACTTTGATCTCTTTCACTGCCATTGACCATTTACCATCTGCCTTCACCAAAGCATAAACATTCGATGTTTGACCCATCTTGATACGGGTCGTGACAAATGCCTCGGTGCCAGCAGGCAAGAAAAATTGAGCAGCCAATGTGCTTGGATTTTTTTCAACCAAAATTGCCATCTGCTCAGCCTTCAGAGTTGATGAAATACCAACGGGAACTACCGCACCATTTTCAGCGATATCAGGGGCATTTAAAGTCACGGCAGCTGATTTATCTGGCGAAGATGTGCCCAATGACTTGAAGACATCATCTAAGCTCTTACCCTCAAATGCTGCCTTATTCCACTCTTCTGCTTGAGCCACACTAATGAGGCCGGCAGAAGCCATTAAGCCAAAAACGGCCGAGTATTTCAATAAACTGCGTCGCTGCTGATTCATAAAAACTCCTTTATTAGCTCTTAACGTGAATATATTATCTACCACCCAATAAACCATGCAATTCATTTATTGGGTACATCTTATTTGCCTCCGGAAAGCACCCATGTCACTAGCGCTTTGCGATCTTCTTCAGATAATTGAGACTGAGCAGGCATTGGTATGGAGCCCCAAACTCCTGAGCCACCATTCTTTACCTTTGCCATCAACCTATCTAATGCCCCAGCCTGCCCCTGATACTTCGCAGCAATATCCGTAACAGAGGGGCCTACTAGCTTGCCGCTCATCGCATGACAAGCTGCACAGTTTTCACTCTTAAACAGCGCTGCAGGTCCTTTGCCAGCAGCATGCGTTTCAGAAGCATGAGCCAACCCTTCTGCTGAAGCACCTGGTAACTTAGTCAGCGGCGGCTTTGTAGAGTCAGATCCACGGAATGGGCCATATTGACGATTTTGCTCGGCAATATTGCCGTGGGCATTCCTAGCGTATGCAGGCAACTCTGAACCAATCTGCACAAACTGCACGCAGTTAGTCATACATGCTGTTGCATGAACGTCAGGATTCCCTTTTGAGCTCCACAAACCATGCTTCAAAGTCATACCATTGCGATTTGGCATCCGCTTTTGCACTTCTGCAATATTGGCATCACTAAGCACAAAGTCATCAGGTACAACTTCAGCCAAACTTAAAAGGTATGCCACTAAGGCAAAGGTGTCATCAGGCGTAAGGGAGCGAGGCGCATTCCATGGCATTGCACGATAGATGTAGTCCCATAAAGAAGATACCGTAGCGACCTTCATAATAGTCGTTCGCTGCGGCTGTTTTCTATCTGAGAGTGATGCTACACGTCCCGTTTTAATATCGTCAGCAGTGGTGCCACCAATAATAGGCGTAAAAATTTCATTAGACTCGCCGAACGTACCATGACAAACGGAGCACTTAGCCTCCCATAGTTGCTGACCCTTTTCTACCGAACCAGACCCCTTGGGCAACCCCTTAAAGTCCGGACGCACATCAATGTCCCATGCAGAAACTTCGGCGGGAGTTGCATCTCTCCCAATCCCTGGAAAACGGACACTTGAATTTTGGGCTGAAGCCGAACCAAGCATAAGGAATGATGTCGCCACAAACAGGGTGACATTTGCGAGTTTAGCCAACTTGTACATTGCTAACCTCCCCGTTTGAGTCCACTTTCCATGATTGGATTGCATTATTGTGATAGATGGATCGAGTACCGCGAACGTCTCTGAGCATCTTAATAGGCGGCTGAACGTAACCCGTGTCATCGATAGCGCGCGACTGCAAAATAACTGGCGAACCATCCCAGACCCAATCAATATTGAAGCGAGTAAGCGCCTTACTCAAGATTGGAGTTTCAAGCCGTGCTGTTTTCCAGTTGTTACCGCCATCAAATGAGACATCAACTCGCTTAATCTTCCCTCTTCCTGACCAAGCTAATCCGCTGACGTTATAAAAACCTTTATCGAGTAATTGCTGACCGCCAGATGGAGTTGTGATAACTGATTTGCATTCCTGAATCGATGTGTACTGACGCGCCATACCATCTGGCATCAAATCGTTATAGTGCACCGCCTCGTCCTTTGTTGCGTATGGCATGTCACCGACCTCTAGGCGACGGAGCCATTTAACCCAGCTAACACCCTGAACACCTGGAACAACCAAGCGTAATGGGAAGCCATTTTCGGGGCGCAACATCTCACCATTCATGCCCCAAGCAACGATCGCTTCATTTAAGACATCTTCTAAATTAATCGTGCGAGTCATGCCTGAACCGTCGCCACCTTCTGCCAAGAGATATTTACCTTTTTTGAGGTCGGCGCCACACTCCTCCAAAAGGACCGCTAAAGGCACACCGGTAAATTCGCAGCAAGATAGCATGCCGTGGGTGTATTGCACGGTTGGGACTGCAACGTTGCCCCACTCCAAACCTGTGTTAGCACCGCATTCAATAAAGTGAATGCGTGAGACCGACGGTAAGCGCATTAAATCATTCATCGTGAAAACGCGGTTATGTTTAACCAAGCCATTCACCATTAAGCGATGCTTTTCAGGGTCAACGTTGTACCAGCCCTGATGCTGTCGTTCAAAATGCAGTCCATTAGGTGTAATGATTCCGAATAAGCCCTGCAATGGGGTAAACGCAACAGATGCCGCTGATACTCTTGTTAGACCAGGAGATTCACGGCGAATTAAATTTGCCTCATAAATAGATGGGGTTCCATAGGGCATCGTAGCAACATTTTTTCCCAGTGTTGTTTGCCATACTTGCTTCTCTAAAATGGCAGGGTCTCCCTCACCAGCTGCCAAGACATTTAGAGATGAACCCAAACCAACTGCCCCACCAATTGCAGCCATAAAGCCTGAGCGCATAAAGCCACGCCGGGTATCATCCATACCATTTTGGTTAAGGTCAGCAATGAGATCTTGAGAAACAAAGTTCTCAGGCGCTTGCTTAATTTGACCTCTACGTTTTTGATCTGCCATTACAACGACACTCCTTCAATTGAATTCTTACTTAAATTCTTAGACTGCATTCACCGGGATCTTCAGATATGCAATTCCGTTTTCTTCTTTTGGCGGAAACTCACCAGCGCGAATATTGACCTGAATCGCAGGAAGAATCAGAACGGGCATTTCTAAGGTGGCATCACGTTTTGTGCGCATTTCAATGAATTGCTCTTCAGTAATGCCATCATGCATATGAATGTTGGACTTTTTCTGTTCCGCAACGGTAGTTTCAAATTGAACGGGACGATTATTGGGGGGATAGTCGTGGCACATGAATAAACGAGTTTGCGGCGGAAAACTCAAAATTTTCTTCATCGATTGGTAGAGGACATGGGCATCACCGCCGGGGAAATCACAACGGGCTGTTCCGACGTCTGGCATAAACATTGTGTCACCCACAAAAATTGCATCGCCGACTTGATATGCCATACAGGCTGGGGTGTGGCCGGGCACAAAGATCGCCTTGAAACTCAAATTGCCAAAATGAACCTCCTCGCCATCTTTGAGAAGATGATCAAATTGAGATCCATCTGTTGGAAATGCGTTTTCTAAGTTGAAAATACTCTTGAAAACGCCCTGCACTAATGAAATGTGGTCCCCAATGGCAACTTTGCCACCTAAATTAGTTTTTAGATAAGGGGCCGCAGTAACGTGATCTGCATGAGCATGAGTTTCTAGAATCCACTCGGTTTTTAGATCATTCTGTTTTACAAACTCAACGACCTGATCCGCCATCTTGGTATGGGTTCGCCCTGACTTGGGGTCATAGCTCAATACTGAATCGATGATGATGCATTTAGAACCCGCTTTCTCGTAAACAACGTAAGTAACCGTCCAAGTATCTGGATCAAAAAAGCCTTTTACGACTGGGTTCATCTCTCATTCACCTAAGTAATTTTTCTAGGTGCAATTATTTAATAATGCTGGTAAAAATACACTTATTACTAACCCTTATATGTGTATTACTTTTAGTTATATAGAAAAGTCAGCTATATAACCATTGAATAGAAAGAGAGAAAAGATGAGTCATCAGCCACAGAATACAGTCTATGACGTCCTGATCGCTGGAGGCGGAGCGGCAGGATTAGGGCTTGCTGCAAGCTTGAAAAATCGTGATCAAGCGCTAAAAATCGGCGTCATAGAGCCATCTGAAGTTCACTACTATCAGCCGTCCTGGACCTTGGTCGGTGGGGGCGCATTTAATGTCAAAGATAGCAAGAGAAATACTAAAGACGTTATACCCAAAGGCGTCACCTGGATTAAAGACAAAATCACTGGCTTTAATCCAGATGCCAATGAAGTAAATGTTGCACGTGGCGAGTCCATCAAATACAAATATCTCGCGGTAGCAACTGGATTGAAAACAAATTGGGATACCATCCCTGGCTTGATAGACACTATTGGGAAAAATGGTGTGACATCAAACTACAGTTATGACTACTCTCCCTATACATGGGAGCTAGTCAAGAACATGAAATCTGGCAAAGCAATCTTTACTCAACCACCAATGCCAATTAAATGTCCGGGTGCACCACAAAAAGCAATGTATCTATCTTGCTATGAGTGGGAACAACAAGGCAATCTCAAAAATATAGAAGTTGAACTCAATAATGCTGGTGCAGCTTTATTTGGTGTAGCAGATTTTGTACCACCGCTGATGGAGTACGTTAAAAAATATAACGCCACATTGAATTTCAATTCCAATCTCATCTCAGTTGATGGGCCAAACAAGAAGGCAACATTTGCGGTAAAAGATGCTGATGGCAATTCCACGCAAGTAGAAAAATCATTCGATATGCTTCACGTTGTTCCGCCGCAAGGGCCACAAGACTGCGTCAAGGCAAGCCCAATAGCCGACTCATCAGGTTGGGTAGAGGTTGATCAATTCACCCTACAACACACTCGCTATCCAAATGTATTTGGCCTAGGTGACTGCTGTTCATCACCTAATTCAAAAACAGCTGCCGCCGCTAGAAAACAAGTTGTTGTAGTGGCGGAAAACTTATTGGCCCACAAAAATCAACTAGCAATGCCTCTCAAATATGACGGTTATGGCTCCTGCCCGCTCACTGTTGAGAGAGGAAGAATTGTGCTTGCGGAATTCGGCTTCGGAGGCAAACTTTTGCCTACCTTCCCATGGTTAATCAATCCTTTAAAGGCGACCAAGCTTGCGTGGATCTTGAAAAAAGATGTGCTTCCTTGGCTCTATTGGAATGCCATGCTCAAGGGTAGAGAATGGTTAGCTAGACCATTTGAAAACTAAGTAATGGAGCATTTTTTTCTCGCACCAGCCTTAGGCATTTTTATCGGTGTCTTGATGGGGTTAACCGGCGCAGGGGGTGGAATACTTTCTGTTCCATTGTTGGTATTTGCTTTTCATATGCCAATTTCTGAGGCGGGGCCAATTGCTCTCAGTGCGATTGCCCTGTCAGCGAGCGTCGGAGCCCTGATTGGCTTAAAAGAAAGGGTATTGCGCTATAAAGCAGCAATGTTTATGGCCGTATTTGGCCTGATTCTCTCCCCTCTTGGATTATGGGTTTCGCAACGTGCACCAAATACACCAATGCTATTGATGTTTAGCGCGGTGCTGATTTATGTATCTTCAAGAATGTTTGTACAAGCAATGCAAATGATTGCTGGAACTGCCCCTGTTTTGAGAAAACCGCCTCCATGTCAATTAGACATGTCAATCGGTAAATTAATCTGGACTGTCCCCTGCGCCAGATCCCTTATGTTTGCTGGCGCATGCGCAGGATTCTTGTCTGGATTATTAGGAGTCGGGGGAGGCTTCATCATCGTTCCTTCGCTTAAAAAATTTACCGATCTACCGATGAAAGCGATAGTGGCAACATCACTAGGCGTTCTTGCCATAGTCTCAGCTGGAGGTGCATTTGTATCTCTAGCTACGGGGATATTAGATTTGACGATTGCACTCCCCTTTGCTATCGGCTCACTTGTAGGTTTATTAATTGGCAAAGTTCTTGAGAAAAAGATTAGCGGTCCAAGAATTCAGCAAATTTTTTCTATCTTTACATTTTTAGTTGCACTCAGTCTTATCTATAAATGCTTTACTTAACCCGGAGAAATATATGAAACCAACCCGTCGTCAATTTATGATTTTGTCTGCTGCTGGCGCCTGTACCCTAGCCCTGAACGGTAAAGTACAAGCTCAAGCAATGGTTGCTGAAACTGATCCACAAGCTGCTGGTTTGGGATATAAGTCTGATGCCACCAAGGTAGATAAAGCAAAGTATGCCAAGTACGCCGCTGGTCAACAGTGCAGTAACTGCGCATTATTCCAGGGCAAAACTGATGCTGCCGCTGGTGGTTGCCCGTTATTTGCTGGCAAGCAAGTATCCTCTAAAGGTTGGTGCTCTGCTTATGCTAAAAAAGCGTAATTTAGCTCGTTTTAAATGCTAAGGCTGCTTCGGCAGCCTTTCTTTTTGGAAGCAATTAAAGGCCACGTTCCGAAAAAGTACGCAGCGCATCAATGCTCGGAATTTGGACAGAAAGCTTGCTAACATTTGAGATAAGGCCTTGCTCGGACATGGATGCCAATGCCCTGCTAATCGTTTCAAATTTAACATCCATCATAAGTCCCATATCTTCACGCCTGAATAAGGGAGCAACAGCAAAGGACCCAGACTCTCTAGCAAGCTTCAATAGGAAGCGAGCTAGCCGGACCTCAATTCTTCCGGTATTGATTTCAGAGAACCATGACTCAGATTGAGATAAGGCCTCCCCCCATTTCTTAACTATTTGTCGATGAAGTCTTGGAGACTCTTCACCTAATGAAGAGATGATGGATTTGGGGATTTGGCATAAATGTACATTCGTAAGGGCAACTGCAGAATGCTCGTAACGCTCACCCAATAGAGCCTCCATTCCGAATAAGTTTCCGGGTAGCACCACCCGAATTATTCGACTTGATCCATCTGAATTAACGTGAAGTAATTTAATGTATCCCTCACGTAAGGTATATAAGGATTGGGCTGAGTCTCCTTGAGCATATATATTTGCATGAGCTTCAAAGCTCAAATCATCTATTGGGCTATGAATCATAGAAAAGTCTTCCTCATTGAGCTCGGCAAATAACGCAGAACTCCTAATAGAGCATGCTTCGCAATTACTATTGCCATTCCAGGCTTTTTTGATTTCTATAGTTTTCATGCGTTTCTAATTAGGCGGGACTCTAAGGGTGTATTGGCATCAATAATAGCAATACAATGCAATTGTGATTGATATCGATGCCCTTTTTCTATCTCTAAAGCTAGCACTATGGACCCTAGTCCTCATCATTCCATTTGGGATGTGGGTAGCCCACACACTTCAAAGGATGCGCAAAGGCAGATCTTGGATTGAGGGCTTGCTTGCACTTCCCTTGGTGCTACCACCTACTGTTTTGGGCTATTACCTTTTGGTAGGTCTAGGAGGCAAAAGCTTTTTTGGTATCCCACTCGTATTTTCATTTACCGGAATACTCATAGCCTCCCTCATTGTTAACTTGCCATTTGCCATTCAGCCAATACAAAGAGCGTTTGAGTCAATTCAGCCTGAAATCCTGGAGTCAGCACAAGTCAGCGGGCTGTCTAATTGGCAAATCTTCCGCCTTATTGAATTGCCGTTGGCATGGCGCGGCATCACTAGTGCAGCCGTTCTCACCTTTGCACATACCCTTGGTGAATTCGGTGTAATTCTCATGGTTGGGGGTGCCATCCCGGGAGAGACTAAAACGGTATCTATAGCAATCTATGACAAGGTGCAAAGTTTTGATACTACCGGTGCTGGTCTACTGTCCTTAATATTGCTTGGAACATCGCTAGTAGCTATTGCCCTTTCTTATGGCGTCTTTGGGCGTCATCCTTCACCCCCCAAGAGATGGGAGGTCTAATGCTTAAGGTCAAGATTTCTCAGGCGATCCCAAATCCCCTGCAGCTCAATATTGAGTGCACTCCAGGAGAGTTGCACGCTTTAGTCGGCCCTTCAGGTAGCGGCAAGACAACCGCCTTGCGTACGATTGCCGGCTTAAACAATGCTCACACCGGCAAAATTGAATGCGATGGACAGTTATGGTTTGAAGCAAACGAGATTGGTGGAGTTGGCGTATCACTGAGCCCTGCCGAGCGCTCCTGTGGATTTATATTTCAGCAATACGCGCTATTTCCACACTTAACTGCACTTGAGAATGTCTGCATTCCTTTGTATAACTCGCTACCAGAAGTTTCTGAGCGTAAGAAGCTAGCTCAAGAGTGGTTGGAGCGCATGGGTATCGGCGAACTCGCCAATCGAATGCCCAATCAACTCTCAGGTGGTCAACAGCAACGGGTTGCTTTAGCAAGAGCACTAGCACGCACCCCGAAAATACTATTGCTTGATGAACCCTTCTCGGCGATTGATGCGCCAACACGTCAAAGTCTTTACAAAACACTGGCGGAGTTACGGAAAGATTTAAATATTCCGATTCTGCTAGTCACGCATGATCTGCGTGAAGCAGATTTATTGGCCGACAGAATTACAGTGATCGATCAAGGCGTTGGTCTACAAACTGCACCTCCACAAGTCCTATTTGAGCGTCCTCGTAACTCCCGCGTCGCAGAGCTTGTTGGCATCAACAATAAGTTTGAAGGCATATTTACGGCAGGCAAGCTTACCTGGAATGGTTGTCAGCAGATTTTTAATGTTGTCGATAAAGGTAAAATCCCACCAAATACTCCTGTAGCCTGGGTGATTACTGCAGAGGGATTGAGTCTTAATGCCGATAAGAGCACACTCTCGGTAGAGGTCATAGTTGAACAATTAAGCACCCTAGGGCAAATTGCCGTTATTCAGTTACGCACTCTTGAGGGTGGACATGCGGTGGTTTGGGAAGCATCCGCTGCTGAAGTAAAGCGCTTGTCATTAAAGGTAGGCGAGATTGCTCACCTAGAAATTGATAGCGGCAAAATTCACATTATGCCGCTTAGACCAATCAATGACCCACGAAGATTCAGAGAAGCCAATTAATATATTTAAATTAGTATCTCAGAGGGTGACTTAGGCTTTAAATTTTCTTCACCAATATTTAAAGGGCCTCTCAGCGTCAACATCCCCACCCAAAGCCCTCATCTTCATTTGGCAATGTGGGCAAGTAAGGCCATCCCATTCTGACAAGTGGCTGCTTGAGTGGCAGGAAGTGCAAATTGGCGGCATACTGATTTCAGTATTGATACTACCTGAGTGGGCTACCGTATACGTATCTATAGCTGCACAAGATTTGCAGACCATCGCCACTCTAGACGAATGCAGTCCAAGCTCTCTACCAATACCGCTAATGCATTCAAACTTACAAGAGCGGCATTGAAATTTATACCTAGCCATGGCTTTTAGCTCTTTTTAGACTGAAGGGCCAGACGTTTCATGTGAGCATCTTGGATGAGTAGTTGCCTTTCTTGATTGGCCACCCCTATTGAGATCTTTTTAGCAATGAGGTCTGCATAGACGGTGTCAATATTCTTAAAAAATTCGTTATAAAGGGATGTCATTTCAGGCGTTAACCCCTCTAGCGCAATAGGACGACATGTATTGGCTTCGGACAAATAATTCGCTAATGCCTTGGCCTGCTGATCTGTCAACTTATCAGTCGAACTAAAGAGTGCTTTTGCGTAGGGATTATTTCTAGTAACAGATATGATCTGACTATCAACCAATAAAGCATCTGTACTTTGGTTGCTTTTAATAATGCAGTCGTTGAGTCGCTTTGCTACATCCGCAGAATGCACTGGGACTCCTTTTGAAATTGGCGCAGATCCATTGACAACTTGTGCGGAGTTTAGGGGGGCATTATTTACGGCACAACCACCCAAGAGGGTAATAAACAATAGGCTTAATTTAAATATATTTTTCATAGTTTTAACCGATCCATTTATTGATAGACAAAATCAGCGCGGCGATTTTCTTTAAAAGCCGCTTCGGTTTGCGCTGAATTGACTGGCTTTTCTTTCCCAAAGCTGACTGCCTCAATTTGAAGCTCACTCACCCCTTGGGCTAACAATGCCTTCTTAACAGCCTCTGAGCGTTTCTGACCTAAAGCCAAGTTGTACTCGGCCGTCCCGCGATCATCCGTATTGCCTTGAATAATCATCGATATTTTTTGCTTGGGCGAAGACTTTAAATATGAAGCGTGAGCAGAGATGGTGGAAACGTACTTCGGATCAACGGTATAGCTATCAAACTCAAAATAAATCGATCGCTTGCCATACACGCTAGACTTAGGATCGCTAATCGGATCATAAGAGGAAGAGCTATTAGCGTTGACAGTGGCTACATTATTAGCATCATCTAATTTAACGCTACTGCATGCTGAAACAAATAGAATAAGAATTGCCAATGGCAATGCCTTTAGAAACTGATACATGGTGTGATTCCCCATCAATGGCTGCGATAGCAGCCAATAAGCAAAAAAGAGGACGCTATTAAGACGCCTCCTACCTAATAAAATTAGGCTTAAGCTTTGGGAGGTTTAAATGCTGAATCCGGGAAGTTTTGAGTAAATAAAACTTGACTTGTTACTAGGAATTTAAACTCGGATATCAATGGTAAATAAACAGTAATACCAATATCGCTGATATACGCAGTGACATGGCTCATTAAAAATAGAGTGTGAGACTGCTGCTCCCCATCTGCAGGCCCATTACTATGACGACCTTGATCGGAGATATGACTAGCAAATGAAGTGTGATGCATTTGGATGCGCTCAATAGCAGTATCAATAAAGATGCTACTAGCCGCTACCTTAAAAGATATCAAGAAGAGGCAAATAAGAATCGTGAGAGATCTTTTGTGAGATTGCATAAATATCATTTTATACCCAAATATTAGGCTAAATGCTGGGTATGCTTTAAGGCTGCTTTTGAGCCACCAAGCCCAATAAAGCAGACATTCCAGTATGTCTTGGACCTTCGGACAATTCTTTCTCATAAGAGCAAAGCTCTAGGATCTGCAAGTCTTTCGCTAGATCAGATATGAGCTCTTCTGTATAGAGGTGCTCAATAAGAGATGGACCACCTGTCTTGTATTCGAGTTGCTTAGGTGTGTATCCCTGCAGAATAAAGATCCCACCGGGTTTAAGCGTCTCGTAAACTTTTTGAAAAATGCGTTCACGCATTGGTGCATCGGCAAACTGGATAAAGATAGCTACAACTGCATCATAAGCATTGGGATGCCAAGCAAAGCTGTCTGTGTCTGAGAATGAATACTCAACTTTGACCTGATTCTCTCTGGCAAACTGATTTGCCTTGGATAAGGCAATATCAGACGCATCAAAACCAATAACTTGCATTCCCTGCTTCGCCAACCAAACACCATTGCGCCCTTCGCCGTCGGCGATACAAAGAACTTTATTGTTTGGCTTGAGATATTGAAGGGTTTTCTCAACCAAATATTCATTGGGCTCTTTTCCAAAAATGAACTCTTCTTTATTGAAGCGTTCATTCCAGAATTGAGTAGCGTCCGAGAAACCCATGGGCCTATCCTGGTGGACTTGATTATTTTTTGAGTCCGCCAACGAGGTCGCTCTTCAAATCGATGATATTTTCAAGACCAACTGCAATACGCACTAGGCCGTCAGTGATTCCGGCGGCTTGGCGAGCTTCAGGCGTTACACGACAATGCGTTGTGGTTGCGGGATGGGTAATCGTTGTGCGCGTATCACCCAAGTTTGCGGTAATAGAACAAAGCTTGGTTTGATTGATGAGTTTGAATACAGCTCTCTTCCCACCCTTTAGGGTGAAAGACAGGATGGCACCACCCGCCTTTTGCTGGCGCATTGCCAAAGCGTGTTGTGGGTGTGATTTGAGGCCAGGATGATACACACGCTCCACGCGCGGCTGCTTCTCAAGCCATTGAGACAAGGCAAGCGCATTAGCACTCTGCTGCTTCATGCGCAGTTCTAAAGTCTCTAGACCTTTTAGAAATACCCAAGCATTAAATGCTGAGAGTGTTGGTCCTGCAGTGCGCACGTACGGGAACACTTTACCCATGACAAAATCATTGCTGCCCACAATTGCACCGCCAACTACTCGGCCCTGACCATCTAAATACTTCGTTGCCGAATGAATGACTACATCAGCACCCAGTGCTAATGGCTTTTGTAAGGCTGGGGTGCAGAAGCAGTTATCCACAGCAAATAATGCGCCTGCTTTTTTGGCAATCTTCGAAATTGCTTTGATATCTGCAATCTCGGTCAAGGGGTTGGATGGCGTTTCCAAATAAAAGAGTTTAGTGTTCGGCTGGACAGCGGCCTGCCATGACTTAGTATCAGCCAAATCCACATAGGTCGTAGTTATTCCAAACCGACCCAAGATATTAGTAAACAATTGAATTGTTGCACCAAATACCGAGCGCGAGCAAGCGACATGATCGCCCGCTTGTAAATGGGCCATCGCCATTGTCAGAATGGCTGACATTCCAGAGGCAGTAGCAATACAAGCTTCGCCACCCTCAAGGGCAGCCAAGCGATCTTGAAACATGCTGACCGTTGGATTGGTAAAGCGTGAATAGATGAAACCTTGATCTGCATGGGCAAAGCCATCGGCAGCCAATTCAGCACTATCAAAGCAAAAGCTAGACGTGAGAAACATTGCCTCTGAATGTTCTTGATATTCAGCGGTACGACGAGTACCAGCGCGAACCGCTAAGGTCTCAAGCGCTAGTTTAGAAAAATCAGGCTTTTTACGTGTGGTTTTACTCTTCATACTGCTATTTTGACACCGAATTGTGGAATTGCCTCGAGTGAGGCAATTTCCTGTCGCTTTTTAGTCTTCAGTAGCCAAATGCAGATGGAGTTGGGAACGGGCGAAATCACTGGAATCACGCTGACGATCGGCCTTGGCGGCAGAAGAATTACGCTGTGCCTCTAAGGCATCCAAATAAGATTCATTAATATCGCCAGTGATGTAATGACCATCAAAACAAGAAGCTTCAAAGTTCTGAATATTAGGATTGATATCCCTCACCGCCTGCTTCATATCTTCAACACTTTGATAGATTAGCTGATCTGCACCAATCATCTTATTAATCTCTTCATCGGTACGGCCATAAGCGACCAACTCACTACGCGTTGGCATATCGATGCCATATACATTCGGGAAGCGAACTGGTGGCGCGGCAGATGCAAAAATCACCTTCTTAGCACCAGACTCGCGCGCCATTTGTACGATCTCAAATGAGGTTGTACCGCGCACAATTGAGTCGTCAATGATCAAAACTGTTTTGTCTTTAAATTCAACATGCATAGCATTAAGTTTCTGACGAACAGACTTCTTACGCATCGCTTGACCAGGCATGATAAAGGTGCGACCGATATAACGGTTCTTAAAAAAGCCTTCGCGATAATCTACGCCTAAGTTCTTAGCTACCTGCATCGCAGCAGGACGGCTCGAATCCGGAATTGGCATGACTACATCAATCTCAGAAACATCAGTCTCTTTGCGAATCTTTTCAGCTAAGTAATCACCCATCCGCATGCGTACGTTGTAAACGGTAACACCATCAATAGTGGAGTCTGGTCTAGCCATGTAGACGTATTCAAAGATGCAAGGCGTCAGAACTGCATTCGCTACGCACTGACGGGTGTAGAAGTTGCCATCTAAATCAATGTAGATCGCTTCGCCAGGATTCACGTCACGAACAAAGGTAAAGCCAAGACCCTCTAGGGCCACGGACTCAGATGCCACCATCCACTCCGGACCTTGCGGTGTATCAATACGACCAATACACAGTGGACGAATACCAAACGGATCGCGGAAGGCTAATAAGCCGTATCCCGCAATCAAAGAAACTACTGCATAGGAGCCCTTAACACGACTAGCTACACCAGTAACTGCATTAAACATAGCAGCTTCATCTAAAGCGGCGCTGTTGGTCTCTTTTTGGAGTTCATCAGCCAATACGTTTAACAGTACCTCAGTATCCGAGCTGGTATTAATATGGCGACGGTCACGGTAAGCCATCTCTACGCGCAGACTCGGCGCATTTGTGAGATTACCGTTGTGTGCCAAGATAATTCCGTAAGGAGCGCTAACGTAAAACGGCTGCGCCTCTTCTTCGCTACTAGCGGAACCAGCAGTTGGGTAGCGCACTTGACCGATGCCAGCATTACCTACCAAGCTGCGCATATTACGAGTTCTAAAAACATCTCGTACCAAGCCATTCGCTTTATGCATCGTGAACGAATTACCATTCATGGTGGCGATACCAGCCGCATCTTGACCGCGATGTTGCAAGAGCAACAAAGCATCGTAGAGAAGTTGATTTACTGGGGAGTGGGAAACAGTTCCGACGACGCCGCACATATCTCTAGATTCCTATTGTTAATTTAGGAGTAATGGTAGGGGTAACTTTGGGCACTGCATCACTCAATTGCTTTGCCCAATCAGCTGGTAACCAGCCTTTAATTAATCCAGTAGCCACATCAATGGCTGGTCTGGTGATGGCATTTTTCCACGCCATACTTTGCGGGATAGGTGTTAAGGCAGCAAGAGTAGCAAGCACCAACACAATCAAACCACCGCGCAACAATCCAAATACCAAACCTAAAAATCGATCGGTCAAGCTCAAGCCCGCTGACAATATGATCTTTTGCACCACTCCACCGAACAATCCACAGATGACTAGCGTTAATACAAATAGAATCAACCAACTTAAACCAAGACTCAATAACTCATCGAGATGGAAAGTTGAGAGCCACTCAGTTGAGAGATAGTTGCTGTAGTGATATGCAACCCAAGCGGCAACAAACCATGATGCTAGTGCGAGAACTTCTTTAAATAGGCCACGCGAGATACCCACCAATGCAGATGCCAAGAGTACGACTAGGGTGAAGTAATCCACCGATGTTAACTTTAAGGTGGATAAGTATTCCATTACTGCTTACCAGTCTCGACAAGATTTGGGGTCAAGCCCATTGCTTTAATTTTCTTTTGTGCCGCCTCACCCGCATCCTTGTCGGTGAATGGACCAGCACGGAGGAGAAAAAGCCTAGTTCCATCGGGACGTGTTTTATTTAAAACGTAACTTGGAATCTTTTGGCTTTTAAGCTTTGCTACCAATGCTTTTACGTTATCTTCTGATGCGAATGCACCAATCTGAACTACGTATTTACCGGAACCATTTGAGCTAGTACTAGGCGCACTTGGTTTGCTCACATCATCTACTTTGGGTTTTGCAGCAGAAGCAGCCACTACTTCCTCGCCAGCAGCCAATCCCAAAGCAGGCGGTTTGCTGACTGCAGGTGCAGACTTAGCTTCTACTTTTGATTCTAGCTTGGGCTCAGGCTTTGGTTCGGCCTTAGTTTCTGCTTTAGCCTCTGGGGCAGGTGCAACTACCTTAGTAGCCTCAGCTGGAACATCCGCTTTAGGCTTTTCTTCCGCCTTTGCTTCTGGTTTTGTTTCGGCTCCCGGCATTGGTAGGCTCGTTACGATATTGACAGCAATATCGTTTGGCGCTGGCTTTGGCTTGCTATCCAAAATACGGGGCAATCCCACCACTGCAATGAGCACTAATACAGCAGCGCCAATTAAACGATGGCGTGCTCTTTGTTGTTCTGGATCTTCTGTGAGAGCGAGCTCTTCAGCCTCGACTGCGCGTTGGAAACTGCGAGGGGCTGGACGTTTGCTTGCGCGACGCCCTACTGAACCTAATTCAAGGTCATCAGTCTGTGTTTTTCGCTTAAAAAAGCTCGGTAAACGAATCATGGATCAATGCGCCTGGTTGTTTCGATAAGCCATTACACCGGCAACGGTATAGAAGGATCCGAAGATGACAATTCTATCACCCTCACCAGCCACAGATAGCGCTTTTTGATACGCTGAGGCAGGATTTTCAAAGATTTCGATACCACCGTCAGCGCCATTCTTGGGCTTAACCCCCAAGGCTTCAAGCTTATCAGCCAAAGCCTTTCCTGAGGCAGCTCTTGGGGTTGGTAAATCGGTGCAAAACCAGAAATCCACGATATTGATGAGGGGCTTAATCACCCCCTCAATATCCTTATCGGCCATAGCCCCAAAAATGGCATACGTGTAGGGGTGGTAACCCATTTTATCTAGACCTTGGCCAAGGGTAGCTGCTGCGTGGGGATTATGGGCAACATCCAACACCACTGTAGGCTGACCTGGAAGCACCTGAAAGCGCCCCGGCAATTCCACCAGGGCAAAGCCATTACGAATATCTTGCGCACTTACTGGAAGACGCTGGTGTAAAGCCATCAGGGCAGCAATAACTGCCGATGCATTCAGAATCTGATTGGCGCCACGCAATGCGGGGTAGCCGAGTCCGCTAAAGCGTTTTTTTCGCCCTGCCCAACCCCATTGTTGCTTATCACCCTGGAAGTTATAGTCCCGCCCTTGCAACCAGAGATCACATCCGAGCTTTTCAGCATAGTCGATAAGGGATTGCGGCGGCATGGGATCACCACAAACAGCGATATGGCCAGGGCGGAAGATGCCAGCTTTTTCCAAGCCAATTGCTTCACGCGTACCACCTAGAAAGTCGGCATGATCAATATCAATACTAGTCACAATCGCGCAGTCTGCATCGACGATATTGACGGCGTCTAATCGCCCACCCATTCCAACCTCAAGCACTACTGCATCTAAATTCGAAGTTGCAAACAAATGCATGATTGCTAAAGTAGTGAACTCAAAATACGTCAACGTGGGGGCATCAACCAGACTCACACGGGCTTTTTCTACTGCAGCAAAGTGCTCTAGCAAAATAGCGTCTTTCACCTCTTCACCATTCACACGAGCGCGCTCATTAAAGCTCAGTAAGTGCGGCGATGTATGACAACCTACGCGATAGCCAGACGAAAGCAAGATGCTTTCTAAGAAGGCACAGGTTGAGCCTTTGCCATTAGTTCCGGCAACGGTGATAACAGGACAGTCGAAGTGAAGATCTAGCGCTGCTTTGACACGATTGATACGCTCAAGCCCCATATCGATGCCCACAGGGTGGGCTGTTTCGAGGTGACTAAGCCAGGCCTCGAGGCTAGTAAACAGAATTGGGGCTTGGTGTGCAGTGCTCAAGCGCTTAAACGGCTGAGCTACCCGCGATTGCAGGTTCAGGAAGTTTTTGCAGCAATGCAAGTAAACGCGCAATTTCACTACGCATTTGGCGACGATCCACAATCATGTCGATACCACCCTTTTGCATCAAGAATTCTGAGCGCTGGAAACCTTCTGGCAATTTTTCACGCACAGTTTGTTCGATCACGCGAGGACCAGCAAAACCGATCAAGGCTTTTGGCTCTGCCATCACGACGTCACCCATAAAAGCAAAGCTGGCAGAAATACCGCCCATGGTGGGGTCGGTTAGAACGCTGATGTAAGGCAAGCCTTTTTTAGATAGCAAGGTCAACATAGAATTGGTCTTAGCCATCTGGAATAAAGACAGTAAGCTCTCTTGCATGCGTGCGCCACCAGTAGCGGTGACGCAGATAAACGCGCATTTCTTGTTAATGGCTTCTTGAACTCCCCGAGCAAAACGCTCGCCTACCACTGAACCCATTGAGCCGCCCATGTACTGAAATTCAAAGCAGGCAGCAACTACGGGAATGGTTTCAATTTTTCCACCCATCACAATCAAGGCCTCTGATTCACCAGAAGCATCATTTGCTTCTTTAATGCGGTCTGGATATTTCTTGGAGTCTTTAAATTTCAGGGGATCGGTTGGATAAATATCAGCACCGATTTCATAGCGACCTTTTGGATCCAGCAAACTATCCAAACGTTGACGCGCACCGATACGCATGTGATGACTGCATTTTGGACAAACTGATAAATTAGCTTCGATGTCAGTGCTGTAGAGAACAGTTTCACAACTTGGGCATTTAACCCACAAACCCTCCGGCACTGATTTGCGATTGGCAGGATCAGTATGTTGAATTTGGGGTGGGAGTAATTTATCTATCCAGCTCATTAGTTTTAACTATCCAATGCGTCGCGAATCTCACGAATGAAGGTTTCCAATGATTGTACTGCCTGCCCTGGGGGTGCATCCTCCAAAAGACGAATGATTCGACTACCAATTACTACTGCATCAGCACTGGTAGATACCGCCTTGGCGCTGGCAGCATCGCTAATACCGAAGCCTACAGCAATCGGAATATCGGTCTCCTCGCGGATTTTAGGAATGATGCTTGCCACATCCTGCGTATTGAGATGGGATGCCCCAGTGACTCCTCGCATGGAGACGTAATAGATATAACCAGAAGCAATTTTGGCAGCCTCTTTAATGCGCTCATTTGATGAAGTTGGCGCCAATAAGAAAATAGGATCAATTCCGGCAACCCGCATATGTGCAGCAAAATCAACGCACTCCTCTGGGGGGTAATCTACGATTAAAACTCCGTCTACACCTGCTGCCTTAGCTTCTGTTGCAAAGCGCTCTGCTCCCATTTGTTCAACCGGATTTGCATAACCCATGAGCACTACTGGAGTGCTTGTATCTTGTTTGCGAAACTCTTTAACCATCTCCAAACAAGAGTGCAATGTGACGCCATGAGTCAATGCACGCTCGGATGATCTCTGAATAACCGGGCCATCAGCCATCGGATCAGAGAATGGCACACCCAACTCAATCACACTTGATCCACCACGAACTAAAGCGTGCATCAATTCAACAGTCTGCTTTGGATCAGGGTCACCCGCAGTAATAAAAGGAATCAATCCTTTTTTACCTGTAGCTTTTAACTCTTTAAAGAGTGCAGTAATTTTTGACATACGATTTCTTAACCTTCTGATCCTGTTGCTTGTGCAACGGTATGCATGTCTTTATCTCCACGGCCTGAGAGGTTAACCAAGATGGTCTTGTCTTTGGGTAAGGTCTTAGCAAGCTTGCAGGCATAAGCGATGGCATGCGAAGACTCCAATGCAGGAATGATCCCTTCAATTTGACAGCAATCATGGAAGGCTTTTAGGGCCTCTTCGTCAGTAATGGCGACATAGTCAGCACGGCCAGAATCTTTTAACCAGGCATGCTCAGGGCCAACACCGGGGTAGTCCATACCAGCAGAAACAGAATGGGTTTCTGAAATCTGACCATTCTCATCTTGTAATAAGTAGGTACGATTGCCATGCAGTACGCCTGGCTTACCAACGCACAGTGCCGCAGAATGTAAACCGCTACCAAGACCATGTCCGGCAGCTTCAACACCGACCAATTTCACTTCTGGGAAATCAATGTATGGATAGAAGATACCCATCGCGTTTGAGCCACCACCAACGCAAGCCAACACAAAGTCAGGTTGACGACCCGTCATCTCTGGCATTTGCACTTTGCACTCTTCACCAATCACGCTTTGAAAATCTCTCACCATCATCGGATAAGGATGTGGTCCTGCGACAGTACCAATAATGTAAAAAGTGTTATCCACATTGGTTACCCAATCGCGCATCGCTTCATTCAAGGCATCTTTTAATGTCTTAGTGCCAGACTCGACGGGAACCACTTTAGCGCCCAGTAATTTCATACGAAATACGTTTTGCGCCTGACGGGCAACATCCACAGAGCCTTGATAGACCGTGCAATCTAAACCGAAACGAGCGCAAATGGTTGCTGTGGCAACGCCATGCTGCCCCGCCCCTGTCTCCGCAATAATGCGTGGCTTACCCATCCGCTTAGCCAGCATCGCCTGGCCGATCACGTTATTAATCTTATGTGCACCCGTATGATTTAAATCTTCGCGCTTGAGATAGATCTGCGCACCGCCGAGCATTTCACTCCAACGCTTAGCGTGATACACCGGTGATGGACGTCCAACGAAGTGCTTAAGCTCGTAATGGAACTCTTCAATAAATTCTGGATCATGTTGATATTTTGCATAGGCTTCTTTGAGCTCATCTAATGCATACATCAATGTCTCAGAAACAAACACGCCGCCGTAGGGACCGAAGTGTCCTCGTGCATCTGGCTTGTCGTACATAGCTACCTCTTTTGATTTATTTACAGCAAATTATTAGGATGATGCTTTGGCATCTGCCGCGCGCACTGCTTTTACAAAGTCAGTCATGAGCGCAGGATCTTTAACACCCCTGCTGCTTTCGACGCCACTAGAGACGTCAACCGCGCAAGGATGCAGACGAGCAATAGCCTCGCCCACGTTGTGCGCGTTCAATCCACCACTCAAAACGACCCGAGGCGCGTTTTCGCTTACCCATGTCTGCGGAATTCCTTGCCAATCAAAAGGAACGCCTCCGCCACCATATCCCTCAACGAGGGCATCCAGCAGAAAAGCGTTTGCATCCCTGTATTGTAGGGAAAATTCATCAAAAGCGAAGTCCGAACCAACGCGTGCAGCCTTCATCCAAGGCTCGCCTTGGGCTAATTGAGCGCATCTTTCAGGGGTCTCATCCCCATGAAACTGCCACAAAGTAATCGAAGCGGCCCTACGGATGGCAGCAAACTCCTCATCTGTTGGATTAACAACCAGTCCAACGGCATCCACCCCTGCTGGTAGCCTAGAAATAAGCTGGGCAGCGATATTGGGGGTTACAGCCCGAACGCTGGGAGGATAAAAGACAAACCCAACAGCATCGACCCCAGCCAAAACGGCTGCATCTACGTCTGCCGAGGTCTTTAAACCGCAGATTTTGACTCGGGTTCGCCCTTTAGAGTGTGTCAGTAAGCCCATAAATGAATGATAAAGCTTTAGGGATTCATGATCTTGGCAGGAAGCCAAGAGTTCTCTAGCCATGGATCAGGGATAGCAAACTCCTCGGGATAATCGATTTTGGCCAAATATAAGCCATCCGGCATGAAAGTAGGCGCAGCCAGTTTGCGATCTTTAGCAGCCAATAGTTCCGCCATCCACTCTGGCTTTTGTTTTTCCCGGCCGATCTGCAAAAAGCAGCCTACGAGATTGCGCACCATGTGATGCAAGAATGCATTGCCCCGAAACCGAAAATATAACCAAGGCTCAGCAGAGATGATGTCAATGCCATACATGGTTTTGACTGGCGTCTTACTTTGGCACTCTGAAGATCTAAAGGCAGAGAAGTCGTGCTCCCCAATCAGACATTGGGCAGCTTGTTTCATGGCATCAATATCAAACCATTGATCCGGTGGCAGCATGACATAACCTGCGCGGGTGCTGGCGATTGGCGAACGGCATGGGCCTGCATGTAATGCATAAATATAGGTTCGTTCAAATGCAGAAAAGCGAGCGCTAAATTCATCAGAAACTGGTTTAGCCCAATTCACCACGATTGAATCTGGCAAAAAAGAGTTCACTCCCCTCACCCAAGAAAAATCTTCACGTTCAACATTGGTATCGAAATGAACTACTTGGCCTAAGGCATGAACACCAGTATCCGTCCTACCAGCAGTGATAGTGTGTACTGGAGAGCTTTTAGCTTCTTCTCCAATAAATGCAGTGATGGCTTTTTCCAGCTCTGCTTGAACGGTATTGTGATTATGCTGAACCTGCCAACCAGCATAGGGACTACCGTCGTATTGAAGGCCGAGCGCTATACGCATCGCTTAACCTTAAGCCTGTCGATGGGAGAGCTCGGACAATAAGGCTTGTGCTTCAACTGTAATTGTCGGATCTACTGAGTGACTAACGCGAATGACTTCTTCCAAGGATTTTTTAGCCGCTGAGAAGTCTTCAATCGTGATGTAGGCACGCGCCAAGTTTAGTTTTACACGCAGGGTATCAGCCAACGGGTTGCTCTCGGTAGCGGGAATCAATTGAGCAACTGCTGCAGGCACTTCTTTGGCGGGTTTTGAAAGATCCAAATCGATGCTGGCAAAAAGTGCTTTAGTGCGCTCCGGGATTTCAAATGCACTGGCTGATGATGAAGTCGTAGCTTTAGCCGCTGCTGGCGCCGACCCCTCAAACACAGAAGCTTCTGAGCGACGCGCATTGCGGGCTAATGCCCATAGCAACAAACCAGTTAAAGTAATCAGCCCGATAGCCAATATGGCCGGTCCAAATCCACCCAAGCCAAAATTGTTATCAACCGCTTTTTTCTCTTTGGTTTTATTTAAGAGACTTTGTAAGTCAGCAATATTCTTTTCAAGCTCAGCAACGCGGGCTTTAGCTTGCTCTAATTCTTTTTCTTGAGCTACTAAGTTTTCGGTATAGCGGCGTTCTTGCTCATTGCCTTCTGCGCTAGAGCCAATCTTAAGACGATCCTTTGCACTCGACTCGGTAGCTGGAGAAGCGCCAGATTTAGAGGGATTAGCACTTTGACCTTTGTCAGCTTTTCCACCCTGTTCAGAGCGCCATTGTTCATTTGCTTCAGCAACAAACTGATTGGCCTCCACTGGGCTAATCGAACGCAACAGCGCTTGACTAGGTTTATTCAATTCTGCGCCAGCAGCTAAACGGTTAATGCTGCCACTAGCAAAGGCATCAGGATTCGCCCTGTATAGCGCCATGATGGTTTGATCGAGTGTTGCTCCCTCTAACTGAGGAGTCATGAGCGCCGCAATCTCAGATAAAGTCTGCCCAGGTTTGACCACCACCTTCTGAGCATCGCCAATCAATAAGGTAAAGGTTTTGGTAATACTGCCACTAGACCAATTTAGATTTACTAGCACATCCAAAAAAGGATCATCGCTTAGCGGCACTGCGTTCACAGTCTCTACCAGGATCATCAATTGCTCAGTACGATTGCGATAGACCATCGCCTGCGGATTGAGATCTAGAATCTTTTGCGAAACACCAAGGCGTTCATAAGAAGACTTATTTGGTAAAGAAACTTTGAGCGACTCTAGTGCAATCTGCTCATCTGCCGCAATGCGGATCGGAATTTCTACGCGCAGGGGCTCGCCAGGGCGCGACTGCAGCTGAGGTGAACCCAAAGATACCGCCCATGCTGAGCAAGCCCAACTAAGCCAGATAAAGCAAAGTGCTTTGCAGAAGCTAAATTGAGCTGTACGTGACATCAAAGTGATTTAGTTTTCGAGCAAGATGCGAAGCATACGACGAAGTGGCTCAGCAGCACCCCACAGCAACTGATCGCCAACCGTAAATGCGCCAAGGTACTCAGGGCCCATTGCTAATTTATGTAGGCGACCAATAGGCACCGTCAAAGTTCCACTCACCGCTGCAGGTGATAAGTCACGCTCAGTTGTTTCGCGATCATTGGGAACTACTTTGACCCACTGGTTGTCGTTTGCCAAGATCGCTTCGATTTCCTTAAGGGGAATATCCTTCTTAAGCTTCACGGTCAGGCCTTGTGAATGGCAGCGCATCGCACCAACGCGCACGCACAATCCATCTACTGGAATACTGCCAGGCGTACGGAATGCCGGGCGACCCAAGATCTTATTGAACTCAGCACCACCCTTCCACTCTTCTTTCGTTTGACCATTCTCAACCGGTACGTCAATCCATGGAATCAAACTACCGGCCAAAGGAGTGTTACGGAAATTCTTTTTCGGGAAATCAGACGAGCGCAATGTTTCAGTCACCTTACGATCGATATCCAAAATCCATGAGGAAGGATCTGCCAGTTCAGTGGCTACGCTGTCACGCAAGGCGCCCATTTGCAGGAGCAACTCACGCATATTCTGTGCGCCAGCACCAGATGCTGCCTGATAAGTCATGGCACTAATCCACTCAACCATGTCGGCCTTTACCAGGCCGCCCATCGCAATCATCATCAAGCTGACAGTGCAGTTACTGCCGATCCAGTTCTTGCCACCAGCAGCCAAGGCTTTATCAATTACCGGACGGTTCACAGGGTCCAGAATTAATACGGCGTCCTCTTTCATGCGTAAGGAGCTTGCAGCATCAATCCAGTGACCATTCCAACCAGCTGCGCGCAACTTAGGGAAGATGTCATTGGTGTAGTCGCCACCTTGGCAAGTCAGAATAATGTCGCAACGGGACAATGCTTTGATGTCATTCGCGTCCTGTAAGCTGCTTTCGCTCTTGCTTACTTTCTGACCATTGAGCAAAGGCACTTCACCACCTGCTTGGCTGGTACTAAAAAATACAGGCTCGATTAAATCGAAATCCTTTTCAGCAAGCATGCGCTCCATGAGCACGCTACCAACCATGCCGCGCCAACCGACTAAGCCTACCAATGGTGTTTTTGTATTTGCCATGATTTAACTATCTAGTAAATTTTGAACTATGTAATATTTCTATAAATTTTTTACGCAAGGGCTGCTACTACCGCATCACCCATTTGTACCGTGGTGACCTTTTTCGTTCCTTCGGTATAAATGTCAGCCGTTCGCAAGCCTTGTGTCAATACTTTTTGCACGGCCTTTTCAATACGATCAGCCTCTGCAGGCATTCCCAAGGAATAACGTAGCATCATTGCCGCCGATAAGATAGTAGCCAAAGGGTTCGCAATCCCTTTACCAGCGATGTCTGGTGCTGAACCATGACTTGGCTCATATAAGCCTTTATTGTTCTTATCCAATGAGGCTGATGGCAACATACCAATCGAGCCTGTAAGCATTGCCGCTTCGTCGGACAAAATATCACCAAAGAGGTTACCTGTGACAACGACGTCAAAAGCCTTAGGTGCCTTAACCAATTGCATCGCAGCGTTATCCACATACATATGGGATAACTCCACATCTGGATAGTCTTTAGATACGCGAATCATCACTTCACGCCATAACTGAGAAGTCTCTAATACGTTAGCTTTATCAACGCTACATACTTTTTTGCCACGCTTACGTGCCGCTTCAAACGCAACATGAGCAATGCGTTCTACTTCCGGCTCGCTGTAGTGCATTGTGTCAAAGCCTTCTCGTGCACCTTTGAATAGCGGTAACTCGGATGTACGAATTCCACGTGGCTGACCAAAGTAAATATCTCCGTTCAATTCACGTACGATCAAAATATCTAAGCCGCCAATAATTTCAGGCTTTAAGCTTGAAGCTGCAGTGAGCTCTGGATAGCAAATTGCTGGACGGAAGTTTGCAAACAGCTCTAAGTGTTTACGCAAACCTAAGATAGCTTGTTCTGGACGTAGTTCACGAGCAAGCGTGTCATATTTCCAATCACCTACTGCACCAAACAAAATAGCATCGGCCTTTTTAGCCAACTCCAAAGTTGCTGGCGGCAATGGATGACCAGCTACGTCGTATGCAGCACCGCCCACCGGGGCTTCCTCTAAATCAAACTTTGGGCCCAAGGCCTGAAGTACGCGAACGGCTTGAGCAACGATTTCCGGGCCGATTCCATCGCCCGGGAGAACTGCAATTTTCATGAAAGGCCCTTAAATCAACAAATTACGGCAATTGTGTCGTAAGCCAAGGCATTTTGAGGATGCGCTCGGCTTCATAAGCCTTAATTTTATCTGCATGGCGCAGAGTTAAGCCAATATCGTCCAAGCCATTCAGAAGGCAATACTTCCTAAATGGGGCTACATCGAAGCTATAGGCAGCGCCTTCAGGGGTAATGACTTGTTGTGCACCTAGATCAACCGTCAACTGATACCCACTAAATGCCATGGTTTCGTTAAAAAGGTGATCTACCTGCAATTCTGTCAAAACGATCGGTAAAACACCGTTTTTGAAACAGTTGTTATAGAAAATATCGGCAAAACTAGGGGCAATCACCGCTCTAAAGCCGAACTGATCTAGAGCCCAAGGAGCATGCTCACGTGAACTACCACAGCCAAAATTCTTGCGGGCTAAGAGAATGCCTGCGCCTTTATAGCGAGGCTGATTGAGTACAAAGTCCGGGTTAATAGGTCGAGTACTGCAATCTTGACCAGGCTCGCCGTGGTCTAAGTAGCGCCACTCATCAAACAGGTTTTGACCAAACCCTGTTTTCTTGATCGACTTCAAAAATTGCTTAGGGATGATGGCGTCGGTATCCACGTTCTCGCGATTAAGCGGAGCAACCAAACCTTTGTATACCGTAAATTTTTCCATGATTCTGAACTCTATTTTTATTTCACAGGAGTAACAACAACGTCTTTACCCTTAGTTTGAGATTGATTCTGCTGAGTAGAGTTCGCTCCCGATCCACCCATCGCGTTACCCATGGTCTGCAAGTCTTTACCCATGCCTTCCATAGTGCTGCTACAAGCAGCAATGATCAAACCTGCAACACCAACAATAGTTAATTTTGCAATTAAAGATACTGAAGAAAATTTCATCTTGCTTACCTTTAAGAAATCTTACGAACGTCAACAAAGTGGCCTTCAATCGCAGCGGCAGCAGCCATCGCTGGACTTACTAAGTGCGTGCGACCACCATTACCTTGGCGACCTTCAAAGTTACGATTAGAAGTTGAAGCGCAACGCTCGCCTGGCTCCAAACGATCAGCATTCATTGCCAGACACATTGAGCAACCCGGCTCACGCCATTCAAAGCCTGCGGCCTTAAAGATGCGATCTAGACCTTCTCGCTCTGCTTGGGCTTTAACTAAACCAGAGCCAGGAACCACTAATGCCAACTTGACATTAGCTGCAACCCTTTTACCAATGCGATCTACCACTTTCGCTGCAGCGCGAATATCTTCAATCCGGCTATTAGTACAGGAACCAATAAATACTTTGTCTACCGAGATGCTGCTAAGCGGGGTATTTGGAGTGAGGTTCATATATTCCAGAGCCCGCTCCATTGCTGAACGTTTATTGGGATCACGCTCTTTTTCTGGATCAGGTACACGATCACTGATCGAGAGCACCATCTCTGGTGAAGTACCCCAAGTCACTTGAGGTGCGATTTCTTCTGCACGCAATTCCACTACAGCATCAAATTTGGCATCTGCATCAGAATGCAATGTTCTCCAATACTGCAAAGCCTGCAATAGTGCTGGGCCCTTAGGTGCATATGGACGACCTTGGATGTACTCAATAGTAGTTTCATCTACAGCAACCAATCCTGCGCGAGCACCCGCTTCAATTGCCATATTGCACAGGGTCATGCGACCTTCCATGGTGAGATTCCGAATGGCCTCACCAGCGAACTCAATGGTGTAGCCAGTACCACCCGCCGTACCAATCTTACCGATCACAGCCAAGACAATATCTTTTGCTGTAGAACCTGGTTGCAAACGACCATCTACCCGCACCAACATGTTCTTACTCTTTTTCATGAGCAAAGTTTGCGTTGCTAATACGTGCTCAACCTCAGAGGTACCAATACCAAATGCCAAGGCACCAAATGCACCATGGGTGCTGGTGTGAGAGTCTCCACAAACCACGGTCATACCAGGGAGAGTTGCGCCCTGCTCTGGGCCTATGACATGAACGATCCCTTGACGGGTATCGTTCATTTTGTATTGCGTAATACCAAAGGCATCGCAATTTTGATCCAAGGTATCTACTTGCAACTTGGAGATAGGATCAGCAATACCTCCAGAGCGATCGGTTGTAGGGACGTTATGGTCAGATACCGCCAAGTTGGCAGAGATACGCCAAACTGGACGGCCAGCCAAATTCAAACCTTCGAATGCTTGAGGGCTGGTTACCTCATGCAACAACTGACGGTCAATATAGATTGTGGCTGTGCCATCCTCTTCGGAGTAAACAACGTGGTCATCCCACAATTTGTCATAAAGCGTACGAGACATGAGTGACCTTAAAACCTTTATTTACGAACGGTGATGTTAGGAACCTTGCGTGAAGTCTCGCCAACATATAGCTGACGTGGACGACCAATCTTGTACTCTGGATCAGTAATCATTTCTTCCCACTGAGCAATCCAACCTACTGTTCTTGCCAGTGCAAAAATACAGGTGAACATTTCTGTTGGGATACCTAAAGCACGTTGCACGATACCAGAGTAGAAGTCTACGTTTGGATAGAGCTTACGGCTTACAAAATAGTCGTCCTCTAAAGCAATCTTCTCAAGAGTCATGGCCAACTTGAACAATGGATCATCTTGGAGACCCAGTTCATTCAATACTTCGTAGCAGGTTTCACGCATCAACTTTGCACGCGGGTCAAAGTTTTTATAAACGCGGTGTCCAAAGCCCATCAAGCGAACGCTTGAGTTCTTATCTTTTACTTGAGCGATAAATTCATGAATCTTATCTACGCCGCCATTCGCTTGAATCTCATTCAACATCTGCAAGCAGGCTTCATTTGCACCACCGTGAGCTGGGCCCCAGAGGCAAGCAATACCAGCAGAGATCGCTGCAAAAGGATTGGTGCCTGATGAACCACACAGACGCACAGTTGAAGTGGAAGCATTTTGCTCATGATCTGCATGCAATGTAAAGATGCGATCCAAAGCACGAACCAATACTGGATTTACTTTGTACTCTTCACATGGTGTTGCAAACATCATGCGCATAAAGTTAGCGGTGTATGACAAAGAGTTATCAGGATAGATAAATGGTTGACCTACAGAATATTTATAAGCCATCGCAACCAAAGTTGGCATCTTCGCAATCAAACGAATTTGCGCTACTTCGCGGGCTTTAGGCTGGCTGTAGTCAATCGCATCATGGTAGAAGGCTGCCATCGCACCAACCAAGCCAGTCAATACCGACATTGGATGTGCATCGCGACGGAAACCACGCAAGAAAAATTGCATTTGCTCATGAACCATCGTGTGGTGCATGACCATTTCTTCAAAGTCTTTTTTCTCTGTGGCATTTGGCAAGTCGCCATTGATCAAGAGGTAGCAAACTTCCAAGAAGTCACAGTTATTAGCTAAATCTTCAATTGGGTAGCCGCGATAGAGCAACTCACCCTTATCGCCATCGATGTAGGTAATTTTGCTATTGCATGATGCTGTAGATAAGAAGCCTGAGTCGTAAGTGAACTTACCAGTCTGACCATAGAGCTTACGAATGTCGATTACATCAGGACCCACTGTCCCTTTATAAATTGGCAGATCAATATCTGGAGTTCCATCCGAAAACGAGAGTTTTGCTTTGATGTCCGATTCAATCATTTCTAATCCTTAGTCATTCAAAAATATGATTAATACACTATTCGCTCATGCACCTATACAACTACTGCACCAAAATACTGAATTACTTCTCTCTCAGCCTTTGTAAAACCATCTTGAAAGAGTCTGTTTGCATCTCTTTCTCCAGGCTGGCTACAGAATCTTTACGACCAATCAATAAATCCATCAAGTCGTTGTCATCTAAAGCTAATAACTGGCTTAAAACCTTTCCATCTTCTACGCTTAATTGAGTGCCGTAACGCTCAAAGAAACGCTGCAGAATTAAATCGTTCTCTAGCAAGCCCCTACGAGCATCACTCTTTAAACGATATAACTCTGCATTGCCGAGGGTCATACTGCCCTACGAACCATCAACTCCTTGATCTTGCCAATTGCCTTCGTTGGGTTCAAGTGCTTAGGACATACGTCCACGCAATTCATGATGGTGTGGCAACGGAACAAGCGGTATGGGTCTTCCAAATTATCCAAGCGCTGATTGGTATCTTCATCACGGCTATCCGCAATAAAGCGATAAGCCTGCAATAATCCAGCTGGGCCAACGAACTTGTCTGGATTCCACCAGAAAGATGGGCATGAAGTTGAGCATGATGCGCACAAGATGCACTCATACAAGCCATTCAACTCTTCACGCTCTTCAGGACTCTGGAGACGCTCTTTTTCAGGAGGAGGATTGTCATTTACCAAGTAAGGCTTGATTGACAAATACTGCTTGAAGAACAAAGTCATGTCGACGATCAAATCACGCACTACTGGCAAGCCAGGCAATGGGCGCAATGTGATGACCTTAGGCAAAGTCAACATATTGGTCAAACAAGCCAAACCATTTTTACCGTTGATGTTCATTGCATCTGAACCGCACACGCCTTCACGGCATGAGCGACGATAAGAAATCGACTCATCTTGCTTCTTCAAAGAAATCAAAGCGTCCAACAACATACGCTCACCAGTGAGTTCTAACTCATAACGTTGCATGCGTGGAGCAGCATCGACATCTGGATCGTAGCGGTAAATTTCGAATATACGGATATCACTCATCTTCTATCTCTTTTGCTTAGAAAGTACGTTCTTTAGGAGGGAAGGACTCAACAGTGAGAGGCTTCAAGACAACTGGCTTGTAAGAAAGCTTATTTCCCTCGCTGTACCAAAGGGTGTGCTTCATCCAATTCTCATCATCGCGCTCTTGGTGGTCATCATGCGAATGTGCACCACGACTCTCTTTACGAGCTGCAGCAGAAATCATGGTTGCATTTGCAGTCTCGACTAAGTTAGCCACTTCCAAAGCCTCAATACGAGCCGTATTGAAAATCTCGGATTTATCTTTAACCCATAAGTGCTTAGCGCGCTCTGTCAATTTAGCCATTTGACGAACGCCTTCATCCATCAACTCTTGATTACGGAACACACCAGCATATTTCTGCATGCACTTGCGAATGTCGTTTGCAACGTCTTGCGCGTACTCGCCTGAAGTGGAATTATCCAACTTCGCAATACGCTCCAATGTTTGCTCACCAGCATTCGCAGGCAAGGGCTTGAACTCTCGATTCTTAAGATCAAGGCCAACAATGTGGTTACCAGCTGCGCGACCGAATACCAAGAGGTCGAGCAATGAGTTAGTGCCCAAGCGGTTCGCGCCGTGGACAGAAACGCATGAGCACTCGCCAATTGCATACAAGCCATTAACAATTTCATTATGGATGCCGTTTGCCGGAACAACCACTTGACCATTAATGTTCGTAGGAATACCACCCATCTGATAGTGAATCGTTGGGACTACTGGAATCGGTTCTTTAGTGACATCAACGTTTGCAAAGTTAATGCCAATCTCATAAACAGAAGGCAAACGTTTCATGATGGTCTCAGCACCAATGTGTGTCAAATCGAGCACAACATAGTCACCATTAGGGCCGCAACCGCGCCCTTCTTTAATTTCCTGGTCCATACAGCGGGATACGAAATCGCGTGGGGCCAAATCTTTATAGGTTGGCGCATAACGTTCCATGAAACGCTCGCCATCTTTATTACGCAAGATACCGCCTTCACCGCGGCAACCTTCTGTCAACAACACACCCGCACCAGCAACGCCAGTTGGGTGAAATTGCCAGAACTCCATATCTTCCAATGGAATACCTGCGCGAGCTGCTAGGCCCATACCGTCGCCGGTATTAATAAACGCGTTTGTTGATGCATCCCAAATACGGCCCGCACCACCAGTTGCCAACATCACAATCTTGGCTTCCAAGATATAAACCTGGCCTGTTTCCATTTCGAGAGCAGTAACACCAACAACATCACCTGCATCATCACGAATCAAATCGAGCGCTAACCACTCAACGAAGAAGTTTGTTTTAGCGCGCACGTTACGTTGATACAAGGTATGCAACATGGCATGGCCAGTACGGTCAGCAGCAGCACAAGCACGTTGCACAGGCTTCTCGCCATAGTTTGCTGTGTGGCCACCGAATGGACGCTGATAAATCGTGCCATCTGGATTACGGTCAAATGGCATGCCGAAGTGCTCTAACTCATAAACGACTTTTGGAGCTTCGCGACACATGAACTCGATCACGTCTTGGTCACCCAACCAGTCAGATCCCTTGATGGTGTCATAGAAGTGATAGTGCCAATTGTCTTCACTCATATTGCCTAATGAAGCACCGATACCACCTTGGGCGGCAACTGTATGTGAACGTGTTGGGAATACCTTAGTTAGTACAGCAACATTCAAGCCGGCTTCAGCCAACTGCAATGATGCGCGCATACCGGAACCACCTGCCCCAATAATCACCGCATCAAAACGGCGGCGTGGCAATGATTTTTTAATTGCAGTCATCGAATTACACTTTCCACAAAATTTGCACGGCATAGGCCGCACAGGCTACGAGATACAAAACAGTTAACACTTGGAGTGTTAAGCGAATGCTGACGGGCTTGATGTAATCCATCCAGATATCACGGATACCAATCCAGGCGTGATAGAACAGACTGATAAACGCCAAGAGCGTCAACAACTTCATGAATTGGTTGCTGAACAAAGCAGACCAGCCTTCATAAGTAGCGCTGCCAGTAATGCAATAGTCCACTAACAAAACAATCGTAAATACCACCATCACTATCGCGGTAACGCGCTGGATGATCCATTCTTTAAGGCCGTAGTGCGCGCCTACAACTAAGCGCTTTGGTCCAATTTGATAAATAGGCATGAAATTTCCTTAAATGATGTGCGCTTAGTACACGCCGAATAATTTGAGACCCACTACAGCAGTCAAAGCCAAGCCGAGGAACAAAACAAAAATGGCTGAACGATTTGCTTCAGACTTCTCAACGCCGATTTCTAAATCGAGCAAGAGGTAACGGATACCAGCACAGAAGTGGTGCAAGAAACACCAAATCAAACCGAGACAAATAATCTTGACCAAAATATTGCCAGTGAAAGCTTGGAATTTTTGGTAGCTCAGCTCAGATGCAAGACTCTGATCGAAGAGATACAAAATAAATGGCAGCAAGAGGAACATCGCTGCCCCGCTAATGCGGTGAAGAATTGACACTTTACCGGCCCAAGGAAGGCGGTATTTAATCAACTGGGCAAGACCAATATTTCGGTAAACCGGTCTATCTTTTTTTACATTTTGCTGTGAATCAACCATGGGCAATCTCTATCTTTAGGTGGAGGTTCATTGTGGTTTTGTTGTATCGCAACATATTCTATTGGAAACCTTAGGGCTGGTGGGGATTTTTACGGGTTTATAGGGGTTTAATAGGGGTTTTAACGGATATGTTCATCAACGCACTTAGTTCAATTTGTTTTCGTAATGCTGCTTTGAAGTGTCGTATCTAGCGTGACGAATTTCTACTGGTTTATCCCCGTAGGTGAAAGCCACCCGTTCTACAGAAAGGAGTGGCGCACCCTCTTCCAGATGAAGGTGTTTTGCCAGCATTTCATCGGCAGCTATAGCCTTAATTTTTTCTTCTGCGCGCACCATGTGAGTGGCATATTGCCCCTCATAAAAGGCATACATGGGACCGTGCCAAGCATTGAGAACCTCGAGGTCTAAACCCTTAAAACGGGAGCCAGGCAAAAATATCTCTTCAAAAACAATAGGTTTGCCCGCAAAACTCTGAACCCTGTCAATATGAATAATCGAGTCGCCTGCCTTTAATTTGAGCAATTCGGCCACGTAAGCGCTTGCTTTAGTCTTTTCACAGGTCAAAAATTGATTGGTCAGGTGAAATTTCTCACCAGAATCCGGGGCTAATCGTAAAAAACGATATTGCCAGTCGTCTTCTTGATGGGTGGCGACAAAGGTGCCCTTCCCTTGGCGGCGAACCAGTAAATTTTGGGCGGCCAGCTCATCAATGGCTTTGCGGACAGTGCCTTGACTCACGGCATAACGGGCTGCGAGCTCCATTTCACTCGGAATAGCCATCCCCGGAAGCCATTCCGAGGCTTGCAAACTAGCCAAAATCATCGCCTTGATCTGTTCGTACAGAGGGCTAAATGAGGCAACAGGCAAATTCACATCAGACAAATTAACTCCAGGCCGTGTCAATTGGATAAAATTCAGGGTAATTCTAGTCTTATATAAGACATCATTGACAGTGTAAAGCTAAAGTCCCTACACTTGAATGGATAATAGAAAAGTTTTCTTTATTTAACCCAATTAACCTTCCTTTGGAGTTCTCAGTAATGGCAAAAGCCCCAATGCGTGTCGCTGTAACCGGTGCAGCCGGTCAAATCGGATATTCCCTTCTATTCCGCATCGCCAATGGCGACCTGCTGGGCAAAGATCAGCCCGTCATCCTGCAATTGCTTGAGATTCCTGATGAAAAAGCTCAAAAAGCCTTAACTGGCGTCATGATGGAGTTGGAAGACTGCGCATTCCCGCTATTGGCAGGTATGTCAGCACACTCTGACCCAATGACCGCTTTTAAAGATATCGACGTTGCCCTTTTAGTTGGCGCACGTCCACGCGGTCCTGGCATGGAGCGTAAAGACTTGCTCTCCGCTAACGCACAAATTTTCACAGCTCAAGGCAAGGCATTAAATGCAGTTGCTAAGAAGACTGTAAAAGTATTGGTTGTTGGTAACCCAGCAAATACCAATGCTTACATCGCCATGAAATCTGCTCCAGATATTCCTGCGAAGAATTTCACAGCAATGCTGCGCCTGGATCACAACCGCGCACTCTCACAATTGGCTAGCAAGTTGAACAAGCCGGTAGCTGATATTGAGAAATTGGTTGTATGGGGTAACCATAGCCCAACAATGTACCCAGACTATCGCTTTGCAACGATCGATGGCAAGTCTGTCAAAGACTCTATCAACGATGCAGCCTGGAACAAAGATGTATTTATTCCAACTGTTGGTAAGCGTGGCGCAGCCATCATTGAAGCCCGTGGGCTGTCTTCTGCAGCTTCTGCAGCGAATGCGGCAATTGACCATATTCATGATTGGGTTCTCGGCACTAACGGTAAGTGGGTAACGATGGGTATTCCTTCTAAAGGCGAATACGACATTCCTGCTGAAGTGATTTATGGCTTCCCAGTTGTTTGCGAAAACGGTGAATACAAAATGATCGAAGGTTTAGAGATCGATGCATTCTCCCGCGAGCGCATGACCCACACCCTGAATGAGTTACTCGAAGAGCAAGCTGGCGTTAAGCACTTGCTCTCATAAGGAAAACTAGATGAAGAAAAACCTTCTCGCCATTAGCCTTGTGCTTGCTAGCGCTTTAGGCGCTGCAAATGCATTTGCTGATGAGGAAGCATTTACTTGGACCTGTCAAGAAAGCAAGCAGTTCAAAACTACTGGCTCAACTGAAAAGATCCGCCTAACTTGGGAATCCAAAACGTATGATTTGGATCGCCAAACTTCATTGCCGGGCAGTCTCCGTTACAAAAATACCAACTCTGGTTTCGACCTAGTGGTGTTGGGTAACAAAGCAATGTTATTTAACATTAAAGCGGGTGTACGTCTTGCCGATTTTTGCCAAACAGCAGATATGAAATCTGGTAAGTTGCCACACCTGTTTGCTGGCACGGAACCATTCGTGCAGAATTAATTTCTCACACTGCATCAAATAAAAAAGCCGAGACTTCTCGGCTTTTTTATTGCTTAGTGTTTCTTTTATTTCTTTATTTCTTGATTTCTTGATTTTGCTTCTTTGTTTTATTTAGTGAAACAAAGGTTGCTGTGATGGTGCATCGTCTGGCATTTCAGCATGCACTGCCTCGCCTGAGCGATCTGGGAATAAAGGCGCTCCACAGTCATCACAAAGCTCTGGATCAAACAGCATTGCATGTCGGAATATATCCTCTACTCCTGCGTCATGCAAGGCATCACAAATCTTCTTAATTGGACTCTCATCATCTGACAGGTCGTTTAAAGCGTCATTTGCCACGCTTTCTCTGTCGTACAGCGGCCAAATCACTCCATACGTTACTTCGGATGAACCTTTTACACTGAACGATATTCGATACTCATCCGCCTGCTCTTCTCCAAATGCACCGACCACACAAGATAAGCCAGCCGGCAATATCCCGAGAGTGCTCTCTAAAAAATTGACTGCTGCGCGAATACTCAAAGGTCGTACATGCTTATCAGCCAAACGGCAGTTTGTGAAATACGCCTCTGGTAAGAGCAACTCAAACTCACAACCAGGGAGTAGAGATGCAATCGGCTCCTGCATAGCAGTTTGCCAACCAATCAAACTCACGCCCCGCTCTTGGCGGGCTGTTGGCTCAGCCTGCCATCGGAAAATGGGGGAGCCGCTCGGCGCACTTAAGGCGGCAATAATAAAACGCGGATCCGCTAATACGGCAATCGTTTCCGACATATTGCGCAATTCAAGCTTGACATCTTTTCCGGAAATTGCCGCAGTTGCTAATGCTTCAGTCAGCACGCGCGTTTGACAATGGGAATGCGGCATTTGATCAATGCTGTAAAGCCAAGGAACAATGGCTATGCGAGTATCAGTTGAAGCAATAGCGCTATGTAGGGCCTGAGCAGTTGACTCAATAATATTGACAGGCAATGGCCCAGATGGAATCTGATAACGAGTATGCGCAACGATAGGCATTGCTAGTAACAATACATCCCAGCCCTGCCCTTCATGTTCAACCCTCAATGACTCAGCCAAGGTTTCTGCAATGTCGGCAAGTACTTCAAAGGCTACTGTATTGATACGGAAGGTTTGATCTAGGGCGGCATCAATCACGTTTTGATTTTGACTTTTGAGCAAGCGCATTAAGCGTACGTTCAGGCGCTCTTCCCAGAAGCGATCCTCGATCTGACTGCCAGATGCGGCCAAGGAAATTGCGTCAGCTACCATCTTCTCCACTTCTGGAGAATTCCGTTGCGATGCTTTAGTGCGATGCACGGCCATTATTTTCTTTCTGCCCTTCTAAATACAGGCTTATCTACTTTCGATTCAGCGGCATAGTACTTGTAACCATCTAAATTAAAGCCCTTTAAATCAGCGGGATCAGTAATGCGATTCTCAACCACATAGCGAGCCATCAAGCCGCGGGCTCGCTTGGCATAAAAAGAAATAATCTTGTACTTACCATCCTTGGCATCCTGAAACACCGGGGAAATGACCTGGCAATCCAATTCTTTAGGTTGGAGTACCTTGAAATACTCTTCTGAAGCCAGGTTCAGTAGGACTGGCTTTTTTTGCTTTTCTAGAACCTTCTTGATGGAATCGGTTACGCGACTCCCCCAAAATGCATAAAGATCCTTACCTCTGGCGTTTTTGAATGAGGTGCCCATCTCTAAGCGATAAGGCTGCATCAAATCCAGAGGCTTCAGCGCGCCATAAAGGCCGGACAAAATTCGGATGTGATCTTGGGCAAACTCTACTGCTTTGGCATTCAGGGTTTTAACGTCAAAACCATCATAGACATCCCCATCAAAGGCATAGATCGCCGGCTTACTGTTTTCTTCTGTGAATTTTTTAGACCAATCCCGATAGCGACCGACATTCAATGTGGCCAACTGATCGGATAAACCCATCAATTTGGCAATGTCTTGCGGTGCTAGCTTCTTGAGATCAGCAATGAGCTTGGCTGATTCCGAGACAAACTCGGGCAAAGTCGGTGCCTTGACCTTGGCGGGGGTCTTGTAATCCAGGGATTTAGCAGGTGAAAGAACGATCAGCATGGCACAATTTGTTTATGTATTTTTACCATTCTAGCGACTACCGGATATATCCGCTGTAAAAGACCGATCATTACCCCTGCACTCATGAACCCGCTAGAGACACCCTCTTTTCCAAGTCGCCTACCAAAAGTTGGAACCACCATTTTTACGGTGATGTCCTCCCTGGCCGCAGAGCATCAGGCGATTAATCTTGGGCAAGGTTTTCCGGACTTTCCATGCGACAGAAAACTCATTGCTGATGTGAATGCCGCCATGTTGGCAGATCACAATCAATACCCACCTATGGCTGGAGTTGCAGAGCTTCGTCATAGCATTAGTCAGAAGATCAGCCGTTTATATAGTCACCACTACGATGCTGATACTGAAATCACAATTACTGCGGGTGGCACACAGGCCATATTTACAGCCATACTGTCTTGCGTTGGTCCTGGCGATGAAGTCATCATCATCGAACCCGCCTTTGACTGCTACCGACCTGCAATAGATTTGGCCGGAGGAAAAACGATTGCCATTTCATTGCAGGTCGTACGTGATGAGTCAGGACAAGTGGCTTCGTATCAAATTCCGTGGGATGTATTAGCAAATGCTGTCAACCCTAAAACGCGACTTATATTGATTAACACTCCACATAATCCGACTGGTATGGTGTGGGATAAATCAGATCTTAATCACCTAGCAGCCTTAGTTCGCGATACTTCCGCCTTGATACTGAGTGACGAAGTCTATGAGCATATGGTCTATGACGGCGCCAAGCACCATAGCATCTCCTCTCATCCAGAGTTAGCAGCTAGGAGCTTTCTAGTTTCCAGTTTTGGCAAGACCTATCACGTCACTGGTTGGAAAGTGGGTTATGTAGCTGCGCCATCTGCGCTAACAAAAGAGTTCCGCAAGGTACATCAGTTCAATGTATTTGCCGTCAATACCCCTATGCAATATGGCTTAGCTACTTATCTTGCAGATGAAAATCATTACTTAAATCTTCCCGCCTTTTATCAAGCTAAGCGAGATTTTTTTAGGGCTGGCTTAAGTAAAACCAAATTTAGATTGCTTCCTAGTCCCGGAAGTTATTTTCAATGCGCTGATTACTCCGCGCTGGGAATCCCTCAGGCTAAATTGAATGAGGCTGATTTTTGCAAATGGCTTACTAGTGAAGTTGGGGTAGCCGCTATTCCAGTTTCTGCTTTTTATGATCAACCTACCGAGTCTGGCGTCATTCGTTTTTGTTTTGCAAAGCAAGAGCAAACTCTCGCCAATGCTTTACAGCGCTTACAAAATTTATAGAGGAAAAAATGGCAACCCCAAAATTAAAAGAAGTGATTGATGTTTACAGTTGGCCAACCCCAAATGGCCATAAGGTGCACATCATGCTCGAAGAATGCGGCTACCGCCTAGGTCGCGACTGGATTGCTCATCCGATTGATATTGGTGCCGGCGATCAATTTGCGCCTGAATTCCTCAAGATTAGCCCTAACAATAAGATTCCAGCAATCGTTGATCCTAATGGGCCGGACGGAAAACCAATCAATATATTTGAGTCTGGCGCCATCCTTCTCTATTTAGCCGGCAAGACTGGCAAATTCTTGCCCCAAAGCACCCGCGGTAAGTACGAGGTGCTGCAATGGCTGATGTTCCAAATGGGTGGCCTTGGCCCCATGCTTGGGCAAAACCACCACTTCAGACTCTACGCACCTGAGAAAATTGAATACGCCATTAATCGTTACACCAATGAAGCCAAACGCATCTATGGAGTATTGGATGGTCAACTGAAAGATAATCCTTATATTGCAGGCAAAACTTATTCCATTGCTGATATTGCGATTTATCCATGGACTCGTAATTGGAAAAATCAAGGCATTGAAATCAATGATTACCCACATTTCAAAAAATGGTTTGAAAAGATTGGGGCACGGCCAGCAGTAATACGTGGCTGTGAAGTGTTAACCGCATTACGTAAACCCTTGCACGATGACAAGGCTAGAGAGCAATTATTTGGTTCCACCCAGTATCAAAAGAGGAAATAAGATGAGTATTCAATCAGTAGGCGTCATTGGTGCGGGCACTATGGGCAATGGGATTGCACAAGTGTGTGCGGTTGCAGGCCTTGATGTCGTGATGGTTGATATTAATGAGGCAGCAGTACAACGTGGTCTTGAACAAATCAGCAAGGGCTTGGATCGTCTTGTCAAAAAAGAAAAGTTAACTATTGAAGCAAAGGAAGCTGCACTCAAACGTATTAAAGGAAGCACTTCTTATACTGACTTCAAAGGCTTGGGATTGGTGATTGAAGCTGCAACCGAGAACCAAGCAATTAAAGAAAAGATTCTCAAGCAAGTAGACGAGGTCGTGAGCAAAGACACCATCATTGCCACCAACACCTCATCCCTATCGATTACCAAACTAGCGGCACTTGACTCAAACCCTGCCCGCTTTATTGGAATGCACTTCTTTAACCCGCCACCCCTGATGGCATTGGTGGAAGTGATTCGCGGCCTGCAAACTAGTGATGCAACTCATGCCGCCATTATTGAAATGGCAAAGCGCGTTGGCAAAGAGCCGATCACCGTTAAAAACTCACCAGGCTTTGTGGTGAACCGCATTTTGCTACCAATGATCAATGAGGCTTTCTTTGTTTTATCGGAAGGTCTTGCTAGCCCAGAAGATATTGATGCTGGCATGAAGTTGGGCTGCAATCAACCGATTGGCCCACTAGCCTTAGCAGATCTCATTGGATTAGATACGTGCTTAGCGGTAATGGAAGTGTATTTTGAAAACTTCAGCGACTCTAAATACCGCCCTTGCCCGTTGCTTCGTGAAATGGTTGCCGCTGGATACCTCGGTCGCAAAACAGGTCGCGGTGTATACACCTACGATAAATAATTTCATTTACAACTCCTTAACCTAGATATCTCCATCGTGAACCCCATCCCACCCTTAGTTCGCAAACTTGGCTATGCCGGTCTTATTCCATTTATTGGGCTAGCCCTCATGGTGCAATTAGCACCAACCCCCGTGAATTATTTAAGCGCTGAATCTTTAGCAGGTTATGGTGCCGTGATTACTTCCTTTATGGGGGCTTTGCATTGGGGTGCCAATTTACATCTTCTAGGTAAGGCACCTGCTGGTGATCGCTGGGAAGACTGTAATGCATGGATCTGGGGTGTCATCCCCGCTTTAGTGGCTTGGTTAGCGCTTCATATTTATATTCCAGTAGGCTTACTTATTTTGGCTTCTACCCTGATCATTCAGCGCAATATTGATCAGAACACCTATCAATATTATTTTGCCGACGAAGCCGCCCGCTCTGCTTTTATGACCATGCGCAATCGCTTAACCTATGTTGCAGCAGCCTGCCTCACCTGGGCATCCTTAGTTATTCTCTTTATTCAAGCCTGATGCAATGAGCAGTCTTTTTGATAGCGCACCGCCTCCACCCCTAGCAGAGGCACTGCGCCCAAAAACGATTGAAGAGGTGATTGGACAAGCGCATTTATTGGCAAGTGGTAAACCACTCAATCTAGCATTTGCCTCCGGCAAGCCTCACTCGATGATTTTGTGGGGGCCTCCAGGGGTTGGCAAGACTACGCTAGCGCGTCTCTCCGCCAAAGCATTTGATCGTGAGTTCATTGCGATCTCTGCAGTCCTAGCGGGCGTTAAAGAAATCCGGGAATCCATTGAGCAAGCCCAACAAAATATGGCTCAGTACGGCAAGCAAACGATTTTATTTGTTGACGAGATCCATCGCTTCAATAAAAGCCAGCAAGATGCCCTGCTGCCCCATGTGGAGTCTGGTTTATTCACCTTTATTGGTGCCACTACCGAAAACCCATCATTTGAAGTGAACTCTGCGCTCTTGTCGCGTGCTCAAGTCTATGTCTTGAAATCACTCACTCCCGAGGATCTGAAATTACTCTTTGATCGAGCCCATCAGCACGCGATGCCCGATGTGCAATTTGAATCAACAGCAATCGATACCCTGATTTCTAACGCTGATGGTGATGCGCGACGCCTTCTCAATTTAGTTGAACAAGTGCGCAATGCGGTCCTCACACCAAATGCGGAAGTAAAAATCGTTGATCAGAAATTTATAGAGAATGCACTGAGTGCTCAAGCGCGGCGTTTTGATAAAGGTGGTGATCACTTTTACGATCAAATCTCCGCTCTACACAAATCCGTTCGCGGATCCAACCCCGATGCGGCCTTATATTGGTTTTGCCGCATGCTAGATGGCGGCGCCGATCCCCGTTACTTAGCCAGACGCATTATTCGGATGGCTTGGGAGGATATTGGCCTAGCTGATCCAAGAGCCATGCAATTGGCTAACGATGCGGCCCAAACCTATGAAAGACTAGGATCCCCTGAGGGTGAGTTGGCTCTTGGGCAAGCAGTGGTTTATCTAGCTATAGCCTCAAAGAGCAATGCAAGCTACAACGCTTTTAATGCTGCTCGCGCTTATGTAGCAAACGATCAATCCAAACCCGTTCCGAATCATCTGCGCAACGCACCAACAAAACTGATGAAAGAGCTTGGACATGGAAAAGAATATCGCTATGCCCATGATGAGCCGCATGGCTATGCCGCTGGTGAAACTTATCTTCCAGAAGGTATGAAGGAGCCACATTGGTACGAGCCAGTGGAGCGTGGCCTAGAGTCGCAGATCAAAGAAAAGCTAGCGTTCTTAAAAAAGCTTGATGAAGAGCACAAGAAGAAATAAGGCGATATGAGTACAAAGATTGAAGCTACTTTTTATTACGATATTGTTTCGCCGTTTGCTTATCTGTATATCAAGCAAAGACAGCGCCTTGACAGCAAGCTAGAAATTACACCTGTCCCGATTTTGCTGGGCGGCCTCCTGCGGGCAGCTGAGAACAAAGGTCCAGGAGAAGTTGCAGCAAAACGCCCACACACCTATCAGTTTTGCGTGTGGCAGGCGGAGAAGTTAGGCATTCCTTTTCGCTTTCCAGAACACCACCCTTTTATGACGATTGCTGCACAACGTCTTCTCGTTGAACGGAATGCCGAGTGGGTGATGGTTGAGCGTGCTTTTGATTATGTTTGGATGGAAGGGAAAGACCCCAACCTATCTTGGCCAGACTTTTGTAGCTATTTAGGGCTCTCCGCAGACACACCTAAACCTGAAAATCCAGAAGTGAAGGCAAAGCTGATCGCTAATACCAATCAAGCAAAAGCCGATGGCGCCTTTGGAGTGCCCGCCCTGATAGTGAATCAACATTGCTTTTGGGGTGTTGACACTATTGACTGGACACTGGATTACCTTGCAAGGCCTGGCATGTTTGATGAGGCTTCCTATGCTTATGCCGGAAATGTTCCCAATGGTCTAGGCTAAGAGATCATTTAACCATCCGGCGGTCTTGGGCAATACAATCAAATACAAACTATTTTTATCTTATTTAAGGAGTTCTTATGCGTAAGCTATTTGCCGCCCTTGTTGTTGCTGTTTCTTGTTTTACTAGTCAAGCAGCATTTGCAGGCCCTAAGGTTGAATTCAAAACTACGATGGGTAACTTCGTCGTTGAATTAGATGATGTAAAAGCACCCAAGAGCACTGCTAACTTTTTGAACTACGTCAAGAGCGGTTTCTATAACGGCACTATTTTTCATCGTGTGATTGATGGCTTCATGATTCAAGGTGGCGGCTTTACGCCGGATTTGGTTCAAAAGCCAACTGATTCCCCAGTGGTTTCTGAAGCGCAAAATGGCTTGAAGAATAATGTTTACACGATTGCGATGGCTCGCACATCTGATCCAGATTCTGCAACTTCGCAGTTCTTTATTAACGTGAAAGACAATGCGGCGCTCGACTACCCTAATGCGATGGGTAATGGCTATACCGTGTTTGGAAAAGTGATCTCTGGCACACAAACCATAGATGCCATTCGCAAAGTACCAACCATGGTTGCTCCAGCCCCACGCATGGGCAGAATGTCTGATGTTCCTACTAAGACTGTCATCATCGAATCTGCAACGATTCTGAAGTAAGTAGAAATTGCCAGGTAAGCCGCGATGATTTTGCTCGATGATGCGCAAAGCACCGCGGCCTTACCCACCAGTCGCCAATATGAAAATGCACTGCAATACTGGCGTGTTCTTCCAAGCGGCAATCATGCGGTAGATTTAACCGCCACCCAGCAGTGTCTTACTGAAATTTCTGCCGCGCTTGCTAAGGGCGAATTTATTGTTGCTGCCTTTGCTTACGAGTTAGGTAGGCAAATTCATCATCTACCTGAGCGAATCAATCACTCAGATCATCACCACCCCCTCATTGAAGCCTGGTCTTTTGCAGAATTCAAAAAACTGTCTAAACAGGATGTCGATAATTTCATTACTCAGAGGCTGGCTTCGCTAGATCTAGCTCAAGCAAGCGCCGGAGTAATGGATGTTCGGCAATCCTTGAACGAGGAGCAATTTACTGCCGATATTGCAGCGATACAGGAATACATCCGCAGCGGTGATAGTTACCAGATTAATCATACCTATCGAATCACAGGCAAGACTTATGGCGCTCCACTCGCCTTATATAGCCGCTTAAGGGATCGCCAGCCTGGGCGCTTTGGTGCTTTTATTGAGCATGAGGGCAACTTTTTACTGTCCCAATCGCCTGAACTATTTATTGCGCGAGATGGCGACACGATAAAAGCTATGCCAATGAAGGGTACTGCAAGTGCCCTATCCACTATTGCGAGCGCCTTATCGGATGACCCAAAGAATCAAGCTGAGAATGTCATGATTGTTGACTTGCTACGCAATGATCTCAGTCGCATCTCTCTTCCAGGTACGGTACTAGTACCCAATCTATTTGAAGTGGCAAGACATGGTGATGTGTTGCAAATGACTTCCACAGTGCAGGGTCAGATCAAACCTGAGATTTCTTTATTCGATATTTTCAAAGCGGTATTTCCATGTGGCTCTGTTACAGGGGCCCCTAAAAAGCGTAGTATGGAAATTATTCAAGAACTAGAACCCGAAGATCGCGGCTACTATTGCGGCGCCTTAGGCTGGCTTGACCCCAATGGGAACCTTGCCTTTAGTGTTCCCATCCGTACCGTGGAAATTACGCAAGATCACGACTCTCATGCCTCAAGCTTCACCCTAGGGGTTGGCGCTGGAATCACCAATGACTCAGATGCAGGCCAAGAATGGCAAGAGTGCCGCATTAAATCTGCGTTCCTAATGGATCTTCCAAGCGCTACAGGCTTATTTGAAACCATTGCGGTTGTGAATAGTGAGCCCCAGAGATTGCATGCTCACTTACACCGTCTGTCTGCATCTGCTGCAGCTTTAAGAATCCCTTTTCAACTTGAGACTGCCAAGAAATTGATTTCAAGCGCTTGTGCATCGCTTGATAAGAGCTTGTCATATCGATTAAGAATAGACCTCACGCCTACTGGTGAACTATTGGTTACAACTGCTGCAATGGATTTAATCAATGAACCAGTCAAAATATTCTGGGCTAAAAATATCCTTCAAGGTGATGTGACGATGTTCTCTGGGGATGCTTTACTGCGTCACAAAATTAGCAATCGATCCCTTTATGACCAAGCTTGGCAAGAAGCCGTGAAGTTAGGTGGATTTGATGCCTTATTTATCAATGAACAAGGCTTTATCACTGAGGGCGGGAGAACTAGCATTTTTGTTAAACCTCAAGGTAGCTCTGAATGGCTTACGCCACCAGTATCGGCGGGTCTCTTGCCTGGGGTAATGCGTACCGGCCTACTTGCAGACCCCGCCCTAAATGCCCGTGAAGCCAACCTGACTATTAATGATGTTTCAATGGCAGATGAGATTATGCTTAGTAATGCATTACGCGGCGCTATCAAAGCCCATTTTTAGAAAGTCGGTATGAAGTATTGCTCTAATTGCGCCTCTATATTAACTATCAAAATTCCAGCAGATGATTCCCGTGAACGCCATGTCTGTGAAGCGTGCGGCAGCATTCATTATCAAAATCCTCGCAACGTAGTCGGAAGTATTCCGGTATACGGCAAGCAAGTTCTCTTATGTCGTCGTGCGATTGAACCTCGTCATGGCTTTTGGACTTTGCCTGCAGGCTTTATGGAGTTAGGTGAAAGCACTAGCCACGGCGCAGCTCGCGAGACTCTGGAAGAGGCTGGTGCCGCCGTGGAAATTGGACCACTCTATTCTTTACTGAATGTGCCCCATGCAGAACAGGTTCACCTATTTTATTTAGCTACGATGGCAAATCCAGAATTTTCTGCAGGTGAAGAAAGTCTTGAGGTAGCCCTTTTCCATGAGCATGAGATTCCATGGGATGAACTGGCCTTTCCCACTGTTAAGCAGACCCTTGAATGGTTTTTTGCAGACCGCGCTGCTGGCAACTTAGATGCTGGTAAGGAATTTCATGTGCGCAGTCGTGACGTTTTGCCATCCGAACGAATTTGAGTCGACATGGGTCAGATAGCTTGGCTAGGGCCCAACGACCCTTTCCCAAATCCACTGCTTGAGGCGGATCCTGATCCTAGCGTTCCTGGGCTCATTGCCGTCAGTGAGCAGATATATTCTGGTCAACTAGCTCGCGCCTATCAACAAGGTATTTTTCCCTGGTACTCGGATAACCAACCTATTCTTTGGTGGTCGCCGGACCCTAGAATGGTATTAAAGCCCAGCGCCTTTAAATGTAGTGAGTCTTTGCAAAAGAATATTCGACTCTTTTGTCAAAGCACGCAATCACAGATATTGGTTGATACCGATTTTGGCGCAGTCATACGCTCCTGCGCCACGAGTACTCGCAAAGATCAGGATGGTACTTGGATTACCCATGAAATCATTGATGCCTACACCGCACTTCACGAAGCAGGCAATGCCCATAGTATTGCCGTAATTGAAGATGGCCAGCTTACTGGCGGACTCTATTGCGTTGCCTTTGGAGGAATGGTATTTGGTGAATCTATGTTCAGCCGTAAGACCAATGCATCAAAAATCGCCTTAGCAGCCCTGAGTGCATGGTGCCTGATGAATGAAGTCCAGATGATCGACTGCCAGCAAGAAACGGCTCACCTATTGTCCTTAGGTGCTACCCCAATACCCAGGCAGGTCTTTTTAGAGCAACTGCAAATATCCTTAAATCAAACTAAGATTGAGAGATCCTGGACTTTTGACAAAGCAATCTTGCATCACTGGTTATGACTCAGCTTAAAGAACTTCCCCTAACCACCCTGCAGTTCTATGCAACTGCTCCCTATGCTTGTAGCTACCTGCCCAATAAAATAGCTCGCTCACAAGTAGCTACACCATCGCATCTGATTCATGCGGATGTGTATAACGATTTACTCAACGCAGGCTTTCGACGTAGTGGTTTGTATACCTATCGACCATATTGCGACGAATGCAAAGCCTGTATTTCTACACGTATTTTGGTGGATCAATTTACGCCTTCTCGCAGCCAGCGCCGCGCTCAGAAAAAACACTCTGATCTTCAGGCCTCCGTCCTCAATCTAGGTTACCAAGAGGAACATTACCAACTCTATCAACGTTATCAAACTGAGCGACACGCAGGTGGTGATATGGATAGCGATGATCAAGATCAATACATGCAGTTCTTATTACAAAGCCGAGTGAACTCCCGTATTGTGGAGTTTCGGGATGGTCCGCTTGACACGCACCCCGGTCGATTGCGCATGGTGAGCATGATTGATATTCTGGAACAGGGAATCTCCTCTGTTTATACCTTTTACGACACCACAAGCTCTGCGGCTAGTTATGGTAGCTATAGCATTCTGTGGCAAATTGAACAAGCTCGCATATTGGGTTTGCCTTACCTTTACCTTGGCTACTACATCAAGGAAAGCGACAAGATGTCGTATAAGGTGAAATATCAACCTATGGAAGGTTTGATTGACGATCACTGGCAAGAGCTCCCTGAGTCATAATATCTATCCATGATCGATCGTTACTCCCTCCTCCGCCCCTGGCTGTTTTCTATAGACCCAGAAAAGGCGCACAACCTCACCTTAAGCAATATGGACCGTGCGCAGCGCTGGGGTTTATTGGAGCGTTTAGTAAGCAAGCCCATTAACGATCCACAAACGCTCAGTGACATTGATTTTCCTAATCCAGTTGGATTAGCAGCAGGCTTAGATAAAGATGGCAAGCATATCGATGCGCTCGCTGCATTGGGATTTGGATTTTTAGAAATCGGTACAGTCACGCCACGGCCACAACCGGGCAATCCTAAGCCACGCATGTTTCGTTTACCGCAAGCTCAGGGCATCATTAATCGCATGGGCTTTAATAACGATGGCGTTGATGCCTGCGTTGCCAGAGTGCGTCGCTCTCAGTTTTGGCAAAGTGGTGGTGTACTTGGTTTAAATATTGGCAAGAATGCCAGCACCCCGATTGAAGAGGCTTCTCGAGATTACATCCTGGCGATGGAAGCCGTTTATGAAATCTCTACCTATATCACCGTCAACATTTCTTCTCCGAATACCAAAAATCTACGCGCCTTACAAGGCGAAGAAATGCTCCGCGAATTATTGGGAAGTCTTGATGAAGCCAGAAAGCGCTTAAGCGATCGTTACGGTGTACGCAAACCACTCTTTTTGAAAATTGCACCCGATCTAGACCATAGCGACATTAATCTCATCGCCGATCTCCTGCTCGAGTTTGGCATTGATGCTGTGATCGCTACCAATACAACCATCTCTCGCGATGCAGTCAAGGGAATGGAGTTTGGTGAAGAGGCTGGCGGCTTATCTGGCGCGCCCGTGCGAAATGCCTCTAATATTGTCATCAAAGCTTTAAAAGCCAGATTGGGTAATCAACTACCCATCATCGGCGTGGGCGGCATCATGAGTGGCGCAGATGCCCGTGAAAAGATCATGGCAGGTGCAAGCTTAGTACAACTCTATAGCGGCTTGATTTATCGAGGCCCTGACTTAGTAAAAGAGTGCGCCACCGCTTTAAGGCAAGCCTAAAAGAGCCTTAATCCCCTGTTTCCCCATAAAACGGGATATTTTCAGCGGATGCCTTTGTAAAATAGGATTTCATAATATGCAATTTCGTCTGAAATCGCTACAATGGGGCCTATGAACATCAGCAAGACCATCAAAACCCCCAAATCTACCGGCGAGGTTGGCAAGACAGCCATCCAGGTAGTGGAGCGCATGATGAATTTGCTAGACGCTCTTGCTGAGCAAGAAGAATCCAGCAGCCTGAAGAATCTCGCAGAGACAACTGGTCTGCACCCTTCCACTGCCCACCGAATTTTGAATGACCTCGTTGCTTGCCGATTGGTTGAGCGTGGCGATGGTGGCACCTATCGCCTTGGCTTAAAACTTTTAGAGCTGGGTAATTTAGTGAAGGCACGCTTATCCGTGCGTGAGGCCGCTCAACTACCGATGCGTACTCTGCATAAGCTCACTGGTGAAACCGTTAACCTATCCGTACGTCAAGGCGATGAAATCGTCTATGTTGATCGCGCATATAGCGAACGCTCAGGCATGCAGGTAGTTCGTGCCATTGGTGGTCGCGCCCCTTTGCATCTCACCTCAGTTGGCAAACTCTTCCTCGCAAGCGACGATCCCGGACAAGTACGCGCCTATGTCACTCGCACAGGTTTATCTGGACACACTCGTAACAGCATTACCGAATTGGGCAAACTCGAAACCGAACTCAATCACGTGCGTAAGGTGGGTAATGCTCGCGATGACGAAGAACTAGAGTTAGGCGTGAGCTGTTTAGCTGCAGCCATTCTTGATGACACCGGGAAATTGGTTGCTGGCCTCTCTTTGAGCGCCCCAACGGATCGCATTCAGGCCGATTGGCTCCGCGCCCTTCAAGAGACTGCCCTACAGATATCCAAAGGCATGGGTTTTAAACCCAAATCTGCCGAGCCAGGCTCAGCAGCTTAATTAAGCAGTTACATCAAGCGACGAATGGGTTGCGCGCCAGATGGCATGCGCTCGTACCAATCGCGCACCCGCACTGCATCGGCAAAACGGGATTGCGTTCCTACAGAATCCAAAAAGACCAATAGCAATGGTGTGTTGTTTACTCTTGCCTGCATGACTAAACATCGACCTGCAGCGTTAATGAAGCCCGTCTTCTGCAATCCAATATCCATATCCCCGGAACGCACCAAACGGTTTGTGTTCAAAAACTTTTGTGGGCGATTGGCAATGACCATAGTTAAATCTGGCCAGGTTGAGAACTCACGAATGGTTTTGTACTGATAGGCGGCATTGAGCATGCGTGTGAGATCTTCTGCCGAAGCAACATTCTCACTAGTCAGTCCAGTGGGATCCTCAAAGTGAGAGTGCTCCATGCCGAGATCTTTTGCCTTACGGTTCATGGCAGCAATAAATGCGGGTAGGCCGCCGGGATAGTTTCTGGCTAAGGTATATGCAGCGCGGTTCTCAGAGGACATCAAAGCCAAATGCAGCGCATCTTCTCGGGTAAGTGAGGTGCCTTCAGCCAAACGAGAGTGCCGATAAATATGCGCGTCTTCAGCATTAATGACAATGACATCATCCATTGGCAATTTTGCATCGAGTGTCACCATGGCAGTCATGAGCTTGGTGATAGAGGCAATGGGCAAACTGACGGAAGGATTCTTCTCGTAATAGACTTCCTTCGTGTCTTGATTGACCACCATCACTACAGCGGATTTAAGATTGAGCTCATCGCGCTGACCACGCAAACCTAATGCAGTAGCTAATGATGGAGGTCCTGCAACTACGGGTGCAGATGATCTAGTAACAGTGACGCGGACAGTCTTGGCTCTTTTGGGTGACTTAGTCACCACTTTTGTTGACTTTGCTTGCTTCTGCTTATCTTTTGTTGCGGCCTGAACAGGTGCGTTACCCAGCACTCCCATTGAAAAGAGCAATGCAATAACTAGGGGCCAAAATCGATTCAAACGCATCCCAAAATACCTTCCAAAACTTTCAACATACGGAATGATAATTAATTTCCGAAGACAAAGCGGTTTTATTCGCCCCAATCCAGATAATTTATCCCACCAAATGACTACCCTACTCGGCAATCGTCGCTACTGTATTAGTCTGACGGGCATTCACCAGCACCACGCCAGTCATTGTCAAACACAAACCTACCGCCATCAGCAATGTAAATGGCTCATCAAATAAGAGCCAAGCCATCGCAGCAGTAGTCGGCGGCACTAAATAAAGAAAGCTGGTGACTTTAGTGGCAGCACCCTTGCGAATCATCATAAATAGCAAACTAATTGATCCAATTGACAGGGGGAAGATGGCCCATAGCAAGGCGCCAATAACAGATGGATTCCAAACCATTACGCCAGACTCAAAGAAATACATACAAAAGAAACACAACACTGCCGATACCCCAAACTGAATAGAGGATCCAGCACGCAGATCAAATACGGGGCAGAATTTCTTCTGATATAGGGTGCCAAAGGTAATAGATAGAAGTGCAATAAATGCCAAAACATAACTAACAAATGGAATGTGGTTAAAGCCAATCTTCTCGGCAACCACCAACGCAACACCCGCAAACCCGAAGCCTAGACCTATCCATTGACCTGAGCTGACCTTCTCAGAAATCCAAGCAGCAAACCAGGCCGTAACGATGGGTTGCAGACCAACAATAATGGCCACTAATCCTGCTGTCATTCCCAGACGCACAGCAAACCAAACGCCGAGCAAATAGCCAAACTGCAGCAAGATCCCTGCAATGGCGATGTGCTTGATTTGAGACCAACTAGGCCAGGTGATTCTCCACACAAGGCTGAGCGCTGCCATAGCCGCTAACACCCCTACAAAACGCCAAAATAGGAAGGTGGCTGGCTCTACATATGGCATTGCCATACGCGCAATCACAAAGCCAGTACTCCAAATGAGGACAAAGATCGGTGCAATGGCGTTATCAAGCGAAAGCTTCATGGGTAACTTACTGAAAATATTGAGATTTCTTACTGAGCTCCTAATTTTAGGCTCTTTTCTCATTTGAACCCTTGATCTACATGGCAAGCCATTTATGCTGCAACGCAACATCTATGCCATACAATGGTGCAAAGAGAGTACATTAGGTAAAAGGCGAAGATCAAAATATTCAAAACAGTTAAACGGAAAGAGATGCAGATGAACTTAACTCCAGAACAAATTGCAGCCGCACAAAAAGCAAACTTAGAGACTTTGAGTGGCTTAACCAATCAAGCTTTGCAAAGCATTGAAAGGTTGGTTGAGCTCAATATGCATATTGCCAAACAAAGCTTGAGCGATAGCATGAATAGCGCCAAGAAAGCACTGGAAGTGAAAGATATTCAACAGCTGCTAGCCCATCAAGCCGAAGCAGTGCAACCAATGGCAGAAAAAATTATGGCCTATAGCCGTCATTTATATGAGTTGGCCCATGAGACACAAAACAGCTTTACACAATCCGCTGAAAAAGAATTCCAAGCTGGCCAAAAGAAAATGAACTCTTTAGTAGAAGAGTGGACAAAAAATGCACCGGCCGGATCAGATGCAGCTATGCAAGCAATGAAGCAAGCAATTGCTTCTGCAAACAATGTATTTGAAACTAGTCAAAAAGCAGTTAAGCACGCAGTTGAAGTTGCACAAACCAATCTTAGTGGCGCAACAGAAACTGCATTGAAGACTGCAGAGAAAGCTAGCAAGGCAACGAAGAAGAAATAATTCTGAGCGAGTGTCTTGACTGCGAAAGCCCCGGTTGCTCGGGGCTTTTTTACATACATTCGTTAGCGCAATTTATCCTTTAAAAACATGCCCTACCCAGCGTACTTTTATACTAATTTCTTCGAATGACTAAAAACCTCAATAGAGACGAGTTACTTTCCCTCGCCAAGTCTTTTGACCCCAAAGATAAATGTCCAGACTGCCTATCGCTGAGCTGTGAAGGCTGGGAAAGTATCCCGGGCGGTTTCATGACAAATTCCCTGGAGTGCGTTGGAACTCTGAGAGTCGAAGATGCTCCGGAATGCTGGGAGGAAGACCTTCTTAAGGGAATGACTATCTGGTCTACGGATGCCCCTATTTCTACCGCCTTCCATCCATACAATAAATCTGATGTATTTGAATGCAAGCATTGTGGTGCTAAATACCTTCGATATACGGAATGCGGGGGCTACTATGTGGATGAACGTATTCGTGAGCTCAATGCCAAACTGATTTCATAGAATCCATCTTCATAGATGCTGAGATGCAAAAGCCCCGATTACTCGGGGCTTTTGCATTTACACTTTAAGCGCTACTTAAGATTTCTTTTTCACTGGCGGCAAATCAGTGCAATGGCCGTGAGCTGCTTCAGCCGCAAGACCTACAGACTCACCCAGTGTTGGGTGGGGATGAATTGTTTTACCAATATCCACTGCATCAGCACCCATCTCAATAGCCAAACACACCTCACCGATTAAATCGCCAGCGTGTGTTCCCACAATTCCGCCACCAATAATGCGATGGGTCGTAGCGTCAAAAATGAGTTTTGTGAAACCTTCATCACGTCCATTAGCGATCGCGCGACCACTAGCTGCCCATGGGAATAAACCTTTCTCATAAGCGATGCCTTGAGCCTTGCATTGTTCTTCTGTTAAACCAGCCCAAGCTACCTCGGGATCGGTATAGGCAACAGATGGAATTTGCTTCGCATCGAAGTAAGATTTTTCACCAGCAGCAGCTTCCGCAGCAACGTGACCTTCATGGACCGCCTTATGTGCCAACATCGGCTGACCGACTAAGTCACCAATCGCAAAAATATTAGAAACGTTGGTACGCATTTGTTTGTCAACAGGAATAAAGCCACGTTCATCTACCTGCACACCTGCTTTACCGGCATCAATCTTTTTGCCATTCGGAGTACGTCCCACTGCAACCAATACCAAGTCATAAGTTTGTGGTTCAGCTGGTGCGTTCTCACCTTCAAAAGAAACTTGAATTCCGTCAGACTTAACTTCTGCCTTAGAAGCACGAGTCTTAAGCATGATCTTTTCAAAACGTCCGGCATTGAACTTCTCCCAGACCTTTTCTAAATCACGATCGGCACCTGCCATCAAACCATCCATCATCTCGGCGATATCAATGCGTGAACCGAGTGTGCTGTAAACCGTAGCCATCTCTAGGCCAATAATGCCACCGCCAATAACGAGCATCCGCTTTGGAATACTCTTGAGTAATAAAGCACCAGTGCTATCTACAATGCGTGGATCTTCAGGCAGGAAAGGTAACTTCACTGGCTGACTACCCGCAGCGATGATTGCCTTCTGAAAGCGCACCACTTCTTTTTGACCAGTGAGATCCTGACCAGCACCATCAGTTAACTCTACCTCGACATGGTTTGCATCTAAAAATTTACCTAGACCACGCACCACTTTTACTTTACGAGCCTTTGCCATACCAGCAAGACCACCGGTCAATTTGGCAATGACGGACTCTTTGTAACCGCGCAATTGATCAATCTCAATCTTCGGTGCTCCAAAAGTAATGCCGTGCTTAGCCATGGTCTTGACTTCGTCCATGACTGAGGTGGTGTGCAGCAATGCTTTAGATGGAATACACCCAACGTTTAAGCAAACCCCGCCCAAAGTAGGATAGCGCTCCACTAAAACAGTATTCATACCCAAGTCTGCACTACGAAACGCTGCGCTGTAACCACCAGGGCCAGCACCGAGCACTAACACTTCACACTCATGATCTACTTTGCCGCTGTACTGCCCCGCTACTAGGGCGGGGGCAATAGCAGCAGGTGCAGCTGGAGCAGCAGGTTTTGCTGCTGGAGCCGCCTGAGGTGCAGGCGCCGCACCACTCGCTTCAATTTCAGCAATTACAGAACCTTTACTGACTTTCTCTCCAAGCTTGACTGCAATACTAGTAACAATTCCTGCAGCATCGGCTGGGATTTCCATGGTTGCTTTATCGGACTCAAGAACTAATAGCGGCTGCTCTTTTTCAATCACGTCGCCTACTTTAACCAGCACTTCAATGACCGGTAAATCTGCATAGTCACCAATATCCGGCACAAGGATCATTTGCTTAGCCATAGATCCCCCTTACAGACTAGCGCGACGGAAGTCGGCCAAGAGCTGAGCAATGTACACATTGAAGCGGGTAGCTAAAGCACCATCAATCACGCGGTGATCTGCAGAGAGAGACAATGGGCAAATGAGGCGTGGCACAAACTGCTTACCATCCCACACTGGCTTCATAGCTGCCTTGCTCACGCCCATAATCGCCACTTCAGGAGCATTCACGATTGGGGAGAAATACGTTCCTCCGATACCACCTAGTGATGAGATCGTGAAGCTAGCGCCTTGCATTTGATCTGGCTTTAACTTGCCATCGCGAGCGAGTGCCGCCAAGTCAGAAGTTTCTTTCGCCAACTCAAAGATGCCTTTCTTATCGGCATCTTTAATGACCGGTACAACCAGTCCAGTTGGAGTATCTGCGGCAAATCCAATATTGAAGTATTTCTTCAAAATCAGATCATCACCATCCAAAGAGCTATTGAACTCTGGATATTTTTTCAATGCAGCGACTGCAGCCTTCATTAAGAAAGCCAGCATCGTAATCTTGACGCCCTTCTTCTCATTCTCTTTATTGGTGAGAACGCGGAATGCCTCTAAATCAGTGATGTCAGCATCTTCGTGATAAGTCACGGCTGGGATCATCACCCAGTTACGGCCCAAATTGGCTGCAGTAAGTTTCTTAATACGATTGAGTGGTTGACGCTCGATCTCACCAAACTTTGTGAAATCAACCTTCGGCCAAGGAATCAGATTCAAACCACTTAAGCTGCCGCCACTAGAAGCAGCAGCAGGACTACCCGCACCACCACTCATAGCTGCCTTCACAAAGGCTTGGACGTCTTCCTGAGTAATGCGACCTTTAGGGCCAGATCCTTTAACTTGCGTAATAGTGACACCAAGCTCACGCGCAAACTTACGCACAGATGGACTTGCATGACTTACTGAGTCGTCGACTGGCGGAGGAGTATTGCTGATAGGAGGTGGTGCGGGTGCGCGCGCAATCGGAGGCTCTACCGCTTTAATTGCTGGCGCGGCTGGTGCAGCTGCAGGAGTAGACACAGAAGTCGATACGCCAGATGCCCCACCTTCCAAGATCACAACTACCGATCCTTCCGATAAGTTATCGCCTACCTTTACCTTAACTTCTTTGACGATGCCTGAGTGCGAAGAAGGAACATCCATGGTGGCTTTATCAGACTCCAGCACAACGATGGATTGCTCTTTCTCAATCTTGTCACCGGCTTTAACCAAGACTTCGATCACTGGTACATCTTTATAGTCGCCGATATCCGGGACTTTGATTTCGATGAGGGATCCGCCGCTGGCAGCTGCTACTGGCGCAGGAGCGCTTGCTGCTGCTGTCGCTGGTGCAGAAGTTGTTGCTGCCGCGCCCTCTTCTAAGGTAATTACAAGGGACCCCTCAGAAAGGTTATCGCCCACTTTGACTTTGACTTCTTTCACAATGCCAGAGTGTGATGAGGGAACATCCATGGTGGCTTTATCAGACTCCAGCACCACGATGGATTGCTCTTTCTCAACTTTGTCGCCAGGCTTAACCAAGACTTCAATGACTGGTACATCTTTATAGTCGCCGATATCAGGGACTTTGATTTCAATTATTTGACTCATAGTATTTGTCTCTTATCAAACCGTCATTGGGTTTGGTTTAGTAGTATCGATGTTGTACTTCTTGATCGCCTCAGCCAACTTAGAGCGATCAAGCTGACCAGCGTCAACCAAAGATCTCAAGGCAGTGAGAACAACCCAACGACGATCTACTTCAAAGAAGTCACGGAGTTTTTCACGAGTATCAGAACGACCAAAGCCATCAGTACCCAATACTTCATAACGGCGACCCATATGCTGAATTGCTGGACGAATCTGCTCAGCAAATAGACGAACATAGTCGGTAGCAGCAACGATTGGGCCTGTAGTATCTTTCAGGCATTTTTCTACGTGAGATAAGGCGGGTGCAGCAGTTGGGTTTAATAAATTGCTACGGTGAACTGCAGTCCAATCGCGGCCTAGCTCAGTAAAGCTTGGGCAACCCCACAAGTCAGAGGCAACACCCCAGTCTTTATGGAGAATCTCCGCAGCTTCAATCACTTCACGGAAGATCGTTCCCGAACCTAAGAGTTGTACACGCAATTTTGCCTTGTCATCACCAACAGACTTGAGCTTATACATACCCTTGATGATGTCATTCTCCGCACCCTTAGGCATTGCGGGGTGTGAATAGTTTTCATTCATCAAAGTAACGTAGTAGTAAACATCTTCCTGAACTTCCAACATACGACGCATACCATCCTGAATGACTACGGCCAATTCAAATGAGAAGGTTGGGTCATAGCTGATGCAGTTGGGAACCGCACCACTCCACAAATGACTATGGCCATCTTCGTGCTGTAAGCCTTCGCCGTTCAAGGTAGTTCTACCAGCTGTACCACCTAGCAAGAAACCACGGCTACGCATATCTCCTGCGGCCCAAGCTAAGTCACCGATACGCTGGAAACCAAACATGGAATAGAAGATATAGAAAGGCAACATGGGTACACCATGGGTGGAATAAGAAGTCGCAGCAGCGATCCAGTCGCACATACCGCCGGCTTCATTAATACCTTCTTGCAGAATTTGACCTGTCTTGTCCTCTTTGTAGAACATCAATTGATCATGATCTTCTGGTGTGTAAAGTTGGCCTAATTGATTCCAGATTCCTAATTGGCGGAACATGCCTTCCATACCAAAGGTGCGGGACTCGTCAGGAACAATCGGTACCACCCGTTTACCCAACACCTTATCGCGCACTACTGTATTGAGTATGCGCACAAATGCCATAGTTGTAGAAATCTCACGGCCTTCAGTAGTTGCCTCAAGCAATGGAGCAAATACTTCTAAAGCGGGAACTGGCAAGCTCTCCGCTTTAGTGCGACGTTGCGGCAAGTAACCACCCAACTCTTGACGACGCGCCTTCATGTACTCTAATTCCGGGCTACCTTCGGCAAACTTGACCAAAGGCATTTCGTCCAACTCTTCATCTTTAACGGGAATCTCAAAGCGATCACGGAAGCGACGCACATCGTCATCGTTCATCTTCTTCGCTTGGTGGGCAATATTCATCGCCTCACCTGAGCCGCCCATGCCATAACCTTTAATGGTGTGGGCTAGGATCACTGTAGGTTGATTCTTGTGATTTACTGCCGCATGGAATGCTGCATAAACTTTATGGGGATCATGGCCACCGCGATTCAGTTGCCAAATTTCATCATCACTCCAGTCACTTACTAAAGCCTTTAATTCTGGAGTATTGAAAACGATCTCGCGAACGTAGCTGCCGTTCTTAGACTTCATAGTCTGATACTGGCCGTCAACGATCTCGCCTAAGCGTTGCATCAAAATACCTTTTTTGTCGCGCGCAAAGAGAGCGTCCCACTGACCGCCCCACACTACTTTGATCACATTCCAGCCGGCACCGCGGAACTCGCTCTCAAGCTCTTGAATGATGCTGCCGTTGCCGCGCACTGGTCCGTCTAGACGCTGCAAGTTACAGTTAATTACGAAAATCAGGTTATCGAGTTTTTCACGACCGGCCATACCAATCGCACCCAAGGATTCTGGTTCGTCGGTTTCGCCATCGCCCAAGAATGCCCAAACTTTACGGCCTTGCTCTTGAATGAAGCCGCGGTCTGTTAGGTACTTCATAAAGCGCGCTTGGTAAATCGCCATGATCGGGCCCAAGCCCATCGATACGGTTGGGAACTGCCAGAAGTCTGGCATCAACCAAGGATGTGGATAACTAGAGATGCCTTTACCGCCAACTTCTTGGCGGAAGTTGTTGAGCTGACCTTCTTCGAGACGGCCCAACATATAAGCACGTGCATAGACGCCGGGAGCAGAGTGCCCTTGAACAAATATCAAATCGCCACCATTCTCAGGCGACGGTGCGTGCCAGAAATGATTAAAGCCAACGTCATACAAAGTAGCTGCAGACTGGAACGATGAAATGTGTCCACCAACGTTCGTGTCTTTGTTCGCACGAAGCACCATCGCCATGGCATTCCAGCGAGTGTATGAACGAATACGATGCTCCACATTTTGATCGCCAGGCAAACGCGCTTGATTTTCAACAGGAATAGTATTGATATAAGGAGTCTCAGCATGGAATGGCTGCACCACTCCGTTTACACGAGCATGAGAAATTTGTTGATCGATGAGATAGGCAGCTCTCTCAGGACCTTCGTTACGAATCACGCCATCGAGCGCTTGTAACCATTCCTGTGTCTCACCAGGATCCGCATCCTGAGTGTTCTGTTTACCTAATACTTGGTCTGGAACTGCTGCCATCTTTTGTCTCCATTAAATAGTGCTTAATTTGTCATCAACTCTATAGGCAATATTCTAGGAAGGTATATGGGTGTAAACAAGCAATTTTCCACATAATGATAATATTTCTCATAATGTGGTATTTTATTGCGGTGCAAATAAGAAGCTAAATAGTGGGCAGAATTGGCTATATAAACAGGCAAATAAGGCAAAATGCTCTGTATTCATGAGAAAAACAGCATTTTCCAGCCTAGTCCTTAGCCCCCTTAGGTGGCTCCGCAAAATACGTGGATTTAGGATTGTTTACACCCCGCTTTTAGCCATTGTTCTGTTTACAGCAGTCATGGGCATTATTTTGGGAACGCTGCATTTACAAGAAAAGAATCAGCAAGAGGCTGCCCTATTTAGAGAGCTGTCATTTGCCAAACAGCGTATTCAATCTCGTTTCGCCAGCAACCTTGATGCATTAACAACGATTAATCGAGAAATGGCTGCAAGCGAAGATCAATTGAAGCTCAGACAAATTGCGCGCGAGCAAGCAGAAGATCTTGTTTTAAATAACCATGAGATCGTCAAAATCATTTGGCTAAATAATCAAAATCAGCGGCTATGGGCAGCTCCTGCTGAAAGTAACAAATCGGATTGGATTAGCAAAACTCAAAATGATCAGCTCATTAATTCTAGTCTTGCATCAACTATCGAGCTTAGCCGAGTAACTAGTCGAGCAGCTTTTAGCCAGTTTGTTTCCTTAAATTTACCGGGTGATGCACCGATCTCCACGGATAGAAAAATCGTTCTTTGGCAAGTGGTGCCCAATATCGTTGGCGGAGAAGTTGTTGGATTCTTGGCGGCACTCTATACGACTCAAGGAATATTGGATGCTCTACCAAGCGACCTCAAATCCCATTACCGCTTTACCTTGCTCACTGACAATGAAAGAGTTTTAGGCATCTCTTCCGATAGAGATACCCCTAAAAGAGCATTTAGCAATCAGACAAGCTTAGATATTGGGGTCTTAAGCCCCAACATTAATTTACGCATAGATACCTATCCTCCGCCAACCAACCTCACCTTCAGGATGTTAATTGGCGTCGTGATTGGATTAAGCGCATTCGTAGTTTGGAGTTTGTGGTCTGTACTAAAGCAAATGCAAGTACGCCAAGAGGCTGAAGCAAGCCTGCGCAAAGAAACCAGCTTTCGTAATGCAATGGAAGACTCCACCCCTGTGGGTATTCGTGCGCATGATATGCAAAAGCGGATTACATATGTGAATCGAGCATTTTGCGAAATGACAGGCTGGACATCAGATGAGTTAATAGGTCTCACTCCGCCCTTTCCATTCTGGCCAGATAGCAGAAGAGATGAGCTTGTTGAGAAAATGAATCGGGCAATGAAGTCCGACATCAGCGTTGTCATGAGGGTCGGCATCGAAGGAGTGATCTTAAAGAAAGACGGCTCCTTGATACAGACCCGCACCTTTATTGCCCCGCTGATTAATGAAAAAGGCAAGCAGACTGGTTGGGTTACTTCATTAATTGATATTTCCGAACCTAAAAAGATTCGCGAAGAATTAGCTGCCTCTCAAGATCGCTTCACTACCGTTCTAGAAGGTCTAGATGCCGCTGTGTCGGTGGTCTCGCTAGAGACTAACGCCCTGCTATTTGCCAATCGTTTTTATCGGGAGCGCTTTGGTGACAACTCTAAAGGTCACTTCCAATTAGCGGGCAGCGATACCAGCAACACGACGATGCGAGATATTGCAGAAGATCTTGAGGATTCTCCCCCTGGAATTCCAACGCCATTTTTATATCAAGAGTCAGAGTCAGAAGAAGTTCAGCTAGGCGATGACAATAATCAATGGTTTGAAGTTAGACGTCGTTATATCCCGTGGGTAGATGGACATCTTGCGCAGCTATTGATTGCCACTGACATTACCGCTCGTAAAGAAGCAGATGATTTGGCACTACAACAACAAGAGCGTATGCAGTTCACCAGTCGTCTCACCACAATGGGTGAAATGGCATCCTCTTTAGCTCATGAACTAAACCAACCTCTTTCAGCCATATCAAACTACTGCATGGGTGTTGCTAAGCGTTTGGATGGGCATCTTGACCCTGCACTAACTAAAGATATTTTGCCGGCATTAGAAAAGGCTTCTGAACAAGCCCATCGTGCTGGCACCATCATTCAACGTATTCGAGGCTTTGTAAAACGCAGCGAACCTCAGCGCAAAGCTGCAAACATTACTGAAATTATTAGTGATGCCGTTGGCTTGGTCGAAATTGAAGCCCACCGCCATCGCTTAGTCATTAGCTCGGAAATTGCCGAAAATCTGCCCGTAGTTAACCTGGATCCAGTCCTGATCCTGCAGGTAGTAGTCAATCTTCTTAAAAACGCCTTAGATAGCGTCCGCGAGGCTTACCCCCTTTCCTCCCGTTGGTCAGCCCCGCCAGTTCGGATTAGTGCAGATTTAGACACCAGCATCTTCCCGGCCATGCTCAGAATCCAGGTTACCGATGCTGGGGGCGGAATCTCGGAAAACGTCCTGGAACGCATATTTGAGCCGTTTTTCAGCACAAAGTCCGATGGAATGGGTATGGGGCTCAATATTTGCCGCTCCATTATTGAATCTCACCATGGCAGGCTTTGGGCTACCAACGTCCAAGACTCAGAACAAACCAAGCTGGCTGGCTGCACCTTTACAATACTTCTTCCGCTGGAATCCCCTGGATTCAAGGCTACTGTTTAACACCGAATTTGAAGTTTTACCTCGCGAGAACTGTTATGAACTTAAGCGCTACTGCAAAACCAAACCAAGCTGAAGTTGTTTACGTAGTGGATGATGATGAAGCAGTAAGAGATTCGCTCACTTGGCTCTTAGAAAGCAATGGTTATGTTGTACGGTGCCATGCCAGCGCCGAACGTTTCTTACAGTCTTTGCAAAGCACCGATAAGTCAACCATCTCTTGCGCCATTTTGGATGTGCGCATGCCTGGGATGTCAGGCCTTGAATTGCAAGAGCGCTTAACCAGCGAAAACCTACCAATGCCAGTTGCATTCATTACTGGTCACGGCGATGTATCGATGGCCGTCTCCACGATGAAGCGTGGCGCAGTGGATTTCATTGAAAAACCTTTTAAAGAAAATGATCTTTGTGGTTTAGTGGATCGCATGCTTGCTAAAGCGCGCATCGATTATTCACAAGCCAGCCAACGCAAAATTACCCAGAGCTTACTCAGCAAGTTAACTGGTCGTGAGCGTCAGGTTCTAGAGCGCATTGTTGCAGGCCGTTTGAATAAACAAATTGCTGATGACCTCGGTATTTCTATTAAGACTGTTGAAGCACACCGCGCCAACATCATGGAAAAGCTCAACGTCAACACAGTTGCCGACCTACTCCGCCTGGCTTTGTCTGATCCCCAGCCTAATTAATTACCGGGGTTTTCTATGCCAGCTCAATTATTAGACGGAAACGCCCTTTCTAAAAAACTACGCACGGAAATTGCTGCACGTGGTGCAATCGTCACCGCCAAAGGCACCAGACCTGGTTTAGCAGTCATCGTGGTTGGCGACAACCCTGCCAGCGCGGTATATGTTCGCAACAAAGTAAAAGCCTGTGAAGACGTTGGCTTTCATTCTGTTTTAGAGCGCTATTCTGTAGAACTTGGCGAAGAAGAATTACTCGCGCGTATTGCCACTCTCAATGCGGATCCTGCAATACACGGGATCTTGGTGCAACTCCCGCTACCAGAGCACATTGCCTCTGAGCGCGTACTAGAAGCGATTGCTCCAGAAAAAGATGTGGATGGCTTTCATGTGGCTAATGCTGGCGCCTTGATGGTTGGTCAACCAGAATTCAAGCCTTGCACCCCTTATGGCTGCATGAAGATTCTTGAAAGCATTGATTACCCTATTCGTGGTGCTCGCGCTGTGATTGTTGGTGCCTCCAATATCGTGGGTAAGCCAATGGCGATGCTGCTATTACAAGCCGGAGCAACGGTCACCATTTGCAATAGCAAGACTCGTGACTTGGCACATCACACCAAGGATGCTGACATTTTGGTGGTTGCCACCGGTAAACCCAAAATGATTACCGGCGACATGGTGAAGAATGGTGCAGTTGTCATTGATGTGGGCATTAATCGCCTGCCTGATGGCAAACTCTGTGGCGACGTGGATTTTGATACGGCTAAATACATCGCCGGTTGGATTACCCCGGTTCCAGGTGGTGTTGGCCCGATGACCATCACCATGCTTCTCATGAATACCTTGGAAGCTGCTGAAAAGGCCGCCAAGCTCTGAGGAATTACTGGGACTTTTGGCAAAATTGCTCCCAGTCCATTAAGCTAGAGGGATGACTACATCCACATCTAGCTTCCTGAGCAGCACCCTCCCCGCAGAATTGCAAAATAATCCACTGACTACTTTTGGGCGCGGCATTGCTGCCTACGCCGAAGTCAAGCCTGAGCACATTGCACCAGCGATTGAATATTTACTCAAGCAAGCGCAAGATGCTGTGGATGTAGCAGTCAATCCAAGCACTCCATCTACTTGGGATGCCCTCGCTGAACCACTAGAAGATGCTACTGAATTTTTTGGTAGGTCTTGGGGCGTGATATCCCATCTCAATGGCGTTGCCGATACCCCGGAGTTGCGCGCTGCCTATGGCGAGATGCTACCTAAGGTCACCGCTTTCTTCTCAAGCCTTGGTCAAAATTTAGAGCTCTACAAAAAGTTTAAAGAACTCAGCAAAGCGCCTGACTTTTCAAAACTCAGCGCAGCTCAAAAGAAAGTCATTGAAAACTCCTTGCGAGATTTTCGTCTGGGTGGCGCAGAACTCAGTGATGCAGATAAGCCCCGCTTTTCACAAATTCAGGATGAGCAGGCAACCTTAGGTAAAGCATTTTCAGACCATGTCTTAGATGCTACCGATGGTTTTGTTCATCTAATCACTGATAAAGCTGATTTGGTAGGTTTGCCTGAGGACGCTATTGCAGCTGCTGCAGATACTGCCCAGCAGAAGAGTCTCCAGGGCTGGGCCTTTACTCTGCACTTCCCCTCTTACTACCCAGTCATGCAGTACTCAGAGAATCGGGCGCTGCGTCGCTTGATGTATGAAGCTTATGTCACCCGCGCTTCTGAACTGGCACCCCAATATGCCAAAGGTAAACTGGATTGGGACAATACTCAGAACATGCTCGATCAGTTAAGACTGCGCGATGAGGAAGCTCACATGCTAGGCTTCAACAACTATGCCGCACTGAGTTTGGCACCGAAGATGGCCAGCAGCGTTGATGAAGTTGACTCCTTTCTGACCAACTTCGCCCAGAAAGCAAAACCATTTGCATTAAAAGATTGGCAAGAGCTTTCTCAGTTTGCCAAGACCGAGCTATCTATTGCTGATGGATTGGAGCCATGGGATGTTGCTTTTGCATCCGAAAGATTGAAGCAAGAACGCTATTCCTTTTCGGAGAATGAGCTCAAGCAATACTTTCCTCTCCCTAAAGTGTTAGATGGTCTCTTCCAAGTTATTCAGACTCTGTTTGGCGTCAAGATTGAAGCGGCAGATTTGCCAACTTGGCATGCCGATGTGCAATCCTTTTCAGTGAAAAATGCCAAGGGTAATATCGTGGCCCACTTCTACCTGGATCCCTATGCTCGCCCTGGCAAGCGTGGCGGGGCTTGGATGGATGATGCCCGTGGTCGTAGAGTTTTACCTAATGGCGAAATCCAAGTGCCTGTTGCTTATTTGGTTTGCAACTTTGCGCCGCCAGTCAAGGTCGATGGTGTGTTGCGTCAACCCACCATTACTCATGATGATGTCATCACCCTCTTCCATGAGAGTGGCCATGGTTTACACCACCTTTTAACTCAAGTAAGCGCCTTAGGCGTATCTGGCATCAATGGTGTTGAGTGGGATGCGGTAGAGCTACCGAGCCAGTTTATGGAAAACTTCTGCTGGGAATGGGAGGTGTTAGAAAAGATGACTGCACATGCCGAAACTGGCAAACCTCTTCCACGCGAATTATTTGAAAAGATCCTTGCTGCCAAGAATTTCCAGAATGGTTATATGACTCTGCGTCAGATCGTGATGTCTCTTACCGACTGGCGCTTACATGCGAGCTTTGATGCGAAGAATGCTCAAGGTCACGCAGTATTAGACCTTTCCAGAGCGATTGCTGATCAATTTAACGTTATTCCACAACCAGCCATCTCTCGTTGGATCAATACCTTTAGTCACATCTTTGCTGGTGGTTATGCAGCTGGCTATTACAGCTATAAGTGGGCGGAAGTGTTATCTGCTGATGTCTACTCAGCTTTTGAGGAAGCAGCAAAACTCACTGGCAGCGTCTTAGATGAGAAAACAGGTGCTCGTTATCGTGAAGAGATTTTAGAGGTTGGTGGCAGTCGCGCCGCTGCTGAATCTTTTAAAGCCTTTAGAGGTAGAGAGCCAAGCATTGATGCCTTATTGCGTCATGGCGGATTAGCATAAGAGTGAAACCTAAAGCTCCAAATAAAAAACCCATCGCTATAGATGGGTTTTTTATTAGTAAGCTCCTGAATTAACTTGGGAGCTGGGCTGCTAGCTGACAATTATTTGGTGCCGGCTTACCTGCTAGTCGATCTTTAATCCAGGCCTGATATAGGGGTGCAGAGGCTCCAGGAGTTGTGAAATGAGAATTATCACCCGGCAACTCAACCCTATTTACATTGCCTCCTAATTTACACATCTGCTCCTGATAGAGCTTACCCATGATTGGGGGATTTGTGGTGTCTTTATTTCCCCAATAGATTACTACGGGCGCAATGGGTTTCACAGGATTCACGCTGCCCTTGACCATCGCTTTTGTCCATTCAAGAGAATTGGTGAATTGATCTTTTAATAATATTTTGTATTGACTGCTGTAATTGAAATTCAGTGTATCCGCCACAGCATGCATACATTTGTTTCGGATAACCTCATCAAGCACCTTAGCGCCGTCACTCGTAAAGATATCGGTGAGTTTTAGATTTGGATTGCCAGCCTTTACACCCCACATGCTCATTGCCATATGTGAAAAATCAAAAACATTTCCAGTGAACATCTGGACGATTCCACTTAATGATTTTTGTGCACTTGCATCATCTATAGTTGAATTAGGCATCATGATGGCAATGTCATCTGGAGCCAAGGCAACCACGCCAACGAGCTCAATACCATCGGCAATCGTTCCCTTTTGGGCAATGTACTCTGGCATGCTTGCCGCAGCAACGACAGCGCCACCGCCCTGCGACCAACCATAAATAATCGTCTTTTTACCAGCCCCAGCCTCCTTTAAAGCGCTAGCAGCTCTAGCTGAATCAATCATATCCATGGCATTGGTTGCCGCTAAAGCATATTGATGCTCGCCTCCACCACCCAGGCCTTGGTAATCCGTTGCAACTACTACATATCCGTCTTTGATAAATTCTTCAATACTAGGGATGCCGTAATCCGTCCAAGAATTGCCACCAACTAAAAAGTATTCATTGAGGGGTGCTGTTGGATTGAGAACTTGTGAAGGACCACAGTTTTGTGCAGCGCCGGTTGTCCCATGCCCCCAAGCCATGATAGGTCTACCTTCCTTAGGCGGGGTTCCGATTGGGGCAACCACCAAACCAGTAGCAAGATGCTTGCGTCCGCCAACATCAGATGTGACATAAGCAATTTTCCAGGCTTGAGCACCCTTAACAGACGTCTTGATTTTTTCTTTTTTCAGAATTTGCCCGAGCTTACCGTCAGGACTCATTTTGATAACCTCTTCATAAAAAGGAGGGACAGGCGGATCAGCATACACAGTGGAAGATAGGATGCTCAGGGTTGTGCCGAGCGCTAAAACCAAAAGACGAGTCATTTTTTTCATAGCTTAAATGGGTAAGTTAGGATCCAAAATATTATTAGACACCAAGATCTAGTGGGCGCCAATAAATGCTATTTGCTTAGTTGTTTATTACTGATTGTTGGTAGCTTTCTTGTTCGCGCGGCGCTCAAAGAAGGTTTCGATTTCAACGTAAAAGACTGGCACCAATGCCACTGCAAGACAGGTAGAGGCAATCATGCCGCTAAATACGGTAATGCCTAAGGAGATACGTGCCGCCGCTCCCGCACCAGTAGACAGAAGTAATGGCATAACACCCAAGATAAATGCAATCGATGTCATGACGATTGGTCTAAAGCGCTCTCTTGAAGCCTCTAGTGCAGCATCAACAAAACTCATGCCCTTGTGCCTACACTCAATAGCAACTTCAACAATCAAAATGGAGTTCTTACAAGACAGAGCAATCATTAACACGAGGCCAATCTGCACATAAATGTTATTTGACAGGCCCGTAAGCAATAAGGCCAATACCGTACCCGATAAAGACAACGGCACTGCAGTGAGAACTGCTAGAGGAGCAACCCATGTTTCATATTGCGCTGCGAGCACTAAGTACACCAACAAGATCGATAGCGCAAAGATTAAGATCACGGTATTACCTACCAAATTTTCTTGGTAGGACATGCCGGCCCACTGGTAAGTGACGCCATCTGGCAAAGATTTAGCAACATCTTCCAGGGCTTTCATGGCTTGTCCAGAACTATAACCATCATTGGCTGCCCCCAAGACAGCGGCTGACGGATAAAGCTGGAACTGGGATGCAAATGCAGGCCCAGTGGTATCTTTAACATCAATAAAAGATCCCAACGGAACCATATTGCCACTTCTATTTTTTACATAGAGACGGCTCACCTGATCTATCGCATTGCGATATTTGCCATCGGCCTGAACATACACTTGATAAGTTTGGCCGTATTTAAAGAATTGATTGACGTAAGAAGACCCCAAGTAGGATTGCAATACGTCATAAGCATCCCCAATATCGACCCCAAAAGTTTCGGCCCTGCCCACATTGAAGCTCAGTTGCAGCTGTGGCACATTGTTTTGAAATGGCGTAAAAATCGCCATGATCTCTGGATGTTTTTGCGCCTCACTAATGAAGGTCTTAGTAGCGGCATCGAGCTTAGCAAAATTATTACTGCCATCCGTCAGCATTAACCTCATCTCAAAACCGCCCGATAGACCTAATCCTGGAATAGCTGGCGGTAAGAGCACGAAAGATTTTAGCTCTTGCACCTGCTTAAGCCCTTCGTTCATATTCATATAGATTTCTTTGAGGCTCTGGCCCTTACCTCGCTCTTCCCACTTCTTCATAATGACGTATAAGCCGCCCGCATTGGATTGGGAGCTGCTGTTGTTCAGCAAGTTAATGCCGCCGATTACCACAACCGTATCAACACCAGGAACCTTCTTAATGACATCAACTGCTTTTTTCATACCCTCTTCAGTCCGCTGCAAAGAGGCTGCATCAGGCAAGGTGGTCGATACCACTAAATAGCCCTGGTCTTCGTTTGGAATAAAGCCAGAGGGCACAAACATTAAACCAATGAGGGAAGCAATAATGATTGCAATACCAACCATCGATGCCTTAGCTCGATTTTTCATCAAGCCTTCAATTTTATGGCCATACCAAGTAGCCAGGCGATTGAAATACAAATCAAATTTTTGATAGAGCTTATTTTTAACCTTATTAGGGTCAATCGGCTTGAGATATTGAGCTGACTGGGTTGGCTTTAAAGTAATCGCATTAATGCCGCTAATTAAAGCGGTTGCCGCAATCACCAAAGCAAACTGCCGATACATCTGGCCAGTAATACCTGCAATAAACGAAGCAGGAACAAACACCGCCATTAATACCAAGGTAATGCCAATAATTGGCCCCATCAAAGCAGTCATGGCATCAATTGCGCCCTGCTTAGGATCTTCGCCCTCTTCCACCTTCTTAGAAACTGCCTCAACCACCACAATCGCATCATCGACCACAATACCGATACATAAAACGATCGCAAACAAGGTGAGCAGGTTGATAGAGAAGCCAAGTGCAGCCATGCAAGCAAACGCACCAATAATCGTGACAGGCACTGTTGTAGCAGGCACCAGTGTGGCACGCCAGTTCTGCAAGAAAATCATGATTACGAGAAGAACTAAGATGCCCGCCTCGTAAAGCGTTTTATAAACCTCATGAATAGAGGCCTTCACAAACATCGTGGTGTCAAACGGAATAGCCCAAGTAACTTCCTTTGGAAGTGTCTTGGCAATACTCTTCATCTCATCCTGAACCGCTTGTGCAGTAGCAATCGCATTGGCACCCGGCATTTGGTAAATGGCTATGCCACCTGCAGGCCTGTCATCAATCTTGAAGAATTGACTGTAGTTCTGACTACCCATTTCTATTCTAGCAATATCACGCAAGTACGTGATTTCAGCCTTGTTACCAGCCTTGACAACAATTCTGCCGAACTGCTCGGGGGTTGTCATGGCACTGGTGACATTAAGCGTCAACTGAAAATCTTGACCTATCGGTGTGGGCGGGGCACCAATTTGACCTGCAGTTAGCAAGACGTTTTGCTTATTAATAACGGCAATGACATCATTTGGCGTCAGATTGCGCATCTTGAGTTGGGCTGGGTCAAGCCAAACTCGCATACTGTAATTGCCCACACCAAAGACATTGGCAGCAGCTACGCCCGGCAATCGCGCTAAGCGCTGTTGCAACTTTAAGTTAGCCAGGTTACTTAAAAATAGGCCGTCATGATCTGGATTGGATGAAGTGAGGGTAACGAACTGCAGAATGGCAGTCGATTGCGTCTTAGTAGTGACGCCCTGCTTTTGAACTGCCTGCGGCAAGGAGGGGAGTGCAATAGCCACTCGGTTTTGTACATTGACCTGAGCTAAATCAGGGTTCGTACCAACCTTAAAAGTCACGGTGAGGGTATAGTTTCCGTCATTGGTGGATGCAGACTCCATGTAGAGCATGCCATCAACACCATTCACTTGAGTTTCAATATTACTCGCTACTAATTGCTGTACAAGCGTGGCGCTTGCACCTGGATATCGTGCTGTTACCTGAATCGTGGGTGGAACGATATTTGGGTACTGAGCGATCGGCAAACTATTAATGGACACTGCTCCAATCAATAGCATGACTAGAGCAATCACATTGGCCAGTACCGGCCGTTCGATAAAAAATTTAGAGAGCATGATTATCGAGCCGGCATTGCCTCAAGTGTGACCTGTGTTGGGTTAGCAATTTGATTCATGCTCAGATTAATAAAACCATTAATGACCACCTTACTGTCGGGAGTCAAGCCTTTGCTAATCTCGACATACTTCTCAAAGCGCTGACCCAAGCTAATATCTTGACGTTGTGCGCGCATGGCATTATCCAAAACAAAAACATAGTCACTCACTTGATCTGTCATTACAGCAGTCTTGGGTAGCAGCAAAGCCTGTCTTGGCGCGCCATACTGAGCCATAACTCGAGCATATAAACCAGGGATTAACTCGTACTTCTCATTTTTGAAGATTGCCCGCAATTGCAAGGACCCAGTCTCTGTGGAAATCAAATTAGCGGCGTAATCCAAGACGCCCTCAAAAGGATATCCAACTTCACCTTGAAGACCAGCATAGATAGGCAAGGTATTTACTTCAGACTTGCGTTCTGCGTTTACATCTTGACCCTTTTGAAACTTTAAGTAATCCCTCTCATTAATAGAGAAGTACACATAAATGGGTGAGATCTGCTGAATAGTAGAGAGTTGTACACCCTTTGTAGTGGAATCTAAATAGGTACCAACATCCAATAAGTGTCTTCCCATCAGTCCATCAAAAGGCGCCCTGATTTCGGTATAGCCCAAATTAATCTTTGCGAGCGTTAAATTAGCCTCCGATTGCTGGTATTGCGATAAGGCCTTATCAACGGCTGCTTGAGAGGTTGCATTCTCTTTGAGTAAAGATTTCTGACGACCATACTCAAGCTTCGCTTCGGTATAAATTGCCTGCTTTAATTTCACCTCTTGTATGTATTGGTCCTGCTCAATGACAAACAGAAGATCGCCCTTCTTCACCATCGCTCCGTCAGCAAAACCAATCTTAGTAAGGTAGCCCTTAACGCGTGCATCCAAGTTCACCGTGAGGTATGGGTCCACCAGACCATCAAAGGTCGCAAAACTGCGGATCTCCTGAGACAGTGGTTGAGCGGTTGTCACTGGAATTGGGGTCTGCTTAATTTCTTTGCCACAAGACTTCAAACAAATCAGCGCAATCAAAGAAACGAGAACGAATAAAGAAACCCCAATTGTCCGTGGTGAAAGTTTCTTCTTGAGAATAGGAATCTCAACCGCGCTTAGCTTTACTAGGAATGCATTCCATTTTCCCAGGAGTGAGCTCCATAGAGTCAAAAGTTTGCCCCACAAGGGCATCAGCAAAAGTTTGGCTTTTATTAATAGATCTTTCATGGCGCAGCACTTCCCTGGGTCGGCGGAGTCGTTGTATTTGAAGGTGTATTTAAAGTGGCCGGCACTGTAGTTTGTGTGGGCTTTAATGGATCAGGAGCATCTACCAAAAACTTGCTAGCCTTCACCGTTAGTGGATCACCTGTCCTAGTGAGGACAGAACCCCAATCTGTTCGGTCGGTCATATCGGCAACCATCTGATCAGGCAACTTAGGAGGAGTCATGTCCGCAGTCCAACCGCCACCAAGCGCTTTAAATGCGCCTACATATCCGATGAGTTCGTTTGATGAAGTTTGGACTAGGGAGTTTTGGATATTTAATAGATTCTGCTGCGCAGTGATCACCGTGGTGTAATCATTCTGCCCCGCCTTATAACGCTCAAGAGCTAAATCTGCGGCACTTTGCGCCGCAACCACACCGCGAGTTAAATCCTCTTTTGAACTTTTAGTGGTCGAGATAGTAATGAGCGAATCTTCAACCTCCTTCTGAGCATTTAAGACTTGATTTTGGTAGGCCAAGAGGCTCTGTTGGAAAATAGCATCTTGCACTCGGACTTGATCCACAATTGCACCCCTATAAAACAGCGGCAAGTAAAGTCCGGCGTTAACCCCAGAAGAGCTGTTGCCCCAACTAAATAAATTGGCGGAGGATAAAGTTCCGTAATTTGATGTGGCAAAGCCAAAGATGCCTCCCAAGGTAAATGTTGGAAACAGTTGCGCCTTACTTACACCAATCAAGGCAGATTTAGATGCAGCATCAAATTCAGCCTGCAGGACATCTGGACGGCGACGTAAAAGATCTCTTGGCATACCAACTCCAAGCACAGATGGAGGCTTGAGACTTCCCTTAGTGTTTCCATAAGTCTTTTCATAGTAGTCAGGAGGCTCACCCAGCAAAATACTCATGGCATGCTGGTTTTTCTTTAAATTCGCGATCAAAGCTGGAATCTGGGCCTTCGTCTGCTCATACTGGGCTTGCGCTTGACTCAGGTCTAACATCGAGGTGGCGCCGTATTTAAAGCGCGCTCCTGCAATACGCAAACTTTCTTTTTGCAAAGCTAAATTAGTTTTAGCAACCATGATCAGCTCTTCATAGTTGCGGATATTGATGTAAGTATTCGCAACATCCGCAGTTAAAGACACATCTGCAGAGTAGAAGGCTGCAACCCCAGATAAATAAGAGGTCAAAGAACTTTGAATTCCACGACGATTCTTGCCCCAAAAATCGAGCTCCCAACTCATTTGAACCAAGACATTTTTTGAGACCAAATTATTGGAATCATTAACAATTTCTTGAATTGCGCTATTACGGGTATTGGAATACGAAGCGCTTAAATTAGCAGATGGTAATAATGCAGCATCACTCACCCCAAGTTGAGCCTGTAGCTGGTATATCCGCAGCGCAGTTTGTTGCAGTGTGAGGTTTTGTGCAGTAGCTTGCTTTAGCAAAGTATTAAGAGTCGGATCATTAAAGCCCTGCCACCACTCCACAGGGTTCAAAATCTTGTTTGAATTTTCACCTAAAGATTCGGTAAATTCTGTTTGAGCTGTTGATTTATATTGATCTACCGCCTTAACAGGTGGTCTTGCAAAATCTGGGCCCACCATCGTGCAACCGGCAAGAATCAAGGCGCCAGAAATAATTAGTGCATGAGAAATAATGTTTCTATGTAATGGCATTCAAGCGCTTAATTTTTAAACTGATTGCTTCATCTAAGAGCGGAAATTATCGATACTAATCATAAGGATAAAGCAAGATTCAGAATGCCGGGCTAGTGTAAGCCCTAGGCTTTCGGATTAAGACTTTTGGATCTGCGCAATCACTGGAGTATGGTCTGAAGGCTGTTCCCAGGCTCTTGGCTCTTTGTCTACCATGCTGGCACTACATTTATCCTTGAGTGCTTCGCTCAGCAAGATGTGATCAATCCGCATACCGGCGTTTCTTCTGAAACCCATCATGCGGTAATCCCACCAACTAAAGGTCTTTGGCGCCTGCTCAAACATTCTGAATGAATCATGAAACCCAAGCTTGATCAGATCTTGAAATGCATCACGCTCTGGTGGTGAAACCAGGTTCTGCCCTTCCCATGCCTTAGGGTCATGTACATCTTCATCTGCTGGGGCAATATTAAAGTCGCCTAAAAGTGCCAAGCGTTCATTCTGCTGGAGCTCTTCTGTTAACCAGGTTTTTAATGCCTTCAACCAACCAAGTTTGTATTGAAACTTCTCGCTATCGGGCGATTGCCCATTTGGAAAATACGCTGATACCAGTCTCATCGGTTTCGTACCAGCAAAGCAAACTGTCGCCGCGAGAATGCGCTGCTGCTCATCTTCGTAGTTGGGTATGTTTCTAGTGGGCTTCAGAAAGGCTGTTTCCATATCTGAAGCGATAGGTGCGAGTGCCGCTTTACGCAAGATGATCGCAACGCCGTTATAAGTCTTTTGACCAGCAGCTAAACTGAGGTAACCCGCATCTTCAAGCTCTTTATGGGGGTACTTATCATCCGTGAGCTTAAGCTCTTGCAAGCAGAGCGCATCAATCGGTTGTTTCTTGCTTTCTTGATCTTGCAACCAACGAAGCACTTGTGGAAGGCGAACCTTTAAGGAGTTCACATTCCACGCAGCTATTCGAACTGAATCAGTCATCAATACCGAGCTCTTGCAACTTACGGGTAATCGTATTTCGGCCAATACCTAGACGCTGGGCAGCCTCTACTCTTCTGCCACGAGTAACTTCTAAAGCTGCCTGCAATACTGCCCTTTCAAAACGTGCGGTCAAGGCATCAAAAACTTCTTTATCGCCATCTTGCAACATCTTGACAGCTAGACGTCCTAAACCATTCTCCCAGTCACCTACAGCAACCTTGGCAGCAACGGGATTGCTTGGCGAAGACTCGCCGTGAATAACGATGGGTTGTTCACTCGTTTCTGAAACAATATCAGCCGGAAGATCACTTACGCCAATCACGTTTGCAGACGTCATCACCGTTAACCAGTGGCATAAGTTCTCTAATTGACGTACATTTCCCGGAAATGGCATTGCGCTCATTTCTTTTAAGACTTCATCTGACAATTTTTTAGGTTCAACGCCCAAAGACTTCGCGCAGCTCAACATGAAATGTCTAGCTAACATTGGAATGTCTTCACTACGCTCATGTAATGAAGGCATGCGCAAACGAATCACATTCAACCGATGCAACAAGTCTTCACGGAAGAAACCAGCGGTGACTCTTGCATCTAGATTTTGATGTGTCGAAGCAATGATCCGAACATTTGCCTTAATCGGGTCTTGTCCACCGATGCGATAAAAATGTCCGTCAGTCAGAACGCGCAGTAAACGGGTTTGTAGATCAAAAGGTAAGTCACCTACCTCACCTAAAAATAGAGTACCGCCGTCAGCCTGCTCAAAACGACCTCGACGCAAAGTCTGCGCACCTGGGAAAGCACCGCGCTCATGACCAAATAACTCCGACTCCAATAAATCCTTTGGCACAGCCGAAGTACTTAATGAGACAAATGGCCCTTTGGCGCATGGACTGTGCTTATGCAGGGCGTGGGCAACCAACTCTTTACCAGTGCCGGACTCTCCAGTAATCAGGACTGTGGCGTTAGATTGCGCTAAGCGCCCAATGGCACGAAAAATTTCCTGCATTGCTGGTGCTTGACCAATAATCTCAGTGGCGTCTTGTCTCCACGCAGTTAACTCTTTCGCACCAGAGTCATTGCGGATGCCCTGCTCTACCGCACGATGAATTAATTCAATCGCCTTTTCGACATCAAAAGGTTTGGTGAGATATTCAAATGCACCACCTTGAAATGAAGAGACAGCGGAGTCCAAATCAGAATACGCCGTCATGATGATGACTGGTAAATTCGGATGACTTGCCTTCACGTGCTGCAATAAATCCAAGCCGTTGCCACGCGGCATACGAATATCGGAGATCAGCACCTGTGGAGCTTCTTTTTCTAGGGCATTCAGAACGTCATTTGGATTAGAGAAACTCTTGTGCGGAATATTTTCACGCGCTAGAGCTTTTTCTAAGACCCAACGAATAGATTGATCATCGTCAACGATCCAAATTGGTTTCATGATGCTTTCTCCTGCCTACGATATGGAATTTGAATATGAAAATCGGTGCGTCCTGGACGACTATTGCAAGCAATAGACCCCTGGTGTTGCTGAACAAAGGTTTGCGCTAGGGTAAGACCAAGCCCACTGCCACCCTCTCTTCCCGAAACTAATGGGAAGAAGATGCGCTCAATAATTTCTTCTGGAATGCCAGGGCCGTTGTCAATCACATGCAGATCCATCGCTAATTTGTAGCGATGCTTTGCAATCGTGACCGAACGTGCCACGCGGGTCTTCAGCTCAATTTGTGCAATGCCACTGCTAATCTCTTCAGAAAGCGCTTGTGCAGCGTTATGCACAATATTTAAGGTTGCCTGAATCAATTGCTCTCGGTCGCCTAAGACATCGGGCAGACTTGTATCGTAGTTACGAATAATTCGTAAACCCTTTGGAAACTCTGCCAAGACTAAACTACGCACGCGCTCTAATGCTTCGTGCACATTAAAAGATTCCATCACATGCGCTTTGCGATGCGGCGCTAAAAGACGATCAACCAAAGTCTGCAGGCGATCTGACTCTTTAATGATGACTTGCGTGTACTCGCGCAAGCCTTTGTCTGGTAACTCAAACTCTAATAGCTGCGCTGCCCCACGAATACCGCCCAATGGGTTTTTAATCTCATGCGCCAAATTACGCATTAATTGTTTATTTGCTTCAACTTGCTGTGTCACGCGTTCATCGCGCTCACTACGCAACTGTTGATCGATCGGAAACCACTCCATCATGATCAGTGCGGGATCCTCTAAAGCTGCAACCACTACATGCGCTGGAGTGGAATCTTGATGAATGCTACCCGGCAATGAATGCAAAACCATTTCTTGGCGTTGGGCTAATATATGACCCTGTTTCACCTCAGAAATCATGTCACTTAATGCTAAGTTGTCACCAAATAAGTTGTGCACAGATTGACCCTCAAGTGATTTACGCGAGAGGTCCAAGGCTGACTCGGCAGCCGGGTTCACGTACACCAATTGTTGGTTCTCAGCCTCAAATACCACGATGGCATTGGGCATCTGATCAAGCAATGTCGGAAAAAAAGGAGCAGCCGTAGCTGCTCCCTTGAACGAATTGCGCAACAGACCTGCGCTCAAGTTCTCTCCTTCGCTTACAGGGAGTAGTACATATCAAATTCGATTGGATGAGTAGTCATACGGAAACGTGTGACGTCTTCCATCTTCAAATTGATATATGCATCAATCATAGATTCAGTAAATACTCCACCGCGAGTTAAGAACTCGTGATCTTTCTTCAATGCGTCCAATGCCTCTTCCAAGCTTGCGCAAACGGTTGGGATCTTTGCATCTTCTTCTGGTGGCAAGTCATACAAGTTCTTGTCCGCAGCTTCGCCTGGATGAATCTTGTTCTGTACGCCATCCAAACCAGCCATCAGCAATGCTGAGAAGCAGAGGTATGGGTTAGCCAATGGATCTGGGAAACGAGTCTCAATACGACGGCCCTTAGGATTTGGAACGTGTGGAATACGGATTGAAGCAGAACGGTTACGTGCTGAGTAAGCCAATTTCACTGGAGCCTCAAAGCCTGGAACCAAACGCTTGTATGAGTTTGTACCTGGGTTGGTAATTGCATTCAATGCTTTAGCGTGCTTGATAATGCCGCCAATGTAGAACAATGCAAACTCTGACAAACCTGCATAACCGTTACCAGCAAACAAGTTCTCCCCGTTCTTCCAAACGGATTGGTGTACGTGCATACCAGAACCGTTATCGCCAACTACTGGCTTAGGCATGAAAGTTGCTGTCTTGCCATAAGCATGCGCGACGTTCTGAACAACGTACTTCTGCCAGATAGTCCAGTCAGCGCGTTGAGTCAATGTGCTGAACTTAGTGCCCAATTCGTTTTGGCCTTGGCCAGCAACTTCATGGTGATGAACTTCAACTGGAATGCCCAATGACTCAAGAATCAAGCACATTTCAGAACGCATATCTTGAAATGTATCTACAGGAGCAACTGGGAAGTAACCGCCTTTTTTACCTGGACGGTGACCAGTGTTACCACCTTCGATTTCTGCACCAGATGACCATGGAGCTTCTTCGGAATCAATCTTCACGAAGCAACCCTGCATATCAGCACCCCAACGCACGCCATCAAAAATAAAGAACTCTGGCTCTGGACCAAAGTAAGCGGCATCACCTAAGCCGGTGCTCTTCAAATACGCTTCAGCGCGCTTAGCGATAGAACGTGGGTCACGGTCATAACCTTTGCCATCAGCTGGCTCAATAACGTCACATGTGAGAACCAAAGTTGGCTCTTCATAGAATGGATCGATGTATGCAGCCGTTGGATCTGGCTTGAGCAACATATCTGAAGCTTCAATACCTTTCCAACCAGCGATAGAGGAACCGTCAAATGCATGGCCGCTCTCAAATTTATCTTCGTCAAAAGCAGAGATAGGCACTGTCGTGTGTTGTTCTTTACCCTTTGTATCCACAAAGCGGAAATCAACGAAAGTACATTCTTTCTCTTTAACCAACTTCATCACATCAGCGACGGTCTTCGTCATGCAAATCTCCTCTATTAACTAAATTCGGAATCAAAACTTAAGGCATACACCCTTATTCATTCCAGGCACCAAACACGCCTACTGGATGTATCTAATTTACTGAAGCAAACAAATGGGAACTCTCATTATTGCACTGTTTAAGTGCTGAAATACCCCTCATACAAGCCTAAATACCCCTATTTGCACCTTTTTAGTGCAACTAAGACTGGCCGATGTCGTGGATTTCGTAACCCAGCTCTTGGGTGCCTGTTCTCAAGGCAATCCAAGCGCTTTCTAGAAGGTTGGCATTGCCCTTAATCCCCAGCTCAATATGACGCTGGGCATAAACACCCCCCTTAGAGGCGTCACCGACAGAAGGGAGACTAAAGACCTTCACCCCCGGAAAATTAGCCTCTATGCGCTCCATTAAGGGGGTTAAGGTAGATTCAACTCCCTTAGGAACAATGAAGCTTTGCTCTGCCCAATTTTCTTGATGGAATAGATCCTTGTAGTAAGTATCCAAACACCAAGCCATCATCGGCGCAGCCATTACCGGAAAGCCGGGTACAAAGTGATGCTCCTGTATCCGAAACCCTGGAATTTGGTTGTATGGGTTTGGAATAATTTCACTACCAATCGGAAACTCCCCCATCTTGAAGCGATGCTGATTTTCTGGAGTGCTTAAATCTGACTTGAATGGATCACCTTCTGCCATCGACTGAATGCGACCAGCAATTAATTCTTGCGCAGTTGGATGTAACTCAGTTTTTGTACCCAGAGCAAGTGCCGCGCATTGACGGGTGTGATCATCTGGCGTGGCGCCAATGCCGCCAGTACTAAACACAACATCACCACTTGCAAAACTGTCTTTGAGTGTTGCAGTAATTTGCTCGGGATCATCGGCAACGTATTTAGCCCATGCAAGACTGAGGCCGCGCTCATTGAGCAGCTCGATAAGCTTACTCATGTGCTTATCTTGACGACGACCAGATAAGATCTCATCACCAATCACGATTAACCCAAAGCGACGTTGGGCTTTGCTCGGCACTTCTATTTCAACTCTTTTAATTGCATCAACCATGGTAGGGCAGTTCCATATCAACAACGCGAGATTGCACTGTGAGCGCTTGATCCAACTCTTCTTCTCTCAATTGCTTGAGTGCATCTAATAAGAAATAGCTAAACCATAAAGCAGCAAACACAAAAATCAGAGAATAAATCCAAAGAGCTATAAAACTCACTATTGGAAATAACACCAAAGCCAATGCGGAGGTAGCCCAGAAGAAGGTTGGCACTGCGCCCAACATCCCTGATGCGATACCCATACAGAGCAATGGCCAGCGATACTTTTGAAGCAGAAGATCGCGCTCTTCCGAGCTGGCATGCTTTGCCAGAACGTCATACGACATCAGGCGCATCGTTAACCAGCCCCATAGTAATGGAGGCAAGACGGCCACCAACGGAGGAACCCACCACACAGGCAAGGTGAGCATCACCAATGCAAGACAAATGAGGGCTGACCATAGGCTGTAAATCAAACTGCCAAAGAAGCCGCCGCCCTTCTTGCACTCTAGATCCTGAAATTGTGACTGCCTAGAGGCAATCTTCACAATCGAGGGTACCGTTGAAAACGCAATAAAGACTAACAAGCTAATCGTAATCAAAGGGATGATTAGCATGACAAAAAATAATGGCGCAATCCATGCCCTGGCATTTTCAAAGCCCGCCCACACTAAACCCTCTTGTATCCAACTAGTAAAGACAGAAGTTGTTAGAAAGATGCTTAATGTTTCTAATGCTGGAGTCCATGTGAGCCAAATGAGGCAACCCCATAAAACTGAGACGATCAAAAATGGCCTGAAGCTCAGCCATAACATTCGCGGATGCATGGTTCCAACTAATGCCATGCCAAACGATTTAAACACTTGCGGTAATCCGACCATACAACTCCTATTGCCTGCAGACTTGCAGTCTACTTAGGCTTGAATTCTTTAATGGCACGAACCAAGCTTTGCCATTGTTGAGTGAGGATATTTTCTGAAACAGTTAAATTTCTGACTCCCGTAGGATAGACCTCTTTAGTGAAGATGGCCGTTCCAAATAACATATCCCACCACGGAAACAAAATACCAAAATTACAACCGCCTAATACGCCGGGCTTACCGATAGCCTCATGCCCATAGCCCACAGCGTGATGCATGCGGTGAAACATTGGGGAAACCAATAAGTATTTAACGGACCCTAAGTGAACCTTAATATTGGCATGCTGCCAACTTTGAATAAATTGGCTTAGCGCAATCAACGTGATGAATTGTCCCGGGGAAACGCCAAACAATAGCGCGAAGAAAGCCATGAAGGTTGCACGCATGATGTCGTCGAGAATGTTATTGCGATTATCGGACCAGGCAGTCATCACTGTTTGACTATGATGCAAGGCATGTAACTGCCACCACCAATTAAATACATGTGATGCGCGATGGTAAAGATAATCTACAAAGTCCAGAATGATGAGATAGATCAAAAAGCTAACAACGGGGACTGAGGTCACGCCTGGCCACCAGGACTCTACATTCAGGCGATCAAAACGAAAATCATGCAGGATGGAATCAATCTCAAAAAAGAATCCAGATAGGCATATAAAAATCAAGCCATGAAATATTCCCAGACGATGAAATAAGGTGTACAGAACGTCCGCCCTACTCGACTTTGAAAAACGCTCTTGCTTTTCTGCTGGGGCCAGGCGCTCCCACGTTCTTAATACAACCAGAATTAAGAAGAGCTGAACACAACCAAACAAGAACCAATCGATCCCATCAAACACATCCTCAGCCCAAGACATTAAGTCGAATTGGTACAGAATCGGACCCACTACATTAGCGAATAGAAGCTCCTGAACGCTGGCATAAGCATTCGCAATCATGGAGGTGACGGTAGTGAGGTCCATGCTTTATTTTGACTGATTTGCAGAATCTTTGGGCAGTAGCCCAAAACAGAAACCACGGCCCTTCAGGTTAACAATCAACTGCTCCAAAACCGCGGGTGCCCATGGATCTTTTCTGGACCAAATACCCAAGTGAGCCATCGTGATATCGCCATCCCTGAGGTCTCTGCTCGCCCCTTCTAACAGAGCGCTGTTTGGATGCTTTTCTGAGTTCAGCTCATCCCCCAAGAAACCGGCGGGAGCCCAGCCAATGTGTTGATAGCCACACATATCCCCTATTCGAATCAAGGTAGGGGAAGTTTTACCACCTGGCGCACGCCAAATTTTCTGTAATGGCTGGCTCGTCATTTCTTGAAAGCGCTGATCAACCCGACGAATCTGTTTACACATTGCTGCCTCGTTATATAGAACAGTTTCTCCTGCCTTTGGACCAAATTGCTGTTTCTCAAAAACCTGCCCCTTAGGGCCATCCTTTACAAAGTAATCATGGTCGTAAGTATGGCTACCAAAATGATTGCCTTCCTTTGCCAATTGCTGCCAAAAGGGTTTCCAAGAGTCATCTAAGGCAAAGTCACCACGGTAAGTTTTTTCATTAGCCAAGAAAAAAGTAGCCTTTACGTTTTGCCGCTTGAGAATCTCAGCCACTTTTTCAGCAACTGACATATTGCCGGTATCGAAGGTGAGGTAGACCTTCTTGCTACATTCTGCGACTTGAGCATTGGCGCCCAATGAAAAACAGCCGAGCATCAGCACGGCTGCGATACGAATGAATGCGTTAGGACTTAGGCGCTTCATGATATTAATTATTCCCATCCAGCCCTTGGAGTGAAAAACACACCATGTGGTGACTTACCAACTGGAATCACTGTTACCAACTTCATTGTTGGAATATCTATTACCCCAACCTTTTTGGAAAAGCGGAAAGTAACCCACATTGTTTTACCATCTGGAGTAATTTCCATATCGTCTGGACCGGCCGGCAGTCCAGTGATATCGCCCACCTTCTCCAAGGTTTGCATATTGATCAAGCTGATCGTAGAAGCAATACGGTTGCTTACAAATACATGCTTCTTATCCCCTAAAGGGCGAAAGTTATGAGCACCCTTACCTGTAGGGATGCGCTTCACTTCTTTGCGATTTTTCCAGTCGATCACCTGAACATAGTCTTCACCAGTAATGCCAACTAAAAGGTATTGATCTCCAGGCGTCATCCACAAACCAGCAGGCACTTTACCCGTAGGAATCACCCACAATACATTTTGTGTTTCAAGATCTATTGCAGCAAGTTCACTAGAGTCTTGCAAAGTAATAAATGCAATTTTGCTATCCGATGTAAAAGCAATATGACTGGGTGTCTTACCTAGCTTTACGGTCTTAGCTAATTTGAGATTTGCACTGTCGGCAGCATAAATATCCACTCGATCCAAGCGATTGCCATTGGCTATAAACCATTTGTGGTTTGGGGAATAACCGATTTGGTATGGATCAATAATGTTCGGAATCTTGCCAGTCAGCTCACCCGTAGTTGGATTCATCAATACAACATCATTACCTGCAGCATTGGCAATCAATAATGATTTTTGATCAGGGGTCATCATGAGGTGATGAGGCTCTTTACCAACCGGGATTGTTTTAACAACCTCACGTGTGTTCATATCGATCAAACTGACAGATGCAGAACCAGAATTCAGAATCACCGCCAACTTGGGTTGATTTGCAGGAGTTGCTGAGGCTACGGGGCTAGTGGTTTGCCCAGAAGCAGTTTGATTGGCCAACAAAAGCGCCAATAATGCAGAGGTCGCGATTGTGCGAAAACCTCTAATCTTGATAAATTTGTACATCCCTCCATTGTAAGCAATTGGGGAGACTGAATAGGCCTCAAAATCCAGTGGATATGCTTTGGATTTGACCTAGCGCAAGCTTGCTAAAACCTTTTCGAGCCGCTTTAAGGACATTGGGGTTGGGGTTTTAAGCTCTTGAGCATACAAAGCCACTCTCAACTCTTCCAGCTGCCAACGAAAATCCGTTAAAGCCTGATCCTCAGCCATCGCATAAGAGGCAGACCCCTTGTTGCCTTGCATCAGTTTTTGCCACGGACGAGCAACCGATTCCCAATCTTTTTGGCATTGGGCATCACGACTAGGATTTGATCGTAATTTATCAATCCGCATCGCAATTGCTTTTAAGTAGCGTGGCACATGCACCAATTGCGAATACGGTATCTCCGCCACGAACTTTGGGAAGATCAATCCCTGCATCTGTACCTGTATATCGGCATAAGCACTTGGCGAAGCTGCTTTTGCACTAGCAATCTTTTTCTGCAAATCTGCATGGGCTTGCAATGCATTTAATGCGTGGCGAGATATCTCTTGGGCAATAAGTGCCAATCTTGGTTTTCCGGCTTGAAGGCGCTCGGCGAATTGCTCTGCATTCACTGGAAGTTGCTCGGTCATAAAAGCACGCTCAAGGGCAATATTCAGAATCTGATCAATCAAGCCCTCTACCGATCCCACATTGATAAATAGCAAACCCAACTCACGTATACCGGGCAATTGTTTTTGTAGGGCTTTGAGCGTATCTTTATTACTCAGCGCAAATAAGCGACGTAGTCCTAAAGCATGCTGTTTGCGAGCCTCCTCTAAATCATCAAATACCTCGAGATCACAAAAGTCGATGCGATCCACTAGAGCGGGGTAACCAAATAAAGTTTTGTTTCCCTTCTGAATCTCTAAAGTTTCTGGCAACTCGCCAAACTCCCAAGTGCGGTATCCGCCCTGTTCGATCTTACGAGTCGCATCAGGGTTGGTTGCGTGAGATTTAGATTTTTCGCCTCTTGGTGGCTCCACTCCCAATTCGACCTGAGCAGTCTCTTGAGCAATGGCCTGGAAGGCATTACGGGCAGTCTGCCCATACTCTGAACGTAAGCGAGCCAAGTTGCGCTCTACCTCGAGCTGGCGTCCATGTTCGTCAATCAGACGAAAATTCATCGAAGAGTGCAGAGGCAGAGATTCTGGCCTGAAGTCTGTGCGTTTAATTTCTAGGCCACGCTCTTTGCGAATATCGCCAATCAAACTATCTAGAAAGTCACCAACGCCGAACTGCTTCTCCTCTAACTTGCGCTCAAGGAAGGACTTTGCGTAATCAGGCAATGGCACACAATGGCGTCTTAATTTCTGCGGCAATGATTTAAGAAGCAGCAACACCTTCTCTTCACACATGCCAGGAACAAGCCATTCGCAACGACGGCCATCCACTTGATTAAGTTGCGTCAAAGGAACGACCAGGGTTACACCATCCTTCGGGCTGCCAGGCTCGAAGTGATAGGTGAGACTCAGCTGTGCACCACCGACTAACATCGTCTTTGGATAGCGATCTACGGTGATACCAGCCGCCTCATGGCGCATCAAGTCCGCTTTTTCTAGGCGAAGTTGAGTATCAAGACCTTTTTCGGTATTTCTATCTTTCGTTAACCACGCCTTAAGACTCTCACGACTACGCACTTCTTTAGGTATTCGAGACTCATAAAAAGCGAATAGCAAATCATCATCTACCAATACATCTGGTCGACGAGAGCGATGTTCTAAGGCTTCGATTTCTTTAATCAAGCGTCGGTTATGCCAAAAGAATCCAAACACATTAGGATATTTTTTCTTGGCATCGGTTTCTGTTTCACGCTGGAGTGCAGGCGTATCCATGCGCCCAAACATTTCTTCCTGTACCAGGGCTTGGCCAATAAATAACTCCCTAGTTTCCTCGGGATTGTGTGGTTCATATCGAACCCTACGGCCATGATAAATCGGCAAGCCATACAAAGTGCCCCGCTCAAACGCCATCACCTCGCCCTGACGGTTATCCCAGAAAGGATCACTAAGGGATTTGATTAGGCGATGCGCAGCAACACGCTCCACCCATTGCGGCTCAATCTTCGCAATTGTTCTGGCATACATGCGATTCGTTTCTTGCAACTCTCCAGCCAAAATCCAGGCGCCTGCCTTTTTGCCAATAGTAGAACCAGGCCAAATGAATGGACGAATACCCCGCGCCCCTACGTAACCACCTGTTTTGCTATTGCGATCTTGAGATTTCTCGTCCTCTTCTTTTTTGGCTACATATCCGAGCAGGCCAGTTAATAAAGAAAGGTGTACCTGTTCATACGTTGCGGCCAAAGCATTTTCTTTCCAACCCTTTTCACCAAGCATCGTATGCAACTGGCCATGTACATCGCGCCATTCACGTAAGCGACGAGGTGACAGAAATTTACTCTTGCATAGATTCTCAAGCTGTCGATTGCTATGTTTGTGTTGTAGAGCATCTTGATACCAATTCCAGAGTTTGACGAAACTCAGAAACTCAGAGCGCTCATCAGCAAACTGTAGATGAGCTTGATCTGCTGCTGCAGCCTGATCCATTGGACGATCGCGCGGATCTTGAGTTGCCAAAGCAGATGCGATGATGGTGACTTCCTTTAGGGCATTCTGCTCTTTAGCAGCTAAGAGCATTCTGCCAATGCGCGGATCAAGGGGTAAGTCTGCTAATTGTTTGCCAATAGCAGTGAGCTTGAAGCTGTTATTAATATCCTTGCCATCTGCAGGCTCTGATTCATCAAATTCAATTGCACCTAATTCATCCAAAAGCTGCACACCATCCGCAATTGCTCTACCCAAGGGTTTATCAATGAAGGGGAAATGCTGGATCTTGGGTAAGCGTAAGGAGCTCATGCGCAACAGCACTGCAGCTAACGAGCTACGCAATATCTCTGGATCAGTAAATTTAGGCCGCCCTAGATAATCTTGCTCGCTATATAAACGCACGCAGATGCCATCGGATACACGACCGCAACGCCCTGCTCTTTGATTGGCAGCAGCTTGCGAGATGGGTTCAATTTGTAACTGCTCTACCTTATTGCGATAGGAGTAGCGTTTGACCCTCGCCAGGCCGCTATCGATCACATACCGAATGTTCGGCACTGTTAACGAGGTTTCTGCAACGTTGGTTGTCAGAATGATGCGCCGCCCATTACCTGGGCTAAAGACCCTCTCTTGCTCAGCCACCGATTGACGAGCAAATAAACTCAGAATTTCGGGATGAAAGCGTTGCTGCAAGACATGATCTTTACGTAAGGCTTCTGCGCAATCGCGTATCTCACGCTCGCCTGGCAAGAAGACCAATACGTCTCCTGCGCCCGCTGCTCCTTCTCGCCATAAACTGGCGATCTCTTCCGTCACCGCATCTGGGATTTCCTTGGCAGTTTTGGATTCTTTTTTGCCATCCGGCTTGGCATCCGGCTCCAGCGGTGCATAACGTTGCTCTACCGGAAACAATCTACCGCTGACTTCAATAACGGGTGCCACCTTGCCATTCATGGCAAGGTGTTCGGCAAAACGCTGGGCATCGATGGTTGCCGAGGTGATGATCAGCTTGAGATCTGGCCGCTTTGGGAGTAGCTGGCGCAGATATCCCAATAAGAAATCAATGTTCAGACTTCGTTCATGCGCTTCGTCAATGATGAGCGTGTCATAAGCACGTAACTGAGGGTCTCGCTGAGTCTCTGCTAGCAAGATACCGTCGGTCATCAGTTTGATAGAGGCGGTATGGCTAGTCTTATCAGCAAAGCGAACTTGATAGCCCACATCTTGGCCAATGGGCGAACCAAGCTCCTGGGCGATACGCTTAGCCGTAGCGGTGGCTGCAATCCGGCGAGGTTGAGTATGGCCAATAAGCTTGCCGCCATTAATCGTGCCTCGCCCCAAATCCAAACAAATCTTCGGAAGCTGGGTAGTCTTGCCCGAGCCAGTCTCACCGCACACAATCACTACCTGGTGGCTCTGCAGGGCATCCTTGATCAGCTGACGCTGACCAGAGACCGGCAATTCCTCTGGAAAGCGAATTTCTAGCTTACGTAAGGTGTTGGAAGCAGGCACAGGCTGTGGCATTGCTTTGGGTTTTTGTTGGTTTATAGGCTCTTGCACCCTATAATTTTCTCACTATGCCAACAAATGCACCGAACCAGGCCTTAATGGCCGAAGAAACGACCTCCAACTTCCCTTTCGTGGGGTGGTTGCGCGATGTTGCGCCCTACATTCATAGCTTCCGCGAGAAGACCTTTGTGATCGCCTTTGCGGGTGAACTTGTCCAAGAAATCGGCCTTGAGAATCTGATTGAAGATATCGCCATGCTCCATGCCATGGGTATGCGTATTGTTTTGGTTCACGGCATCCGCCCACAGATTGAAGAGCAGTTGATGCTCCGGAATATTAAAAGCAAGTTTGGCAAGAGCGCCCTGCACAGCTATCGGATTACCGATGCAGCTGCACTAGAGTGCGTTAAAGAGGCAGCTGGTGAATTGCGCCTCGATATTGAGGCAGCATTTAGTCGTGGCCTACCAAACACTCCAATGGCTGGCTCACGCATCTCTGTGATCTCAGGAAACTTTATTACTGCAATGCCTGTGGGTGTTGTTGAAGGCACTGATTACATCCATACTGGTTTGGTACGCAAAGTTGACTCTAGCTCGATTAGACAGTCTCTTGATAGCAATAAGATTGTGTTGCTGTCTCCTTTAGGTTTCTCACCAACAGGCCAAGCGTTTAATCTGGCATACGAAGATGTAGCTGCATCCACTGCCGCAGCTCTTAAAGCGGATAAGTTGATCTTCTTAAGTCCATATGCGGGTTTAAAAGATACTGAGGGTGATTTCATTACCGAACTCTCCATGCCGCAACTGCAAGAATATGTCGCGCAGAACAAAGATATGGATCTAGGCATGAAGAGTTTGCTCAGTATCTCTGGCAGAGCAATACGGGCAGGCGTTAGCCGGGTTCACTTTTTGCCCTGCAATCAGGATGGAGCCCTCCTAGAGGAGCTCTTTACTCATGATGGTATTGGCATGATGCTAGCCTCATCTGATATCGAGAACTTACGTGAAGCTAATCAAGATGATGTAGGCGGTATTTTGCAGTTGACGATGCCGCTTGAAGATGAGGGCATCTTGGCAGCACGTGGTCAAGACGTGATTGAGCGTGATATTCAGCGCTTCTCAGTCATTGAGCATGACCGCGTTCTCTTTGGATGCGCCGCCCTCTTCCCATTCCCGAATGGCGTTGGTGAGTTGGCTTGTCTCGCGGTAGATCCCGACGTTCAAGGATCCGGAGATGGTGAACGCCTATTGAAGCGTGTTGAAATGCGCGCTAAGCAAGAAGGCATTAAAAAATTATTTGTTCTCACTACCAGGACTGAACACTGGTTCTTAAAGCGTGGCTTTAAACGGGCATCAGTAGATGACCTGCCAGAAGAAAGAAAGCAGATCTATAACTGGGACCGTAAGTCCATGGTTTTAACTAAAGACTTATAAGCAACTTCAGAAACATAAGCAATATTAGAAAGGTATTACAGATGGCACGCATGGTTCAATGTATCAAACTCAATAAAGAAGCTGAGGGAATGGATTTTGCCCCGCTTCCAGGCGAGCTAGGTAAAAAGGTTTGGAATCAAGTCTCTAAGGAAGCTTGGGCAGCTTGGTTAAAGCACCAAACCATGCTCATTAATGAAAACCGCCTCAATATGGCAGACCCCCGCGCACGCCAGTACCTCCTAAAGCAGGTAGAAAAGTACTTCTTTGAGGGTGGAGCTGATATGGCCCAAGGTTACGTTCCCCCTTCAGAGTGATTGAATATCGGGTGCAGTGTTGCAGCAATTGATTTGTTGAAAAATATATTGCCAATTGGTATTGACACTGCCAACGATGAGCGTAGGATGAAGTCGTGGTGAGGCAGTTTTGGTGTCTCGCTACATTGGCGAAAGCCACTTAAGATAAGTGCATCTGTGCACTTATAGATGTCGGAACTAATTACCTTCCGATTATCTACGCCATGCATACCATGGCAAATAAACCCGATGGGCATACCCCGTCGGGTTTTTTATTACTTACAACAATGATTAGAGTGCGATACGCTCAACACCAGCAGCGTTACTGACTAGCAATATATTGGCTTTTTCTTTAGCAAACAACCCAACAGTAATCACTCCAGCAATTTGATTGACTTGCGCTTCCATCTGAATAGGGTTGACAATTTTGAGGCCTGCTACGTCCAAGATCCACCCGCCATTATCGGTGACAAAAGGCTCGCTTGGTGTTTGCTTCAAATCAGCCCTAGTGCTTTTCGCTAGACGCAGACTGACCTGACCACCTAATTTTTCTAACTCACGACTAACAACACCTTTCGCAAGCGGAATGATCTCTACTGGCAATGCAAAATTGCCCAGTACCGGCACTTGCTTAGATGAATCGCAAATACAAATAAATTGCTTTGCCATGGAGGCAATAATCTTTTCTCTAGTAAGCGCACCACCACCACCTTTAATCATGTGTCCTGCCGGATCAATTTCATCCGCACCATCAACATAGGCTGGTAGTCCCTGAACATCATTTGGGTCTAGCACTTTAAAACCATGTTTCAGTAAGCGCTCAGTGGTTGCATTGGAGCTCGATACTGTTCCGGCGAAATGGTCCTTATGCGGCGCAAGTGCATCAATAAAGCAATTTGCGGTGGAACCTGTGCCAACACCCAAAATCTGACCGGCAGGAAGCTTTAGCACTTCATCTCTAGCTGCCACACCCACCATTTGCTTTAGTTGATCTTGATTCATATGCCCGCTGAACGCCCTTATGCCTTAACTGGAACTGAGTAATTAATCCATCTATCATATGATATCTACAAGAAAACCACCTTAGAGCAGCGAGCAAGCCCATGAATAGCGCCCCCTCATCACCAAGCCAACTGGAACAACTCAAGAAACTCACCACGGTTGTGGCTGATACAGGCGATTTTGAGCGCATGCAGGCGTTTCAGCCGCAAGATGCGACTACCAACCCATCCCTGATTCTGAAAGCTGTTCAACAAAGCAATTATCAAGATTTGGTCCAGTCGGTCAAGGCAGCGCATCCAGGTATGAGCCCGACCGATTTGGTGGACTACATCTTGGTTGCGTTTGGTTTAGAGATTCTGAAGATTGTTCCGGGACGTGTTTCTACCGAAGTTGATGCCAGACTTTCTTTCGATACCAAAGGTACTGTAGCTAAAGCAAAGCATTTAATTGCACTATATGAATCTCATGGCATTGACCGTAAACGGATTTTGATTAAGTTAGCAGGAACATGGGAAGGCATTGCCGCCGCCAAAGAATTAGAGGCGCAAGGTATTCATTGCAATATGACCCTGCTCTTCTCACTCGTGCAGGCGGCTGCATGTGGTGCAGCCAATGCAAAACTTATTTCTCCATTTGTGGGCCGCATCACTGATTGGAATAAAGCCAAACTAAGTAATAACTGGAGTGATAGCACCAATGGTGGTGCAAATGATCCTGGCGTCACTTCGGTGAGGAGAATCTTTCATTACTACAAGCACTTTGGCATCCCCACTGAAATCATGGGTGCCAGCTTCAGAAATACTAGTCAGATATTAGAGTTAGCCGGTTGCGATCTTTTGACTATTAGTCCAGAGCTATTGGCTGAGCTCCAGAGCAGTCATACCTCAGTCGAGGCAAAACTCGATGCTGCTAATACCAAAGCAGCATTAGAGGCGGAAGGCATCGCACCGCTAAAGCTAGATGAATCCAGTTTCCGCCTGCAGCTCAACAATGATGCAATGGCTACCGAGAAATTGGCTGAAGGTATTCGGAACTTTTGCGTGGATACCGAGAAGTTGGAAGCGCTACTAGCCAAGTAATTGAGATTAGAACTACAGCTTATTAAACGCAGGGCCCTCTTGATGCTGAGACATCTATGTAAAGCAAGGACGGCTTTCACCACCTCTGCAATGGCTGCTTTCGACCGAGGCTGTGTAAAAACCCCCAATAATCCCCCTGTTTTTGTAAACACTGTATCGGCCTCAAACGTTAATTAAGTATCACTAATTAACGGATGTTCATGAAGATGAAACGATTCATTACTGGCCAAGATCGAACCCAAAGTACTTTATTACCTGAGCTGCTTGATGAGTACATCACCGAAGAAAATCCCGTGCGCGTCATTGATCTGTTTGTCGATCAATTAGATTTAAAGAGTTTAGGTTTTGAAGGAGTAGTTCCTGCTGATACTGGTAGGCCGTCCTATCATCCTGCAGTGCTGTTGAAATTGTATGTCTATGGATACCTTAACCGTATTGCATCGACTCGTCGCCTTGAAACTGAAGCGCTACGTAATGTTGAACTCATGTGGCTCATTACCCGCTTAGCTCCTGACTTTAAAACCATTGCGAACTTCCGTAAAGAGAATGGCAAAGCCATCCGTAAAGTCTGCGCCCAGTTTATTGAACTGTGCCGTCAGATGAATCTCTTTACCGACGCGATGGCGGCAGTCGATGGCAGTAAATTTAAAGCAGTGAACAGCTCCGATCAGAACTTCACCCAGGCCAAGATCAAACGTCGTATCCAAGAAGCTGAAGCTAGTATTGCGCAGTATTTAAAAGACTTAGAGGCAGCTGATCTGCGCTCACCTGCAGGGTCCACGCCACATCAAGTTCGGTTGGCTGAGCGTATCGATTTGTTTAAAGCCCAGATGGCACAGCTACAAGCTATTGAAGAAAAAGTACAAGCAGCACCAGATAAACAGATCTCCATGAGTGATCCCAATGCCCGGTCGATGCAACACCGTGGAGGCGGTATCGTGGGCTATAACGTACAGGCAGCCGTGGACACGAAGAACCATCTCATCGTTGCCCATGAGTTAACTAATGTCGGTCATGATCGCAGTAGCCTAGCTAAGATAGCAAACCAAGTCAAAGAAGCGCTGCAAGTAACGCAGCTGACCGTAGTGGCGGACAAGGGTTATTACAGTGGTGAACAATTCAAAGACTGCATGGACTTGGGTGTCACTCCCATCATGCCTAAATGTAAAACGTCTAGCAATCGATCTCACGGCCTGTTTGATAAGAATGCGTTTATCTACCACCCTGATAAAAATGAATACGAGTGCCCTGCAGGGTAAGTATTAATAGAGCGATTTAAAACCGTGGAGCATGGTAAGAATCTGATTGCATACTGGAGCTCGAGCTGCAGAACCTGCGCCTTAAAGCCTCAGTGCACTACCGGAACAAACAGAAGAGTCAAGCGCTGGGAACATGAAGCAATGCTAGATCAAATGCAGGACAACCTAGAAGCCATGCCTGATGCGATGAAAATTAGGCGTTGCACGATTGAGCATACTTTTGGCACACTCAAGAGCTAGATGGGGGCGACGCACTTCCTCACCAAAACCAAAGAGCACGTCAGTACAGAAATGAGTCTACATATCCTGGCTTACAACCTTAAACGAGTGATGAACATCATGGGTAGCAGCAATCTAATGAAGGCGATGGCGACATAAGGCGAAAGCCTTACTCAATCCGTAATAAACAGGCCTGAGTAACGCCTCTACGAGGCGTTACTAAAAAATCACAAATTACCAAAACAGAATTGTTGCCTCAACCAGAAGCGTTTGATTTAAGGCCAAAACCCGTGTACACGCTTTAAATCTAAATCAATGGAAGTATTTTGGGTTTTTACACAGCCTCGGCCCTAAGCAGGGCCTTGGTAAGCAATCACTGTTTACTGCAAACCGTTGTAAAGCAATAGTGAATTAAGAGTGGTGTACGAAGCCGAATTCTTGCCGGCCGCAGGTAAAACCAAAGTATTTAAGGTGGTAACGGCTACCGCCCCAGCAATATCCATAGCAGACCCTTGGGCTTGAATAGCAGTTAAAGCAGTGGCTGCCGTTCCCAGGTCAGCTATTTTTTGAGTTACTGTTAAGTCTGTATTAAAACTTGTAACTAGAGTATTGAATGAACTATCGGGAATATAGCTGGCGCCATTGACCGTTCGTGTTGTGCCATCAATTGCCGACAGCAGCTTATTTACACCAGATCCGCCAGTCATGATTGCGGTTACCGCGTATGCGCCACCAGCATCACGAAATGCTTTAGCAGCCGTATCGTAGCCAGCAATATCCGTTTGAACCCAAGCATTTGAAGATGCAACTGAAGTTGCAAAGTTATTGACCCAGGTAATTTGCCCAGTAGTGCTGCTATAGACTGGAGAGTTAATGGCTAAGGTATCGATATTTTTAATATCAACAGAAAGCGTTAAATTGATGGCAGCTTGATCTAATAAGCCAGTTGCTACGGGATCAGCTAAAGCAAACGCTGTTCCTACAGCTTTAAATGCATTGACTACACCAAGCAAGTTGGTTAATGCTGGTGCAACAGCTACTGAAGCTGGCGCCACAAAGGTAAATGCGGTTGGTGGCGCTGCAAATGCGAGAGCTGAAATTGTAAGTAGCGAGGCTACAAGGATTTTTTTCATTGGTACTTTCTTAAGGATTCAATATTTCTCTAGGGTCATTGGCCGTTTTGGCTTTAACGTTTGATGTTGTTGGCATAATTTCGACCACCTTCTCCGGCATACCGGGTGAGGTTTGTACCCTCCTGGCCATGATGCGCACTTCCCTATTGGCTTTAAAGAGTTTTTCTTCAAGATCAACGGTTGACTCACCCATCTCTTTTGCATCATCAAACTCAGCTTGCAAGTTAGCTAGCCTATCTTTGGATACCTGCAGGAATACCGATGGGCTTGAAGTTCTCATGGCCTTTTCAATATCCTTGTTTTGCAGCATCATCACGACAGCTGCATTTCCAAAACCCAAGGCTGCCATCCTCTGACTATTCTTTAATAAGACACAGTTGTCGTCCACATAAGTGCCGCCGCCTGCAAGCCCTAACCCCAAGATCGATCCGGATGCAGATACAGAGCCAAGACAGACATCGCTACCGGCAGCTGTTAAGCCCGGAGCATACATAGTAGGAACTGAGTAAACTTTTGCCGTGGTAGTCCCTGGATTATTGCTATTCACGTTGCCATACCCACCAGTCACATTAGTCGAATTTTGTTGGGTGCCAATATTGCTACCCAATAAGTTGGACTGCCCGCCGCCAACCGAAGTGTTCGTTGCGCTAGCTCCCGTAGAGTTGACATCATTGGATGTCTGGCCTGATGCAGATGAAATGAATAAGGCCAAAATAAGTAAAAAAAATATGCGGATAAATCTCTCCATTTTTTAAGCGCAACTTACGCCCATAGAGCGGCCATCAACTGGACACTTTAATTAACATAACTAATAAGGATTGCATCTTGCCTGCTATAGCTGCAGCTAGGATGTTTAATAGAAGCCCACGAAGAATCGCTGGCTAATGAAGTGCATTAGCAGCAGTTATTTAATAAACTAGTTCTGGAGGGGTGAGACCTGCTCTAATTCGCTAGAGAGGACGACTGTTACGTAGGGTTAAGAAAATCAAGCGCCCTAACAGTTGTTAGCCTTGACCTAGCCACAACTTACTCTTTTAATGACCAAATAGATACAACCTATTTTGTTGAAGGTTATAAAGGGTCAATGAGTGCCTCAATGGCTGTTTTGAGATTTAAAGCTTGGCCGAAAGCCGACCATCAGCACTAAAAGAAAAGCCATCCCACAGGATGGCTTTGGTAACAATTTTGGCAGTAAACAAGACTACTACTTACTTCTTGGCAGTATTAATACCTAGTATTGAATAAGCTGGGCAGTTACCAATCATTCCTGTGATGAGGGGAATGACGCCAATCCAAGCCCATGGACCAGTAATACCAAAACCAGCCAAGCCCATCAGCGTGATGCCGACAGTCATTCGTAGAACGCGATCAGTATGTCCGATATTGCATTTCATAAGAAGCCTTTCGTTTTACTTGGCAGCTTTAGCTAGGCGCTGTCTTAATGCCTCATATAAGCATACGCCACTTGCAACAGATACATTCAAGCTGGATACAACCCCCTGCATAGGGATGCGGACTAACTCATCACAGGTTTCTTTTGTGAGGCGACGCATTCCCTCGCCTTCAGCGCCCATCACGATTCCAATAGGACCTGTGAGATCAATGTCATAGATCGATTTTGTGGCTTCGTCATCGGTACCAATCAACCAAACACCCGCTTCCTGCATTTCTTTCATACTACGTACGAGGTTAGTCACCGTAATGACTGGCATCACTTCTGATGCACCACTAGAGACCTTGCTAACGGTGGCATTAACCGATGCAGAGCGATCTTTAGGGACTACAACAGCATCTACGCCAGCGCCATCTGCTACGCGCAGGCAAGCGCCAAAGTTATGGGGATCAGTAATGCCATCTAAAACCAGGAACAATGGCTTTTTCTGAGCACTCTCAGCATCTTCAACAACTTCAGTAACAGTGCGTGCCACAGTCATTTTTTCAGCCAAGGCCACAACACCTTGGTGGCGATCATGCCCTGTCAACTTATGCAAACGCTCGGCATCAGCGGCGTGTAAACGCTCACCTAAAATCTCTTCAGCTTGCTTTAAAAAATCCCCCATACGTCTATCACGACGACCGGAGTCAAAGTACACAGACTTCAAACTGTCTGGATCAACTCGTAAGCGCGCTTGCACCGCATGAAAACCTACTAATATTTGCTTCATTTTCTTTTCTATTCTTTATTTGCGGCGTGCTTTAGTGCTGCGAACTGGAGGCTTACTGCCTGCAGGCTTGCCGACGGCCCTGCCGGGCTTTGCTTTGCCATTTTTGCGAGTGGCTTTACTCTTAGACTGGTTGGCTCCAAGCGTTCCAGCAGATTTAGCTGCATTGACATTGATGCCACTTGGCTTTTGTGGAACCTTGTTGTCAGAACGACCTCTTTGAGGGGCTGCTTTTTTATTGGGCCTGCCAGTATCCGTTGCCAATAGCAATTGACGGCGATTGGAAGATCCGCCAGGCTCTGCACCAACCGATTTGACAAGACTAAATTCAATCTTGCGCGCATCTAAGTCAACTCGACTGACCAATACATGTAAACGATCACCTAAGCGATAGCGAATACCAGTACGCTCTCCACGCAATTCTTGGCGTGCCTCGTCATATTGGAAGTAATCTCCACCAAGCTCAGTGACATGAATCATGCCTTCAACAAAAAGATTCTCTAACTGAATAAACAGTCCAAAGTTCGCAACCCCAGTGACTGTACCGGCATACTCCTGACCCAGATGATCGCGCATGAAGTAACACTTGAGCCAAGCCTCTACATCGCGTGATGCCTCATCGGCACGACGCTCGTTTGATGAGCAATGAACTCCCAATTGACCCCAGATTGGCAATGCTGCATTTGCGCCCTTAGGTGGCTTAGCGCCTTTAGCGACTCCGGCCTTGGCATCGCTTTGGGATTTCTTGGCATTGACTGCATTCTCACGGCCTTTACCCTTACGCGGCAAAGTTAAATTGAGCGGCACCAAAGGTGGCAATACAGGTACATATGGTTTTTTCTGGAGGATCGACTTGATCACTCGATGCGTCAGCAAATCAGGATAACGGCGGATTGGGCTTGTGAAATGTGAGTAAGCTGGGTAAGCCAAGCCAAAGTGACCTTCATTGTCGGGCTGGTACATCGCTTGTTGCATGGAGCGCAATACCACTGACTGGAGCATATTGGCATCAGGTCGCTCTTTAATTTCACGCATCAATTTAGCGTAGTCACGTGGCTTAGGTTTATCGCCACCGCCCAATGACAGACCTGAAGTTCTCAGAACTTGACGCAAAGTAACCAACTTCTCTTCTGATGGCTCACCATGCACACGATAGAGGCTAAGGTGCTTATTTTTTTCAATAAAATCAGCTGCACAAACGTTTGCAGTCAACATGCACTCTTCAATTAAGCGGTGGGCATCATTGCGAAGGCGTGGTTCAATGCGAAGTATCTTGCCAAGCTCATTACTAATGATTTGTGTTTCAGTTGTTTCAAACTCAATAGCGCCCCGCTTCTCACGAGCAGCTAACAGAATCTTATAAAGAGAGTAGAGATTGCCCAGCAATGGGCGGAACTGAGCAAAGCGTGTTGCCTCTGGACCCTTACTATTAGAAAGAATCTCCCAAACAGTGTCGTAAGTAAAGCGCTGCGCTGAGTGCATTACCGCTGGATAAAACTGGTAAGCCAACACAATACCGTTGTTATCTACAACGGAATCACACACCATACACAGGCGGTCTACGCCTGGATTGAGAGAGCAAAGACCATTGGAGATCTTCTCTGGAAGCATTGGGATTACGCGTCTTGGGAAGTAGACTGAAGTAGCACGCAGTAAACCCTCGTCATCCAATGGCTGACCTGGTTTGACGTAATGAGATACGTCAGCAATGGCTACAATTAAACGCCAAGCCTTAGTCTGACCGTACATGACCGGCTCACAATAGACAGCATCATCAAAGTCACGTGCATCAGCACCGTCAATGGTGACCAATGGCACATCACGTAAATCAACGCGGCCTTCTAGATCGGATTGCTGGACTGTATCTGGCAATGCTGCAGCCTCTTTCATGGCAGCAGCAGAAAATTCATGGGGGACGCCATACTTACGTACAGCGATTTCGATTTCCATACCGGGATCGTCAATCTCACCCAATACTTCAACTACACGTCCAACTGCCTGACGATAACTATCTGGGTAATCAATAATCTCCACACTGACAACCTGGCCTAGCTTCGCTTGTCCTTGACCTTTAGGCGGAATCAAAATGTCATGACCTATGCGCTTATCTTCGGGCGCAACAATCAGAACACCGTTTTCATTTAAGAGGCGGCCAATCACTACTTTATTAGCGTGCAGAACTACTTCAACAATCTGCCCTTCTGGGCGACCACGTCGATCTGTTCCTAATACTCTGACATTAACTCTATCGCCGTGCATGACGCGAGACATTTCTCTTTCAGATAGAAAGATATCTTCGCCACCATCATCGGGAATGACAAATCCAAATCCATCTCGATGCCCTTGAACTGTTCCTAAGCGGTCAGCCTCACGTGGCATCAAGTCTTTTGCTTTACGCATTTAATTCCTTCGGCAATACATGCCCTGTATATATCTACTGATATCTATTTTTGTTATGAATAAGGCTACTGTATCAAACCACCAAGTCTGAAGGGGGAAAGCCAAATAGGGGTAGAAATGACCTCAAAACGCCCATCCCCCTATAATAATGGTATGCCCAGGTGGCGAAATTGGTAGACGCACCAGCTTCAGGTGCTGGCGATCGTAAGGTTGTGGGGGTTCGAGTCCCTTCCTGGGCACCAAATACACCTACAAAGTCCTATATGGGGCCTAAAGTACCCTTTTTCAATAGACTCAGATTCCAAGCGTCCAAAGAAAAACCGCCCGAAGGCGGCTTCAAATCTAGGGTTCACTATCTTTAGTTTTTCTTAAATACCTGCTGACCATTTACCCACGTTTCATTTACTTCAATATCTCTAATCTTATAGGCATCAGTTTTCATTGGATTTTTATCCACGATGGCAAAGTCTGCGTACTTGCCCGCTTCTACTGAGCCAATCTTGTCATCCATCTTTAGCTGATAAGCAGCATCAATAGTGATCGCCTTTAAAGCATTATTTATAGATACTTTTTCATCTGCATTTAATACTTTTTGCGGGGCAACCTGCCAAAGTCGTGAAGCACCTTCCGAGGCATACTTTAATGGATGAATAGGGGAAACTGGGGAGTCGCTATGGTAGGCAAAATGCATACCGTTCTTAATCAAACTTGCGCTCGCATCAATTCGATTAGCCCTCTCAGGTCCAAGCAGATGATCATGAAATGCTTCACCCCAATAATCTGTATGGCCAATAGTGAAGCCAGGAACAACGCCTAGCTTTGCTGCTTTTGCAATTTGTGCCTGAGTGGGAACGGTGAAATGCTCAATTCTTAATCTAGTTTTAGCATCGCCTGGTTTGGTAACCAACTTCTGAAAAACATTGAGAGTCTGCTCAATCGATTTATCACCATTGGAATGCACAGAGATTTGCCAGCCTTGATCAAATCTTGGCTTGGCAAGATCATAGAGCTCTTGCTCAGTAAAGTTGAGAGTACCGGTATTTGTGGTTCCTGCAGGATATGCATATGGCTTTGTCATTGCACCTGTTAAGCCTTGATCTGAGCCATCCGCCACAATTTTCACCCCAATAACCTTAAAGACGTCATCACCCTGACCTGGCTTATAGCTATTGTTAGTCAGTGGATAAGCACCTGCATACATATAACCCCGCACGCGAACAGGAAGCTTACCGCTGTGGGTCATTGAGTCTAATAAAGCATATTCTTTATCTACGCCAAGGTATCCCCCAACAGTAATTTCTGCTGAAGTAGTGACGCCCTTCCTCACCATTTTCTGGCCAACCTTTTGAACGGCTTGCTCAATCATTTCTTGATTTGGAACAGGCATCTTGCTTAAAAACAAATAAAAGGCTGGCACCTCATAAATCACTCCTGTTAAATGCCCCTTACTATCTTTTAGCAACTGGCCACCCTTTGGATTTGGACTAGAGTCAGTTAGACCCGCAAGCTCCAAAGCCTTGTGATTAACATAAGCAATATGCATACTTTGGTTCATGACAAAAATTGGCTTTGTAGTGGATACCTTATCCAAGATATCGGCCGTCAATTCAGACATGAATGGCTCTGTCCTAGATGGATCCACTCCGAATGCGGTAATCCACTCCCCATCCTTAACATTCTTGCTAGACGTTTTCAGTTTTGCAACCAAACTATCCAAGGTGTCATGCGGCATCTCAAAGTTAGACATGTTCTGCCACAGCTCTTCTGAAAATGCCGTACCAAAAATATGCACATGAGGCTCAACCAAACCAGGCATTAATGTTTGACCATTTAAGTTAATGAGCTTGGTATCTTTTCCTTGCAGGGTCTTCACTTTGGATAAAGAGCCAACCTGAATGATTTTTCCACCCTGAATTGCTACAGCCTCAGCTGTGGGTTGGGCTTTATTCATAGTGACAATATCGCCACCATAGAAAATAGCATCCGCATTTCCACTTGCGATGGCTGATTGTGCAATCAAGCACATGGCTGTAAAGGTAATTTGATTTAAATGGCGCATTATTTAACCTTGGGATTTAGGGGGTGTTTCTTGTGAATTCTAACAGCGCAAAGACTGAAAATTGGCTATGCAGACTATCTCAATCCCAGTGCTTTATTGGAATGCCAAATAGCCTTTATTCGCCACAACCTTTAATATAGGGAACTTGTCCCAGCTTTACGCATTCAGAAAATACAAATTGACCTGCCAGCCAAATCCGACTTTACTTAAAAGCTCGAGCAAGAAAACCCAAGGCATTAGCCTTTTTTCAGCCACCGCTCTAGGTATCGGCGGCATGATGGGTGCTGGGTTGTTTTCCCTTCTGGGAACCGCTAGTGCTCATGCAGGGTCGCATATTCCCCTAGCTTTTTTGCTTGGGGCTTTAGCTGCCTCATTTTCGGTCTACTCTTATGCCAAATTAGGCGCCACCTTTCCCAGTAGTGGAGGGGCTGCCACATTCACTGTGATGAGCTTTGGTCCTGGGGTCATTTCTGGCGGCCTGAATATATTCCAATACATTGCCTATCTCATTGCAGCCGCTCTTTATGCTGCCGGCTTCTCAGAATACGCAAACACTTTACTGGGTGGAAACTTAGACCCCCTTGAAGTAAAGATCGTTGGCGCCGTTATTGTCATTCTTTGTACCGGCATTAACTTATTGGGTACCAACATAGTTAGCAAGGCAGAAATGCTAGCGATTGGCTTTGTCACAATTGCCCTGCTACTGTTTTCTGTTCAAGGCATTCATGTAGCCAATGTTGGCATATTTCAGTTTTCCGGCTGGTCTCTCAATAGCATTGCGATTGCTACCGGTATCTTGTATATCAACTACCAAGGCTTTGGGGTTGTGACTAACTCTTCCAACGCCATGCGAGAGCCCCAAAAAGAGCTGCCTCTTGCCATGTTCTCAGCACTGATTTTAGTAACGATTGCTTATGTACTAGTTAGTACCGCAGTGATACTGCTACTTTCACCCGCTCAAATGGCAACTTACAACGGCCACGTATTGGCCGATGCAGCTCAAATCGTATCTGGGAAAGCAGGCTTTGTTGTGATTGGTGCCTCCGCCCTTCTGGCCTGCGCAGCCGCACTCAACGCTACCATCTTTGCTGCATCCAATATTGCAGCTGATATGGCGCACAAGAATTCTGTCTCCAAGGCCTTAGGTGACTCGGTCTTAAAAACAGAGTTTCGTGCCTTAACCGTGTCTGCATTCTTAGTGATTGCTTTGGTCTTGGCATTTCCGCTAGATGTTGTGGGCAAAATGGCGAGTCTTGCCTTTTTATTGGTGTATGCCGCTATTACTTACGGACACATTCGAGTACGCAAACAAACTGGCGCAAAACTATGGCCACTCTGGGCCGCAATCATCATTAACCTGAGTTTGTTTACCACCCTATTTATCAATATGATCGAGACTGCGCCAAATAGTGCAATTGCTCTAGTGATCGCCCTAATCGGATCTTTTGCAATTGAAGCAACTTCTCGTAAATTTCTGAGGAAGAAATTAAAGCCCCATTGAGCGATGCAAGATTTTAGACTTCATCTCTACCCACAGGCTTTCAAAATCTTCAGTCTTGTCTTCTGAAAGCTGAATCAGCTCAAAAAGGCCGCCAAAGATAATGGAGCCTTTCTTCACCAAAGTCTTATCAAACTCACCCAAGGATATCGGCTTATCATCCATATCCCTAGTGAGCTGGGCTGAGCAGACAATCGCCTCCACATCATCCCGATCAATGACTGCAAACTCAATAAATTGTTGATTCTTTTCAACAATGACCAAGGTCCCGCGGGCATAGCAAACGGCCTCATGTGCTTGGACAATATACGAAAGAAATTGATTCTGCTCATCGTCACTCTTCACGGGGAGGTCATCAATAAAGAATAGGTATTGATCTCCCTCACTATTTACCAAAGTAAATGCCTTTGGAACAACACCATGCCCCAAAGCTAAATTACGGTAATAGCAAGAAATTTCTACGGCGAGATTTTCAGAAAATAAGTGCATATTGATTCAGGAAAATATTACTCTTTACGAGTTTTAATAGATTCGATAATTTTATAGAAAGAGTCGGGCTGTACTGAATTCTGACCCTTAAACGGCTGATCGGTTATCACCAACAAAGATATCAGCGCACCCATGGTGATAGGCAAGATCTTCAATCCCAAGAAGAATGAATCTGAGGGCAAGAAGAGAGTATTAATGCCCATCAAGGCAAACATACAGATCAAAATGACTATCCAAAATAAGTCCGGTAAACGGATATTGGCACGTTCGATACGCGCCTCCCTGCTCTCAGCAACCTCTTCAGATTTTTTAATGATATCTGTATACATTGCTGTTTGACGATTGGTTTGGGGTTCAATTGACATCAATTGTCTAGAAATTCCGCGCCACAACATGTGCGTCTTAGAGCTGCCCTCACCCTTTTGCAATAGAGCCCACTCGTCATTCACAATCGAGTTCATATAGTCAAATAGCTCAACACGTATAGGCGCTATAGATGGATCACCAAATCGCGTGAGTAGACGATCTAAGTTATTTATACGTCCAGCCTCTTGAGACACCAGTGTTTGCACCTCGCGAAAATTGCTTTGTGCTTGATTGAGTAAAAAACCAATCAATAATCCGCTAAGCGTGATGATGGATCCAAAAAGACCCAAACCCAATCGGGTGCTATCTTGTGTGGGCGCAAAGATCGGGATGTGTTGCAATGCACGCGGCATCACATCGAGCAAAGTAACAAAAAAGATAATCAGCAATATCAGAATTTGGATATTACTTCTTCTGTATATCCAGTTAAAGAATAGACTTTCTTTGGAAGGAGTATTCATAAGGCCTAGCTACTAATATTTTTTTGTAGAAAATGAAGCGTACGCTCCCAGGCTAACTGCGCTGCTTCTGCGTTGTACTTTAGTGGAGCCAATCCCCGCGCATCCGATTTAGGGTTTGCAAAGGCATGCTTGGTATCGTAGCGGTGAAATTCATAATCCACGCCCGCTTGTTTTAGCTTTTGCTCTAGCTTGTCGACACCAGCAATTGGAAAGAACTCATCATGCATAGCCCAGTGGCCTAACATCGGCTTGCTAATAGCATCCGCATTGACATACTCCAAAGGAGGATTGCCGTACCAAACTATAGAAGCATCGAGCTCCGGCACATTGCAAGCAGCTAAAATGGTCAGCGCACCGCCCATACAAAATCCTGTTACTGCTACCTTTGCGCTACCAGTAGCTTTTAAGTACTGAACTGCACCCCGAATATCTTGACCAGCCGCATCACCAAAGTTCAGGTCGCCCATTAGGTGCTCAGCTTCATTAGCCTCAATCGCCAACTTGCCACGATATAAATCCGGAACTAATGCACGATACCCTGCTTTAGCAAGGAGATCAGCAACCGCTTTTACCTCATCATCAAGACCCCACCACTCCTGAATAACGACCACGCCAGGAGCAGTTGCTTTATCAACTGGCTCAGCCAAGTAACCCTTTACCGCCTGTCCATCGGGTCTTTTAAATTCAATCATGAGGTCTCCTTATGTTCTTTAGTTCTTACGCTTTTTTCGCATCAGCATGAATATATCCCACAACCCAAAAAGTGAGCAAGCCACAAATGGCAGCCCCATAACCAACTAGGTTGTAATGCTCCATCCTGCCATTAGTTGTAATTGTGACCACTAGGCCCGCTACTACTGACGCTATGCCGGAAGCTAACATCTGAACTGAGCCAATTAAGCTCATAAAGGTTCCACGAATTTTGGGCTCTACCATTTGGCTCACAATAGCCATGGCCGGAATCATTCGACCAGAAATCAAGACAAAGAAGGCGGTCTGATTAACAAGTACCACCCATAAAGGAACCGGTATTAAATTGGTTGTTACTAAGATCGGTATCAAACTAATGATGGCTAGTATGCGAAATACTTTGACCTTGCCATATTTATCCGCCATGTGTCCAATAAATCTAGAGCTCATCAAAGTCGCCAAACCACCACAAAGATAGATCAGGGAAATGTAGGAATTTTCGATCCCAACGTTAGCGGTGAGATAGAGAGCAATATAAGGAATGACAGTAAATCCAGTCAGCATAATTAGCCCCACAAACAGAAAGGCGCGTAGATGACGATGGGCAACAAAGACTTCGTAGATTTGCTGGAAGCGGCTACCCTCATGAACGTGATGCAAGTGGCCAGAAATTTTCGGGATATTGCGATATGCCAGATAAAGAATCAGGGTAGATATCAGACCAATAAACATAAATGGCGCACGCCAACCCAGTGAGGTGATATGGTTTGCCAAAAATAAACTTAATGGAACACCTGCAACAGTTGAAACCGAGAAAGCGGCCATGACCGTTCCCAAAGCTTTGCCTCTCCGCTCGAACGGAATGACATCCGCCACAATAGTTTGCACTAATGATCCCAAGATTCCGCCAAAGGCACCAGCGCATGCGCGAGCAATAAATAACGCATGATAATTTGGCGCAAAGCCACACACCACGGTGGCAATAATGAAGCAGACATACAAACCCAATAACAGCTGTCTGCGCTCAAAGCGATCTATATAGTAGGTTGCAAATACGCCAGCAATTGCTGCAGCAAAAGTATAGGAGGATAGCAACAATCCAAATTGATGCGTATTAATGGAAAGCGCTGCAATGAACTGAGGCCCAAGCGGCATCATGATCATAAAATCGAGGATATGCGTGAATTGAATGCCAGCCAAGGCAAGCAAAAAGAATCTCTCTTGCTGAGGGGTGCGAACTAAACTCAAAGTAGACTCAACAGTGCAAATTAAGGGGACAAGGGAGCATTATCCTCTCTAGCGCACGGATCTGCTTTGGGGTAGGATGATGGCTATATCGCCAACCAACCTATTCCTGAATGGAAATTATGGCCTTGCCAGTTTTACCAGCCACTACAACAGCCGTCTCGCTTACCTTTGTTTTTATGGACCTCTTTGTTGGGGTAACAGGCTTAATACTGATATTGATATTCCATGGCAGCGGCTTGAATCACATGGTCATGCGTTTTGAGCGCATTACTAAGGCAAATCTAGATCGCAATCAATATGATCGGATCTTTTTTCACTTCTACGTAGCCTTCATTATTATTGCCTTGATTCATATTTGCGAGATCTTCATTTGGGCTGCCATGCTCTTTTGGTTGGATCTAATCCCTAGCGGGGTAAATGCCATTCTGTTTGCTGGCAGCTGCTATACGACTGTGGGTTTTATATCCGACATTCTTCCTTATGGCTGGAAAACGATGGCCTTCTTTATTGCCTTTTCGGGCCTTTTTTCAATTGCCTGGACCACCTCTACAATGATTGGAATGACAGGCATCTACAGACAGGCTTGGAATCTAAAGTATTTAAGACGTTATAAATAACTTTAAATAAAAACCCGAAAAACAGTCATTTTTAGGGTTAATTTATGCTCTTTAAGCGCAAAATTCGCATTTTTCAGAAGTTAAGAAACCACCTTAAGGCTTGATATAGTAACCATAAACACATCGATTTCCACCTCTTGAGGGGTCATGCGTATCGTAAATTATCCCATTCACCACAGCAGTCAGATGCTTTGAGACCTTCACAATTAAGACCCCTGCAGGAAGCTCGCCTAACCTTAGGTGAACCTTGCAGCCAGCACCTATTTCCATCGTAGGCACCCATCGAAAACCCAGACTAATAATGTAGTCATGAAAGACATTGCGATGATTCCCGTTCCTAGGAGATGAACCTTTGACATTAAGCCTTTTAGCAAGGCGGTCATTTTTCAGCTGGGCGTAACTCTCATTTGCCAGTCTTAAATCCTCATAGACCTGCATATAAGGCAGGCTTGCGGCAATCGCAATGGATCTCACAACGCAATCTCCTGCGCCGCCTTTAAAGCCAGCCGCCTCCCTGCCACCATCATTCAATTGAAATGGAAACTGGGAAGATCTAGAGAAGGGGTTTAGAAATCCAAACATTTGACTGTACCCAATAAAAAATGGATTTGCTTTATGGGCAAATCCATTTTGACTTAAAGCGTCGGCTAAATTACTTAGCGTGTGCCTTCTTTACCTCTAGGCGCCATGCATGCAACAAAGGTTCTGTGTAGCCATTAGGCTGCTCAAGTCCTTTGAAAATCAGGTCACTCGCCGCTTTATAGGCATATGAATCTTGGTAGTTAGGCATCATTGGCTGATACAAAGAATCACCAGCATTTTGACCATCAACCACTTTAGCCATACGTTGCAAGCTCTCGTTGACCTGATCAGCAGTCACAATACCATTGAGCAACCAGTTAGCGATGTGCTGGCTAGAGATACGTAAGGTAGCACGATCTTCCATCAAGCCTACGTTATGAATATCAGGAACCTTAGAGCAACCAACACCTTGATCAATCCAGCGAACCACATAACCCAAGATACCTTGGCAGTTGTTATCTAATTCTTGCTGAATCTCTTCCTTAGACCAGTTAGCATTCTCAACCACTGGAATAGTCAACAAGTCGTTAATTAACGCTTCAGCTTCAGCAGCTGTATCGAGCTTTTCCATTTCTTTTTGGAGTTCAGCTACGTTTACTTGATGATAGTGAAGCGCATGTAAGGTTGCTGCCGTTGGTGATGGTACCCAAGCAGTATTTGCACCCGCTTTAGGGTGAACAATCTTCTGCTCAACCATGGCCTTCATCATGTCTGGCATTGCCCACATACCTTTACCAATTTGAGCACGGCCACGCAAGCCACAATCTAATCCTGCAAATACGTTACGACGCTCGTAAGCGGATAACCACTTGCTGGTTTTCATATCACCTTTGCGCATCATTGGACCCGCATACATTGCTGTGTGCATTTCATCACCAGTACGATCTAGAAAGCCAGTATTGATGAAGGCTACGCGCGCACCGGCAGCAGCAATAGCTGCTTTGATATTCGCACTCATACGACGCTCTTCATCCATGATGCCCAGTTTCACCGTATCTGCTGGTAAGCCGAGTAATTTCTCAACACGCCCAAAGAGCTCGCCTGCAAAAGCCACTTCTTCTGGGCTGTGCATTTTTGGCTTGACGATATAAACAGAACCCTTACGAGTATTACCAATGGCTTGGCTTGCTGGACGATTGATGTCGTATAGAGCAATCAATACAGTCACTACTGCATCTAAGATACCTTCGTAGATTTCTTTTCCTTCACCAGTAATGATGGCTGGGTTTGTCATTAAATGACCAACGTTACGAAGGAACAAGAGTGAACGGCCATGCAAAGTTACCACGCCATCTTTTGCATCAACAGCACCGATACCGGCCTTGTACTTACGATCTGGGTTTAGTGAGCGAGTAATCGTCTTGTCGCCCTTCTTCACCTCTTCAACCAAAGTGCCTTTTAAGATACCTAGCCAGTTTTCATAAGCAAGAACCTTGTCGTCACCGTCAACGGCAGCAATCGAGTCTTCCAAATCCAAAATAGTAGAGAGTGCAGCCTCAAGCACAACATCATTAATGCCAGCAGGATCGCTAGCACCAATCGTTTTGGTCTTATTGATTTCAATATCAATATGAACACCGTTATTACGCAACAAGATAGGGCTTGGAGCTGCTGCCTCACCTTGGTAACCAACAAATTGCTTCTCGTCCGCTAAACCTGTTGTAGTGCCGTCTTTTAATTTAACGGACAGCTTATTGCCATCAACAGAGTAAGCAACTGAATCACGGTGTGAGCCCTTAGCCAAAGGCGCAGCCTGATCCAAGAAATTGCGAGCGTATGCAACTACTTTTGCACCACGAATTGGGTTGTAAGCGCCAGCCTTAGTAGCGCCATCTTCTTCTGAGAGAACATCGGTACCGTAGAGGGCATCGTACAAAGAGCCCCAACGTGCATTAGCAGCATTCAAGGCATAACGCGCATTGAGTACTGGAACGACTAATTGAGGACCCGCTTGCAGAGCCAACTCATCATCTACATTCTTGGTGGTTGCAGTAATTTTTCCTGGCACATCAACTAAGTAGTCGATCTCTTTCAAAAACTTACGGTACGCAGGCATATCCTTGATTGGGCCTGGATTGGCTTGGTGCCATTTGTCCAAATCCAACTGAATGCGGTCGCGCTTTGCGAGCAAGGCATCATTTTTTGGTGTGAGGTCTTTAACGATCTCATCAAAACCTTTCCAAAAATCGGCACTCTTAATACCGGTACCTGGAAGCACTTTGTCTTCGATGAATCGATATAAGGGAGTTGCCACCTGGAGGCTATTGCAAGTAGTGCGCGCAGTCATGTTGTGAACCTTTGTCTCTAAAGCGAAAGTTAATAAATATGGTTAATTAAATATTTTCCATTAATCCTGGAAAGGATGCTGGAGGAGAATGGTTTCGTCACGCTCTGGGCCTGTAGATACCATTGCAATCGGCTTACCAGCCACTTCCTCGATACGACGCAGGAACTTCTGGGCTTCGGCGGGCAACTTATCCCACTCGCGAATACCGAAAGTTGTACCCTTCCAGCCCGAGAAATCCTCATAAATTGGCTCGCAACGGGCAACTGATTCTGCACCACGCGGCAACACATCCAACTTCTTGCCATCAAGGTTATACCCAACGCACAAGCGAATGGTTTCAAAGCCATCAAGGACATCTAACTTAGTAATACAAAGACCAGATAGGCCGTTGATCTGAATCGAGCGCTTCAATGCAGCAGCATCTAGCCAGCCAGTACGACGTGGGCGGCCAGTGACAGAACCAAATTCTTTACCCACTTCAGCCAAACGCACGCCAATCGGATCTTGTCTTACTGGATTGTCATGGTCATACAGTTCACTCGGGAATGGGCCAGCGCCAACGCGTGTGCAGTAAGCCTTCGTAATACCTAAAATGTATTGCAAGGAGTCTGGGCCAACGCCTGAACCAGCAGCAGCATTACCTGCTACACAGTTACTGGAGGTTACATAGGGATAGGTGCCGTGATCGATATCGAGCAATGTGCCCTGGGCACCTTCAAATAACAAGTTTTGACCAGATTGCTCGGCGGCATACAAAGCACTGGATACATCCACCACCATTGGCTTGAGACGCTCTGCATAAGACATCGCTTCGGCTAAAGTCTTCTCATAGCTGACTGGCTCAGCACCATAGTAATTCGTGAGCATGAAATTGTGATATTCCAAGTTCTCACGCAACTGCTCAGCAAATTTTTCTGGGTAGAACAAGTCTTGCACACGCAAAGCACGGCGAGCTACTTTATCTTCATACGCAGGTCCGATGCCACGACCAGTTGTGCCAATCTTTGCCTCACCGCGCTTTTTCTCGCGAGCATGGTCAATAGCTACGTGATAAGGCAGAATTAAAGTGGTTGCTTCAGAAATTTTGAGACGGGACTGAACATCTAAACCAGCAGCCTCGAGCTCACCGATCTCTTTAAAAAGAGCCTCTGGTGAAAGCACCACGCCATTACCGATATAGCAAATCACGTTTTTATGCATGATTCCGGAAGGAATCAAACGCAGAATGGTCTTCTTGTCGCCGATGATTAAGGTATGGCCAGCGTTGTGTCCACCTTGAAAGCGAACCACTGCTTGTGCATGGTCAGTCAACCAATCCACTACCTTACCCTTGCCTTCATCACCCCACTGGGTGCCAATGACAACTACGTTACGACCTTTGGTTTGTTGCTTTGAAGACATAATGAAATCCAAAAAGATAATTACAAAATAAGTTAACTACTTAACGCCAAATTGATTGCTTTACTTCTTTTTTACTTCCCAAGAACTACCCTGCTTCACCAGCTCTCGATCACATTCATACTCGGCAGCTTGAGCTACCGCTCCCACTGGAATCTGTATTACTACTTCGCCCTGACTTCTCAAAGTGGTGATTGCCCTGCTTAACTCAGCATCCTCAACCCAAGGAGCAATAATTGCCGTCTTACGCACATTCAATGGTGACAAGTTTGCTAGAGTCAAAAGATCTAATGAGAACCCGGTTGCAGGACGAGGACGACCAAAGGCCTGGCCTACATGATCGTAACGACCACCTCTGGCAATGGGCTGAGGCAATTGATCAACATAAGCTGCGAACATCACACCACTGTGATATTGATAGCCACGAAGATCCGCCAAATCTATGCTGAGCTCTAAGTTGACAGATAACTTCGCTGCAGCTAAAACCAAACGCTCCAGGTCTGCCAAAGCTTGGTCAATTGCTACGTGCTTAGGCAAGTCTTTCTTAGCCTTTGCCAATACTTCAGCGCAAGGGCCATTTAACTCGGTCAAGGCCATCAGCGCTTTAGCAACATGCGCAGGTAAACACGCCGCCCACTGACTTAAGCGTGGGCGATCTTTACTTTGCAACAATCCATATAAGGTCTCAATGGTTTCTTTATCTAAGTTCTGGCCATCCAAAATGCCCGTCAGAATGCCGGCGTGCGACAAATCGAGATAGACTTTGTTTAAACCCGCAACTGAAAGCGTTTTGAGCAATAAGGTAATAGCTTCTAGATCAGCTTCCCAAGTCGCACAACCATAAATTTCGGCGCCCAACTGCAACTCTTCGCGCGCTGAGCTCCCAACTGGTGTGCGAGCGTGCGCAACAGAGCCGGCATAGCAAAGGCGAGTAACGCCATCACGATTTAAGAGGTGCGCATCAATACGGGCTACTTGAGGGGTTATATCAGCACGCAGGCCTAAACTACGACCAGAGAGTTGATCCACTAATTTAAAGGTCTGCAGATTAAGATCGGAACCAGTACCGGTCAATAGGGAATCTAAAAACTCCAGAATCGGAGGCGCAACCAACTCATAGCCATAGGATTGATACAAATCCAAAATGGCACGACGCAATGACTCCACTTTGCGAGCCTGCGCAGGCAAAACGTCTGCAATATCTTCAGGAAGTAACCAGCGATTCATGGTATGGACTATTCGCTTTCTTATTTTTTGTGCAGGAACTTGAAGAACTCGCCATTTGGCTCAACCACCATAATGTCCTTCTTGTCCTTGAAAGAACTTCTATAGGCCTCTAGGCTTTGATAGAACTGGGCAAACTGAGGATCGCGCCCAAATGCTTCCGCATAGAGTGCTGTCGCTTTAGCATCACCGGTACCTTTAATCTTTTGGGCATCGCGATAGGCTTCTGCCAAGATCGTATCGCGTTGACGCTCTGCATTCGCACGAATCTTGTCGGACTCTGCAGCACCAGTGGAGCGGAGCTCATTCGCTACACGCTTGCGCTCTGCTTCCATACGGCGATAAACAGAATCACTAATTTCCGCTAAGAGATCAACACGCTTCAAGCGCACATCAACAATCTCTACACCGATATCAGCAGCATCATCAGCGACTTTTTTACGAATACCCTGCATCACCTCTTCACGCTGATCAGAAATCAATTCACGCACAGTGCGTTTGGTGAACTCTTCATTTAGTGCCGATCGAACCAACTGGGTTAAGCGGTCTTCAGCCAGACGCTCATCACCCTTAAAACTAATAAAGAACTTCCGTGGATCAACAATGCGCCACTTCACATAAGAATCTACTAATAAGTTTTTCTTCTCGGCAGTAATAAAACGCTCTGCTTCTGGATTATCGATTGTCAAAATGCGGCGATCGAAGAAGCGCACGTTTTCAAATGGCGCTGGGAACTTTATTTGTATGCCCGGCTTCTCAATCACGCGAACAATCTGTCCAAATGAGAACACCACGGCGAACTTACGTTGATCAACGACAAAAATACTAGAAGACAGAACATAAATCAGCGCAATAAAGCCAATACCTGCAGCGATTAAACGATTGGCATTCATTATCTGGACTCCCGATCACGACTACGGAGACCATCACGTTTATCGGTAGAGTTATTCACAGCTGAAGCTGGGGTTGCAGGAGTGGCACTGGAAGTTGGGGCTGGTGTATTTACTCCAGTGGCACCACCAACCGTCACGCTACCAGTTGGAGTGTTGGTACCAGACTGATTTGTCTGTGTATTTGCCGCTTGAGCACTTTCAGCACTCACCTGTGCAACGATCTTATCAAGCGGGAGATATAAAAGACTATTGCTCTTGGTGGTATCAACCAAGATTTTGGTCACGTTGCTATACATCTCACGCATGCTATCGATATACATGCGATCACGCGTTACTTGTGGCGCCTTTGCGTACTCCACCAAAATTTGCTTAAAGCGCGTGGCATCACCCTCTGCAGTAGCAACTACACGAGCCTTGTAGCCCTCAGCCTCCTGAATCAGACGGGCTGCAGTACCTTTGGCGCGCGGAATAATGTCATTAGCGTAAGCCTGGCCTTCACTCTTCAAGCGCTCCTGGTCTTGACCCGCTTTGACTGCATCGTCAAACGCTGCTTGAACCTGTTCAGGTGGTTGAACGTTTTGCACAGTCACACTGGTCACATATATGCCCGTTTTGTAGCTATCCAAAATCTTCTGAATTGAGCTGGCTAAATCAATACCAATCTTTTCGCGCCCCTCATACAACACGGTATCCATTTTGCTGCGGGCAACAATCTCACGCACTGCAGTTTCTGCCGCTTGCACAACTGCAGTATCAGGATCACGATTATTAAATAAATAATCCGTAGGATCCTTGAGGCGATATTGCACAGCAAAACGCACATCGATGATGTTTTCATCTTCTGTGAGCATGGAGGAATCTTTTTGATTGGTGGCCTTGATCAACACAGGGCGACCGACCTCTACCGAGCGAACGCCCGAGAGATTGACAGTCTCCTCAGATTGAATCGGCCAAGGCATGTGCCAATTAATACCCGGTTTTGCGGTGTAATCATATTTACCAAAAGTCAGAATAACGCCAGCCTGCCCCTCTTGAATGATGAAAAAGCTACTGCAGACCCATATGAAGAAGACAAGGGCGCCCGCAATGAGGATGCTCGCCTTCGATCCAAATGGATTACTGAAATTAAAGTTAGGTGTATTGATACCGCCATTACCACCTCCGTTGCCGCCATTTCCGCGTTGTGAAGGCGGGGGAATATCAGTACTGTTTGGTTTATTCGTTGGCTTACTAGCAGGGCTGCCCGTTGTACCTGGTGTTTTCTTGCCACCAAAGATGCCGGCAATTCTGTCGTTGAAGTCGCGCCATAGCTCGTCCAAGTCTGGCGGGCCATCTGGCTTAGTTGGCTGATTCGTTGGCTGAGTTTCTACCGGTTTATTGGCTTCTGGATCCGCCTTGGGAGCTTGTTCATTTCCCTGCCCATCTTTGGCATCTTTGGATCCACCGGGATTGTGGCTATTGCCCCAACCTGGATCATTGACCGAAAACAGGTCGAGAAATTTACGCATCATTTGAAAAATAGCTTCGCTTGGCAATCGGATTAAATTCAGAAGTTTCTGGTCGTTCGGGTAAAGGCTCTAAAAACTCATCCGGGGCCAATTGCTTCTTGGCACGGTTGTGCTCGACCCTTATTCTATCAGTCATTTGGGAGCATTCGGCCAAGGCTGAACGGAGTAAATCAAGGCCCAAGCCCGTCTTGGCCGACAGGAAAACCTGGCTTGGAAAGCCTTGGCTATCTCGCTCTAAAACAGCCCCACGGGTGAAGGTTTGGGGCATCTGGTCAATCTTATTCATGATCTCGATACGGGGGATGTCATCCGCCCCAATTTCCTCCAAAACCGCCTCAACTTCCGCCTTTTGCTCCCTAGCGACAGGGCTACAGGCGTCAATGACATGCAAAATGAGGTCGGCATGGATGGTTTCATCTAAAGTAGCCCTAAAAGCCTCCACCAACTGGTGAGGCAAATCGCGGATAAAACCTACCGTATCAGAGACCACAATCGACCCTACTCCATCCAAATGGACCTTTCTAGAGGTGGTATCCAAGGTGGCAAATAGTTGGTCGGCAGCATATGTCCCCGCTTTAGTGAGGGCATTGAATAAAGTGGATTTACCAGCATTGGTGTAACCCACCAAAGAAACTGAAAACACGTCTTTACGATTTCGAGCCCTTCTTTGGGTTCTTTGTTGGCGCTGGAGTTTTTCCAACTCATTTTCCAACCGCTTTGCTTTGGTGGCTAGCATCCGACGATCTAACTCCATCTGCGTTTCACCAGGGCCGCCACGTACACCAATACCACCGCGTTGACGCTCTAAGTGACTCCAAGCCCTCACTAAGCGTGACATGCGATAACGCACTTGCGCAAGCTCAACTTGCGTCTTACCAATATGGCTTTGGGCTCTTTGACTAAATATATCCAAAATCAAGCCGGTACGATCCATCACGTGAAAGCCAATGTGACGCTCTAAATTGCGTTGCTGGGTTGGGGATAAGGGATGATTAAAGATGGCCAGCTCTGCGCCCTGCTCCTCCATCACCCTCTTGAGTTCATTGGCTTTACCGGAGCCGATAAATAAGGCTGGGTCCGTCCTACCTTTGCGTGCAATAACGCTGGCTGCAGGTATGGAGCCTGCGCTATCAGCTAAAAGGCTGAGTTCGGCCATGCTATCTGCAAAGTCTTCGCGTCCTGTATCTACTCCAACCAGAACAGCGCGCGCAGCATCTACTCCAGTTTTATACAGGGCTAGCTTCTTCTAAACGGAAATCAATCGCACGAGCAGGAACGATCGTGGAGATTGCATGTTTGTAAACCATCTGTGTCACGGTATTGCGCAAGAGGACAACATATTGATCAAAAGATTCAATATTGCCCTGTAACTTAATACCGTTTACAAGATAGATCGAAACAGGAACATGCTCTTTGCGCAAAGCATTGAGAAAAGGATCCTGAAGTAATTGAATTTTGTTGGGGTTGCTATTACTCATACTGCTCCTTAATTATTTTTTGCTTAATTACTTTTTTTGGGAGTCTTGCTTTTTTATTAAATACCAATTCACTACAAACCTTCACTACAAATCATTTATTACAAACTACTCAATCAGCCCTCTATATTGGGCTGATTTTGGAAAAAATCAAGCCCATTTCGAATGAAAGATAAAACTCAGCTTAAATTAACGCTTTTTGCCTTTTTTACCCTTATCCGCTTCTACGTAGGGGTTTTTAGCGGTATTCATCTGAATACGCAGAGGCGTACCGCGTAATTTAAAGACATCCCTAAAGCGACCTTCTAAGTATCGCTTGTAGCTATCAGTCACCCCACTCAAGGATGTGCCATGAATGACCACAATTGGAGGATTCATGCCCCCTTGATGGGCATAACGCAATTTAGGACGACCCATACCAACGCGTTTAGGCTGTTGATGCTCAATCGCCTCTTGCAAAATACGGGTTAAGCGTGGGGTTGGTAGTTTTGCCATTGCGGCTGCATATGCAGAATCCACATCCTTAAAGAGCTCCTTAAGGCCTGTACCCTTTTTAGCGGAGATTGGGTGGACGTTTGCAAAATCGAGGAAGCGTAGCTTTTGCGCAATCTCTAATCGAGCGCGCTCTTTTACATAAGCATCCAAACCATCCCACTTGTTCACTGCAACCACTAAAGCGCGGCCAGCTTCCACAATAAATCCAGCGATATGTGCATCTTGCTCCGAAATATCTTGCTGAGCATCTAACATCAAGATCACCACATTACAGTCAGCAATCGCTTGCAATGTTTTAACAACAGAAAACTTTTCAATCGCTTCAAAAACTTTTCCACGGCGACGCAAGCCTGCAGTGTCAACCAAGATGTAAGGCTTGCCATTGCGCTCAAAGGGAACTTCGATCGCATCACGGGTGGTACCTGGCATATCAAATGCAATGACGCGCTCTTCACCGATTAATTTGTTAATCAGTGTTGACTTGCCAACGTTAGGTCGCCCTACTACGGCGATCTTCATTGGACGATTTGGATCGTTAGCCAATTCATCCTCATCTGGCTCTGCAATGCCAAGGGAATCTAATGCGTCATCGATCAAGCCACGCACGCCATCGCCATGTGCTGAAGAAATTGGGAACGGCTCACCTAAACCAAGCTCATGGAAGTCGGCTGTGACAACGCCAGCCTGCATGCCTTCTGTTTTATTAACTGCGAGGATAACGGGTCGACCAGTCTTACGTAAGAAATCAGCGATGACACGATCTTGTGGAGCCATACCAAGACGACCGTCAACCAAGAAAATCACAATGTCAGATTCAGCAACGGCTTGCTTGGTCTGCTTTGCCATCTCAGCCACAATGCCGGTCTTGGCTACTGGCTCAAAACCACCGGTGTCTACGCAAATAAAAGCGCGCTCACCAATACGACCTTTGCCGTAGTGTCGATCTCTGGTTAGGCCAGAAAAGTCAGCCACCAATGCATCACGTGAACGCGTTAAGCGATTAAAGAGAGTCGACTTTCCCACATTAGGACGGCCGACGATAGTGATGACTGGATTCATTTTGGACTGTACGCCGCTATTTTTCCACCTTGAGATTGAACCAAGATGAGGCCACCTACCGCAATGGGGGCAGCCGAGATTGGACTACTGTCGTGACGAATACGCGCAACCATCTCGCCATTCGCCTGTGAAAATGCATGGATATAACCTTGAGCATCACCCATGAGCAGCACTCTGCCCACCGCAAGCGACTCACCAACATCACGGAATGTCAGCTGGGTGTTTTCCCAAACTTGAGTGCCATCTTTCGTTGCAAAGGCGGTGACGTAAGACTTTTCGTTTGCTGAGAAAACCATGTCGGTGCTTTGTGAGGTACCGGTATAACTTGAATAGTCTTTGAACCACAAAAGGTTGCCTGTACGAGCCTGCCCGCAACCAATACGTCCTTGATAAGAGACTGCGCAGAGGATATCGCCTTCCATACTTGGTTTAGCGGTGACATCATTCAAGCGCTCAATCTCTGAGAAGCCCTTAGGAAAAGAAACGGGCGTCTCCCAAACTAAGCCACCATTAGCAATAGCAATCATGCCAAAGCGCCCACCAGTGAAACCAGTAACAATGACTTCGTTGCCAATAGCCAGCATTCCATAGCCAACACGCAATGACAATGCAGCTTGTTGACGCTGATAAGTCCATTTTTTAGCGCCCGTTAGCGCATCCAGCCCAATGAAGCGATTGTCTAGCGCACGTACTACGACAACGCCACCGGCTACCACCGGCTCACTTAATACCTCGCTACCAACGCTGACATTCCACATCAGCTTACCAGTATCGTCATAGGCGTAGACCACTCCCTTGGTAGTAACGGCAACAGTAGTACGGCCATCAGATCCGGGGCCAACCGACAAATTCTCAGGAACGGATACTGACCAGACCTTATTGCCGGTTGCTAAATCAATCTTTACCAAGTTCCCACCATGAGAGGCTGCATACACCGCATCGCCAGCAACAATAGGATGAAAGTTAAAGGATTCAGATGAACCAATGCTAGTTGACCATACAGGCTGCAAATCAAATTGATTGGTAACGGTCACTAATTCAGCGGGTTTCCTTACTCTGGAGCTACCAGAGCATGCGGCTAAAGCAATTACCACGGCACCCAATACCAAGGCGGCGCCTAAGCGCATCGGTAAACGCTTCATTTCTTTAGTCATCACTGAGCAACTCCTCCAACAGCATCTAATTTAACCTTGAGAAGGCGACGCGCCTCTTCAGGAAATTCTTTTGCTTGGTCTAATTTTTTCCAGGCTTCTTGATAGCTTACTTTAGCTTGCTCATTTTTCTTTTGCGCTAAATACCAATCACCACGACGCTCAAGCCATAAAGATTCAAAACCAGCAATCGGTTTCTCATTCAAGATTTGATCGGCCTCTGCAAAATCTTTTTCACTACCCTGCTCAATCAATAGAGTTACTAGGCGTAATTTCGCCAATCCAAGATAACCATCATTGGATGCATTTTTTGCCGCCCAACGCAAATACTCCAAAGCTTTTGCGCTATCGCCTGCATCCGATGCAATTCGTGCAGCGATCAAACTAGACATTACTGCGTAAGGTGTACGGCCAAAATCTTTTTGCAAGTCGTCTGTTGCGCGCAGAGTCTGGTCTTTATCGCCTTTAGCAATGGCACCTACCATCGTTTCATAAAGCTTAGACGCTTCGAGCGCCTGACTATTGCGCCACCATTGATAGCCACTGTAAGCAGCATAAGCAAACAACGCAACTGCAACGACCCCAGTAATAAGGTTACGGTACTTTTGCCAAAACGCTTTGAATTGGTCTAATTGTTCTTGTTCTTCTAGATCTAAAGGCATGTCAATCCAAACTTATTTAATAGGTAATTAGTATGTATTAGCTTAATTCTATTCGGAGGCGCCTACCAAGGCATCAATTGCAGCACCTAAGACATCATCCAGGGGTACAGACTTCTGCTCGCCCGTACCGCGCAAGTCCTTGAGTTGCGCCTCATTCTTGGCTAATTCATCAGGTCCAATAATGACTGCAAAGGCAGCCCCACTAGCATCAGCCCTCTTCATTTGGGACTTAAAGCTGGCTGATTGACCATCAGGAGGACAGAACAGGATGGTATCGATTCCAGCGCTCCGCAAGCGTTCAGCGATGATCATGGCAGCAGTCAAAGTCTCGCCGCCTTGATGCAATACAAAAATATCGCATTGAGCCTGAGCTTCTGGCAATGATCCAGAAACCTTCATTAATTCCAGAACCCGTTCCATACCCATCGCCCAACCACAAGCTGGTGCAGCTTTGCCTCCCATACGCTCAATTAATGGGTCATAGCGTCCACCGCCAGCAATAGTGCCTTGAGCACCTAATTCATCAGTCACCCACTCAAATACAGTGAGGTTGTAGTAATCAAGGCCACGAACTAAACGAGGATTAATTTTGCAAGGGATGTTATTTGCTTTAATTAATGCCTGTACCGCATTGAAATGCTTCAGCGACTCTTCGCCCAAGAAATCCAATAATTTTGGTGCGCCCTCAATCAATGCCTGCATCTCTGGATTTTTAGAGTCCAAAATACGCAAAGGATTGGTAATCAGGCGACGCTGTGAATCTTCATCGAGCTGCGATTGATTTTTCTCAAAATAAGTAACCAATGCGGCGCGGTGTTCAGCACGCTCAGGGGCCTGACCTAGGGAGTTCATTTCTAAACGAACGCCCTTCAATCCCAACTCGTCCCATAAACGCTGACCCATGAGAATGATTTCAGCATCAATATCAGGTCCGGCAAAGCCTAAGGCCTCAACACCAAACTGGTGGAACTGGCGATAGCGACCACGCTGTGGGCGCTCATGACGGAACATCGGTCCGGTATACCAAAGACGCTTAGGCCCTTCGTATAACAAATTATTTTCAATTACAGAGCGCACTAATGCGGCAGTACCCTCAGGGCGTAAGGTGAGTTGCTCGCCATTCAAGCGATCCTCGAACGAATACATTTCTTTTTCAACAATATCGGTAACCTCACCGATGCCACGCTGGAATACGGCAGTTGCCTCAACAATAGGTGTTCGCAAAAACTCATAGCCGTAAGCATGAGTTAAATCACGCAATACATGCTCAAGATGAGCCCACTGCGCCGCATCCGCTGGCAGTAAATCATTCATACCGCGCACGCCATTTATCTTCTGAACCTTGGCTTGCGTTGCTTGTACTTTTAATTCTTTGTTCTGATCAGTCATTTTTATTATTGTTGTACTTTTGCTTTTCTTAAACCCATTTAAATCTTGGCTGCGTAATTTTGCTTCACGTATTCATCAACAATTACCTGAAACTCCTCGGCAATTTTCTCACCGCGCAACGTTTTGACTTTAACTCCATCGACAAATACAGGTGCCGCAGGGGTCTCACCTGTTCCAGGCAATGAAATGCCAATATTGGCATGCTTACTCTCGCCTGGGCCATTCACGATACAGCCCATCACGGCGACATTCATATTCTCTACGCCAGGATGGGTTTTCTTCCAAATAGGCATTTGTTGACGCAAATAAGACTGGATATTCGCTGCCAACTCTTGGAAGGTAGTGCTAGTTGTTCTTCCGCAACCTGGACATGCAATCACCATTGGCGTGAAATTACGCAAGCCCATGGTTTGCAATATTTCCTGGGCAACGATGACTTCATTTTCACGAGGAGCGCCTGGATCAGGCGTCAATGAAACACGAATGGTATCGCCAATACCTTCTTGCAACAAAATACCCATTGCTGCAGTAGAGGAAACAATGCCTTTGCTACCCATGCCTGCTTCAGTTAGACCTAAGTGCAGCGGATAGTCGGAGCGACGTGACAGATCACGATACACAGCAACTAAATCTTGAACATTACTGACTTTGCAAGAAAGCAAAATTTGGTCGGGATTCATACCAAACTCAACCGCTTTTTCTGCTGACTGCAAAGCCGACTGAATCAAAGCCTCAATCATCACCTCTTGTGCAGTCTTTGGATTTTCTAGAGCTGCATTGCTATCCATAATGGAAGCCAGAAGCTCTTGATCTAAGCTGCCCCAGTTCACACCAATTCGAATAGGCTTGTCATATTTGCAAGCGGCTTCAATCATTTGTGCAAATTGTGGATCGCGCTTGGCGCCCTTACCCACATTGCCTGGATTGATGCGGTACTTCGAGAGCGCTTTAGCGCACTCCGGAAAATCATTTAATAAAGTGTGGCCGTTGTAATGGAAGTCACCAATCAACGGTACCAAAATATCCATCTTGTCTAACTGCTCACGAATATAGGGAACTGCAGCAGCAGCCTCTGGAGTATTAACGGTGATACGCACCATTTCCGAACCAGCGCGGGCCAATTCCTTTACCTGAATTGCAGTACCCACCGCATCTGCAGTATCGGTATTCGTCATTGACTGCACACGCACTGGTGCATCTCCACCAACGGTAATGATGTTGGTTTTCCAGGCAATGGATGCTTGACGCGTTGCACGCTTAGGGGATGGGCCCAGCGGAAGTGGTGGCAATGAATGATTAGAGCTCATGAGGATCTATGGGTTGGGTTCTCATTTTTTACTTTAACTTTTTGAGCCACTCAATGAGATGCTCGTTTGGCCCCAGATGAGTATCTTCATCAAATTCTTCATCCGGCTCAACCTCGGCGAGTTCAATCTCAGCATTGTGAACAGCGCGTTCACGCACACGGGTGCGATCCACAACATCTCCTGCCAACTGACCACAGGCGGCCGCAATGTCATCACCGCGGGTCTTCCGTACAGTAGCAACCATGCCCGCATCTAAAAGGATGCCGGCAAAAGCATTGACGCGTTGGGCTGATGAGCGCTTGAGGCCGGACTCTGGGAAAGGATTAAATGGGATGAGATTAATTTTGCACTTAATGTTTCTAAGTAAGCGTATTAATTCTTTTGCCTGGATGTCGGAGTCATTCACGCCATCGAGCATGCAATATTCAAAGGTCAAGAAATCCCTTGGCGCAAATGGTAAGTAACGTTCGCACGCATCAAGCAATTCACGTAGAGGATATTTTTGATTGAGTGGCACCAATTGATCGCGTAATGCGTCATTAGGCGCATGTAATGAAACTGCCAATGCTACAGGGCAATCTTGTGCGAGACGATCAATCATCGGCACTACACCCGATGTAGAAACTGTCACACGACGGCGTGATAAACCGTACGCCCTGTCATCCAGCATCAAGCGCAATGCAGAAACCACATTGTCATAGTTGAGCAAGGGCTCGCCCATGCCCATCATTACCACATTAGAAATCACACGACCAGTGTGCTCCCAACCTGGCGTTGGAAACTTCTCAATTCTACGAATAGCCTCAGGGTCATTGCGTAAAAGATGTTCAGCAAACCAGAGTTGACCAATGATTTCACCGGAAGTGAGATTGCGTGAAAAACCTTGGTGCCCAGTTGAGCAAAAACGGCAATTGACTGCGCAGCCCGCCTGAGAAGAGATACACAAGGTGCCTCGATCATCCTCAGGAATAAATACAGACTCTACCGCATTGCCAGCGCCCACATCCAATAGCCACTTGCGTGTGCCGTCATTGGCGTGCTCATCTTTGATAACAGGGAGGGAAAGTACTTCCGCTTTATCTAGCAAAGTTGCTCTAAAGCTTTTTGCTAAATCACTCATGTCGTTAATGTCAGCTACACCGCGTTGGTGTATCCACTGCATGAGTTGCTTTGCCCTAAAGGGCTTTTCATTCAACCCCGCGACATACGCTGCCATTTGGTCAGCGTCAAAATCTAAGAGATTTACGCGCGGGGAGGTCAATGCGCCTACTTATATATTAAATAGGTTGTTCGTTAGCAATCGTGGATTAACGATTGAAAACATTCATGCCAGGGAAGAAGAATGCAACTTCCACAGCAGCTGTTTCAGGAGCATCAGAACCGTGAACCGCATTTGCATCAATGCTGTCAGCAAAGTCAGCACGGATTGTGCCTTTTTCTGCCTTCTTCGGATCAGTCGCGCCCATCAAGTCACGATTCTTAGCAATAGCACCTTCGCCTTGCAATACTTGAATCATCACAGGACCAGAAATCATGAAGCTCACCAAATCTTTGAAGAAAGGACGGTCTTTATGAACGCCATAGAACTGCTCAGCTTCATTTTGTGACAAATGCGCCATTCTGGAAGCAATGATCTTCAAACCAGCGGATTCAAAACGGTCATAGATTTTGCCGATGACGTTTTTAGCGACAGCATCAGGTTTGATAATAGAAAGGGTGCGTTCAATTGCCATGCAAGACTCCAATAGTGATTTCAAAGGTATTTGCCAGGTGAGGTCAATAAGCCACCCCACTCCAGCGACCCCCGAATTATACATTGCCTAACCGTATTTACCCCTATGTCCGTAGGGCTAAGCCCTTGAATTTACAGGGCATAAGCCTTTAATTTGTAGGTCTTTTCTGTGGGGGCTTGAAATTAGGGTGTTTTGTCTATACTTATCCTCAACAGCCCTTCATGGGCTCTTGTATTCACTATGAAAAAGAAGGGGTCAATATGAGTGATCTGAACTCTTACGGCTTTGGCCAAACCGGTTCAATTAGCAATGTCCAGGTGCGCAACCGCGTTCTCCGTAATACTTACGCCCTTTTGGCGCTCTCCATGATTCCAACTGTAATTGGCGCCTGGCTTGGAGTTGCTATGGGTCTAAGCCTGTTCTCTGGCAGCCCCTTTATTGGCTTCATCGTCTTCATGGCGGTAGCCTTTGGCTTCTTCTGGGCAATTGAGAAGAATAAAGATTCCGGCGTTGGTGTTCTCTTGCTCCTGGGCTTCACCTTCTTCATGGGCATCATGATGTCCCGCTTGATCGGGTTCACGCTTAATAGCTATAGCAATGGCGCGACCCTCATCATGCTGTCCTTTGGTGGCACAGCCGCTATCTTTGCCACAATGGCAACCATTGCCACTGTAAGCAAGAGTGACTTTGCTGGTATGGGCAAATGGCTTATGGTTGGCGTGTTACTCCTAATCGTTGCCTCATTGGCGAACATCTGGTTGCAATTGCCAGCTTTGATGTTGACTGTGATGGTGTTAGCCATCGCCATCTTCTCAGCCTTTATCTTGGTTGATGTACAACGCGTCATCAATGGTGGCGAGACAAACTACATCATGGCTACATTGGCTATTTATTTAGATGTGTATAACGTCTTCACCAACTTACTTGCCCTCTTGGGTATTGTTGGTGGTAATCGAGATTAAGGTAAATTAAGACACGCTAAAACTTTAGTGTGTTGTTCTCATCAGGCGCCTGCGGGCGCCTTTTTTACTGCTGCTATTTAGTCTGTTTGTTTAGCTAAATAATTAAGTCGCTACAAACATGCTCACAGCAAAGGATAGCGCAACCAAAATCAATAGGATTGCAAAACTATCTGAGGCTTTCATGACGCTCTCCCGAAGGTAAAAAAGTTGGGCAGAGATACATCACTGCACAAACTCAATCTACTCTTCTATAAGACATGATTTTGAGGGCGCCGCACCATAATCAGGCTAAATGCACTAAATTAGCGCCCTTTTGGTGCAATTATTAAGCATCAGGAACACTCGAGAATGAAAGTTTAGAAGCGCCAACCCAAAGAAACGCCATAGGAATTGATATTAACCTTGTCGGTTGAGCCATCGTTCCATTGAATGGTTTTATAGTTTTGTTGCGATACCTCTACTCTAGTAAAGAGATGCTTGGTGAGCAGGTATTCGGCACCAATTCCGTAACTAGGTCCATTCAACCATTGATAGTAACCGGGTGATGAGTACTTCGACCAAGACCATCCAAGCTTGATATAGCCCAATAAATTTTCAGTAAACGCATAAGCTACTTTTCCGCCTGCTTCGATGGGGTGCTGTGCATCAGGATCAGAGCCCGCAGTATCCGTTGTAGCCAAATCATAACTACCATAGGCACCTACTAGCCATTGATCGTTAATAGCCTTGTATGCGTCAGCAGTAATGCTGGGAATTCCGCTTCGACTGGTTTCTGATCCGCCTGGTGTTGATACGTCAGTAATAGAATTTAATGCGTAGTCCACAGATAAACCAAAACCTTCAAAGTTTTGCGATTGACCATAAGCAATAGGCGCAGAAAGAGCCCATAGCAAAATTGCTATTTTTTTCATGCAACTACCCCCTTGATACTTATTTTTATATATTACTGGCTACTATATCAAAAGGCTAGGCTTTATCAAAAACAGCCATAGACTCCACGTGGGAGGTGTGGGGGAACATATTAATAATGCCCGCACTACTTAATGTGTAGCCTGCCTGATGGCACAAGATCTCTACATCCCTCGCCAAAGTTTTGGGATTACAGGATACGTAAACAATCCGTTGTGGCAATAATTCACTTTGCGCAATATGCAACTCTGCAAGCGCTTTACAAATCTCCATCGCACCCTCGCGCGGCGGATCCATTAACCAACGCTCTGCTTTGCCCCACGATGCAATTGTTTCTGTTGTAACTTGGAATAAATCGCTTTGCATAAAGCTGGCCTTATCAACGAGTCCGTTATGCTCTGCATTGGCTTTAGCTCGAGTCGTCAAACTCTCTAAACCCTCGATCCCTAGGACCTGTTTTGCTTTTCTAGCAAGCGGCAATGTGAAGTTGCCAATACCGCAAAACAAATCCAATACTCGATCTGTTTCTTTGACTTCAAGCAATCGAATCGCCCTACTGACTAAGGCACGATTCATCATATGATTTACCTGTGTGAAATCTGCAGGCTTAAATGGCATCTCGACCTCAAACTCAGGCAGCCGATAACAAAGCTTGCCGGTCTCAGGATAAAACGGCGCCACAGTCTCAATCCCCTTAGGCTGGAGCCATATCCAAACCTGGTGCTGATCTGCAAACTGTCGGAGAAGTTGCTCATCTTCAGCCGTTAAGGGCTTGAGATTCCGAAACACTAAAGCAGTAACTGGTTTTGATTTCTTGGGATCATCCGAGAAGACATCTTCCGGCTCACCAACCGCAATCTCAATCTGCGGCATACGGTCAACGATCGATAATCCCATCACTAACTTGCGCATCTGCGGCAATAAGTCTGATACGTGCTTAGGCAAAATTTCACAAGCTAGCATGTCAGCTACATAGCCGCTCTTACCCTCATGAAAACCAATCAGTACCGTACCCTTTTTAATGGAGCGATTGACAGCGCTTAGACGTGCTCTGTGACGATATTCCCAAGTAGGTCCACCCATCGGGCGGAGAATTTCTTCAGGCTTTACCTTGGCAATATGTTGCAAGTCATCCTCAAGCACACGCTGCTTCATCGCTACTTGCGCTCTAATATCTAGATGCTGCATGGTGCAGCCACCACACACACCAAAGGCTTTGCACTTAGGTTCCGCCCTAAAAACCGCAGGCTTCAGAATGTCACGTACTTTGGCTTTGCTAAAGCGCGCTTTATTACTGGTGATGGTGTAAGTGACCAACTCGGTTGGCAGTGCGCCTTTAATAAAGATCACCTTACCGCTTTGACCTTGGGCGGCCTCCTCCTCATTGGGGGCTAGGCGTGCAATCCCCTGAGCATCCAAATCCAGCGCTTCGACTTTAATTGGCTCAGTCACCTCTATATTGACTGGCTTATCCCCTCTACGCATCCGCAGAAAAACCTTGCAGATATTCTTGCCATTGACTGCCATTAGGCTCTTTAGATTCTTTTTCTAAATAAGCTTTCACGAAATCAATTTCCTCTTGATATTCGGCGTGAGTAAAGCCGCCACGCAGCAGTTGAAAGCGGCAGTACATGAGATAAGTATTGACCACATCAGTCTCACAGTAACGGCGGATGTCATGAATCTTGCCATCCTGATAGGCAGGCCATACCTGACTGCCATCCATACCCATCTTGCCAGGGAAACCGCAGAGCTTGGCCAAGCCATCCAATGGTGCATTAGCGCGGCCGTTAAATTTAGCCAATAGATCCATCATGTCGAGATGGCGCATGTGATAACGACTGATGTAGTTATTCCACTTAAATTCTCGGCTATCAGAATCCTGGCTTTCACCCATCTCCCAGTAGCGCGGAGCTTGCACATGATTGGCTAAGGCGCGATAGTGCAGCACTGGCAAATCAAACCCGCTGCCATTCCAAGAAACCAATTGAGGGGTATATTTTTCGATGAGATCAAAGAAGGCTTGTATTAACACCTTCTCATCATCCTGCGGAGTGCCTAGAGTGCCCACTTTAATTTGTGGCAAACCTTCTTTAGTAGTCCTGCGGATCACACAAGAGATAGCAACAATCTTTTGCAGAAACAAGGGTAGAAATTCACTACCGGTCTTCTCTGCGCGCTCAGCCATCACTTTGCTAGCAACCTCGGCATCGCTCATGGAGTCTGGAAAATCCTCCAGACGACGCAATCCAGTGACATCTGGAATGGTTTCAATATCGAATACAAGAACGGTCGCCATGGCGCCTACCCTAGACCAACAACATTACTGCAAGTACGGCGTTGGATTAACTGGTTTGCCGTTAACGCGTAACTCGAAATGCAGCTTAGCTGCAGTAGTGTCTGTATCGCCCATCTCAGCGATCTTCTGACCCTTACGAACAGTATCACCCTCTTTTACCAAGAGCTTACTGTTGTGGGCATAAGCAGTGAGATAGGTGTTGTCGTGCTTAATAATCACGAGATTGCCATAGCCACGCAAACTATTCCCTGCGTAAACCACTTTGCCATCAGAGGCGGCAAGAACTGGCTCGCCGACCTTACCAGCAATATCGATCCCCTTATTTGTCTCACTGAACTCACCGGTGACCTTACCTTTTGCAGGCCAAGATAAACGTATGCCCGGCTCAGCAACTACATCGTTTTTCGCTGGCTCAGGAGTGGAGGCTACTGAATCTGATTTTTCAGGCGATGGTTTTTTCTCAGCCACTTTTGCAGGTTTAGTTCCTGCTGGTGCTTTAACCATGATTAAGTCGCCGACTTCTATCACGTTGGGATTAAAGCTAGAGTTAACTGCTTTATTCCATTGAACTACATCACGCGGTGCCTGACCATGATCCAAGGCAATGCGCGCCAAGGTGTCACCTTTTTTAACACGATAGTAACCAGGGGGCGCAGGCTCACTTGAACCACCGCTGCGATCAGTCACGCTAGCAGGCTTAGTGCGAGGTGTAGAACATCCAACCATCAACATCAAGGATGAGGACATGAGCGCGGCGAGGAAAAGTTTCAATAAAGTGGATGGCATCAAAAAGGGGTCTGAATTAGTGAATTCATCATAAATCTCATACTACCCCTGATTGTAAGGGTACAAAAAAGACCCCGTCCAGTACAGTTCTTTGATAGCGCTGGGAACTCATTCTTTCAACCATCACCAGTTGCTGCTCTTTGTCATTTTTGGCGACTGGGGCAACTAAGCGCCCTCCAACCGCTAATTGGTCAAGTAAGGCATCCGGAATACCCAAGCCAGCAGCAGCCAAAATAATGCCGTCAAATGGAGCGGCCTGAGGCAAACCTAAAATACCGTCGCCGTATATCAAGCGAAGATTGTTAATGCGAAATGGGCGCAACTTAGCTCTTGCCATGTCATGCAGCGGACGAATACGCTCTATGGAATAAACCTCGTCCGCCAATAAACTGAGCACTGCCGCTTGGTAACCGCAACCAGTGCCAATCTCCAATACTTTGCCAAGTTTATGTTTAGGCTTGTGAAGCAACTCAATCATGCGTGCCACTACTGATGGCTTAGAGATAGTCTGCTCGTGACCAATTGGTAGCGCAGTATCTTCGTAGGCTTGCGCATGTAATCCAGCATCCATAAAAGCGTGACGTGGGACGGTGGCAATCGCCTCTAATGTTTTACCGTGCCTTACTCCGCCAGCATGTACTTTTGCTGCTAGGGCCTGCCGATAGACAGCAAAGCGTTCGGTTGGAGCCTTCAACCGCGATCCCAACCATTCGCGCGCATCGCTGCTAAGCGAGCATGGTGCGTTAAATCCAATTGCATAGGCGTGATCGAAACACATCCTTCAGCAATCGCATGAAAGTCCGTACCCTCTGAACCCTCTTTGACATCGCCCGCAGCGCCGATCCAGTAGATCTTCTCACCACGCGGACTATCCTGCACCACTACTGGTTGAGAGTGATGACGATTACCGAGGCGCGTTACACGCCAGCGATACAAATCAGCATAAGGGCGATTGGGGATGTTGACGTTCAGTAGTGTTGCTGTACCCTCAGTACGAGCCAAGGCAGAAACCAGCATTTGGGCCACTACATCATGCGCCGCTTTAGCGGCATCTTCAATGCGATTCCAGCCGCGATCAATTTGCGAGAAAGCAATGCCTGGCACACCAAACATCACACCTTCAACTGCAGCAGCAACTGTGCCTGAGTAAAGCGTATCTTCACCCATGTTCTCGCCTTGATTGATGCCAGAGATCACTAGGTCAGGTTTCTCATCCAAAAATCCTGTCATGGCAACGTGCACACAATCGGTTGGTGTGCCATCGACAAAGAAAAAGCCATCACGCTCGCCACCTGCAACACGATGAATCGACAATGGTCTTGATAATGTGAGTGAATTCGAGGCACCGCTATGGTTCTGCTCAGGAGCAATCACGGTAATACGACCCAAGGGACGTACCGCCTCTACTAAAGCTAGCAAGCCAGGAGCTAAATAGCCATCGTCATTAGAGACCAGGATGTGGGGTTGCTTAGACATGATTAAACGAGTCCTGGTTTGTGTTTGCCACGCGCTCTCATTGCTGCGTAGATCACTGGCAATACTAGTAAAGTCAAAATAGTTGTGGTGATCATTCCGCCTACAATCACAAGGGCCAATGGACGCTGCGCTTCCGAACCAATTGCATGTGACAGCGCTGCCGGCAAGAGACCAAGGCCAGCTAGCATCGCGGTCATCAGAACAGGGCGCACTCTCAAGGCAGCCCCATCAACCATCGCATCTTTCATAGCGCCATGCTCTTGCGCAACAGTTTTATTGATATAAGAAATCAAAATCACGCCATCCTGAATCGCAATACCAAATAACGATAAGAATCCAAACAAGGCAGAAATGCTCAAGGTCTCACCACCAAGATGCAAGGCAATGATGCCACCAATCGCAGCGAACGGAACGTTGATCAATACAATCACCGCATCCCGGAAATTACCTAAAGCAGTCACAAGCAATAAGAAAATGGCAACGAGCGTCAATGGAATAATGACCATCAGCTTTTGCTGCGCAGCCTTCATTTGATTGAATTGGCCATCCCATGCAATAGAGTAATTGGCGGGTAATGCCACATTCTTCTCCACTAAATATTTAGCATCCTCTACGGCACTCCCAAGATCACGATCACGCACACTAAAAATCACAGCAATATAGCGTTTCCCAGCTTCGCGGTAAATAAAGAATGGGCCATCAGTTAATTCAACATTGGCGACCATACCCAAAGGTACCCTGGCACCTGAAGGGGTATCAATCAGTAAATTAGCAATATCGGGTAAATCGTTTCGGCTTGACTCATTTAAACGCACCGCAATACCAAAGGTTTTTTCATCCTCCAAGAAATTGCTAACTGGTGCCCCACCAATGGCATTCGCGACTACAGTCTGAACATCTCCGACATTTACACCATATCGCGCCGCTCGCTCACGATCGATTTGAATATTCAAGGTTGGCTGACCAAGCTCCCTCAAAATACTTTCGTCCTCAATACCGCGTACTTTTTTAAGCTGATCAATAACTTCATGAGCTTTGGTATTCAGTATATTTAGATCAGTACCAAAAATCTTGACCGAGTTCTCACCCTTGACACCCGACAAAGCCTCATTCACGTTGTCTTGAATATATTGAGAGAAGCTAAAGGAAACTCCAGGAATACGATTGAGCTCACCCTGTAAACGTTTCAAGAGGTCGGCTTTTGTGGTGCCCTTAGGCATCGCTTCTGGGGATTTCAGATACAAACCATACTCTTGATTAAATACCCCGGTAGAGTCAGTACCATCATCAGGGCGCCCAATTTGGGCGGCAACATGGTCTATCTCAGGCTGCCTTGTAAAGGTTTCTCGCAGCTGATTGGCTATGCTAATGGAATAGTCTAAATCTACTGTATTGGGCAAGACAACCCGCAACCAAATATTGTTTTCCTCAAGAGTAGGCAAAAATGCCGTACCCAAACGGGTAGCGCTTATTAAAGTAATCCCCAACACCAAAATAGATATTGTAATTACATGCCGAGGATGATCCATGAGACGTCTAAGCAATGGCTTATAGCGACTGAGCATCCAAGTGATAAATTTTGGTGGCTCATGGTGGAAGTTTTCACCAAACGAATATGAAATCGCCGCCGGCAAGAATGTCAGACTCAAAATAATCGAGGCAATTAACGCAAAGCCCATGGTGAAGGCCATGGGCTTAAAAATAATTCCCTCAACTCCACCCATTAAAAATAAGGGGGAATAAGCAACAATAATGATGCTGGTGGAATACACCATGGCCCTTTGTACTTCGGCAGTGGCCAAAATAATGCTTTGGTTTAAGCGTTTTCCGCCATCTTCTAGATGGCGCATAACGTTTTCAGTGATGATCACTGCGGCATCTACAATCACGCCAAAGTCAATGGCCCCTAAAGAAATTAGATTAGCTGGTACGTTAAACACGTACATCATGATGAAAGAGAAACACAGTGCCAGCGGAATGACAACTGCAACTACTGCAGCGGCCCTAAAATTTCCTAAGAAGATATACAGCAATATCAAGACCATAGAGATGCCAAAGAACATCGTATGCTTTACTGTGCCGACAGTAATATCTAAAAGCACCTGACGATCATAGAATGGCTTGACTTCAATGCCCGGAGGCAATACATGGGCATTGATTGTGGTAATTTTTTCACGCACTCGCGCTAAGACTTCGGAGGCATTCTCGCCGCGACGCAAATAGACGATTCCTTCTACTGAGTCAGGATTTTCGTCAAACTGGAATAAGCCCAAACGTGGTGCATTGCCAATTTCTACCGTTGCTACATCACCAATACGAACGGGCACGCCATTATTAACAGCAATCACCACGCGTCTAATATCATCTAAATTCTTTAGCAAGCCGACACCGCGTACAACAAACTGCTGTTCACCACTTGGCAAAACACCGCCGCCAGTATTGTCATTAGCCTTTGTTAAGGCATCAATTAGCTGCGCCACAGTAATATTTTTAGATTGCAGGCTCTCTGGGCGAACAATCACGTTGTACTGCCGTACCTTCCCCCCAAAGGAAGAAACGTCTGCGATTCCCGGTGTTTGTTTGAGCTCTTTATAGATTTCATAGTTCTGCAAAGTCTTTAGTCGGGTTGGAGACGCATAGTCAGACTTAACTTGGTAACGCAAGATCTCGCCAGTAGCATCCGAATCAGGACTCACACTTGAACTTACGCCCGGGGGGAAAGTCACATTACCTAAATTGGTAATGAAGATTTGCCGAACCTTAAAAGGATCAGCATCGTCATTAAACTTGAGCGTAACAACGGACAAACCAAATAGAGAAACTGAGCGAAACGCTTTGACTCCCGGAATGCCAGCTAAGGCATTTTCAACTGGAATAGTGACTTGTTGCTCAACCTCAGTTGTACTTCTCCCTGGCCATTGGGAAATCGCCTGAATCGTCAGCGGCGCTACACCAGGGTAAGGCTGAATAGGCAATTGCTTGAGACTATATCCGCCCATACACAATAAAACAAAAGAAGCGAAGAGGATGAGAACACGTTTATCTAAAACGCTCCTTAGAAAGTTCGTTGCGAAACTCAATTACTCCTCCTGCTTCGCAAAACGATCATTTAACAAGACCGCGCCATCCGTTAATACTTGCATACCAGGCTCAACACCTTCGGTCACCGCAAATTGTTTGCCATCAAGATCGAAACCTTTCACCACAAAACGTCTAAAAGTATCCGGGGCCGTTCTGATAATGACATAACGCATCTCGCGAACCCGCACAATAGCAGTCTGTGGCAAAACGACAGCCTGCGATGAGCCAACCTGTAGCTTGCCTGAAGCAAACATATCCGGACGCAATAAACCATCGGAATTATCAACATCACAACGAATCACTAAGGCCCTGGTATCAGGATCAATAGTGGGCGCAATAAAATTAGTTTTAGCAGTGAATACTTTGTCTGGATAGGCTTCAGTACGCAAAATAATGGTTTGACCTTTTTGAATCTTGGCAATATCTTGCTCGTATACATTACCCAAGAACCATAAGGCCTTCGGATCCGCCAAGGTGGCCAAAACATCGCCAATGTTGGCAAAAGCACCAGGCTCTACTGCACGCTTCACTACCACGCCATCAATTGGTGATCGCACCACTAAGTTGGTTTGCGTTTTACCAGTCTTTTCTAGGAAATGAATGTCGCCATCACCGGCACCTAAATTACGAATGCGGTTGGCAGCAGCCTCTTGTGTAATACGAGAATCCGACAATAAATCACCCATCGCTTTATTACCCTCTAGAATCTTCGTAGTCTTAGAGGACAGTAGATATTCTTGCTGAGCAGAAATGAAATCTGGGCTATACATCTCCAAAACAGGAGAGCCCACTTTTACTTGCGCACCATCAAAGGCGTCAATCCGCTCAACCCGTCCAGCAGCTCGAGCCGAGAGCACTTTCGATTTTTCAGCATTAAACGTCAAACGACCAGGCATAGCTAACTCAACTGGAACATCCGATTTAATGGCCTCGGTAAATACATAAACATCTGGATTTAAATTGAGACCTGGGAGCTTTAACTCCATCGCACCAGACGACTCTACCTTTAATGACTTATCATTTTTTTCAAGCTTGACTGGACGGTTCACATTAACAAATAGCCCTATCACAATGCCCAGCATCAAAATTGAAATACAAATGATCACTAAACGCAGTCGAGCGCGCGTCTCCGGTGGTAGCGCCCAATAGGAGCGATGGATATTATTTGTATTCGCATCAATGCGCGCTACAAATTGATCTTTTAGCTTATGCGCTTCTGCAAGAGCTCGCTGGTAAATGGCAATCAGTTTATGCTTCAAAACAACTCCTTAAAAAGGTTCTTTACCGGCCGTAGCCAATAAAACAGCTTGCGCTTGCAATAAATTACTCTCCGCAAGAGCCAGCTGAATTTCCAAGCCGCGTAATTGCGTTTGTGCTGTTAACAAATCATTGAACCCTTGGCCATTATTGGAATACTGAGTTAATCCGACCTTGTATGCGGCATCAGCCTGAGGTACTTGCCTATCCCTGAGAAAGTTTGCCGCAGTTCTGGCTTGCTCATAAGAAGCGTAAGCTGAGTTCACAGCCAACACGATCTGTTGACGATTAGAAATATCGCTTGCCTCAGCAGAAGCTTGATTGCGGATCGCTTGTTCCACCCCGTATTTCTCCTTGGTAAAAAAGTACAAAGGAATAATGAGGTCTAACTCCAACTGGTAAAACAAGGCACCATTATTGGCTGAAAATGGTCCGCGTGGGGTATAGGAAGAACCAATCACCTGGAAATCTGGCAAGTAGGCCTTCTTCGCCAAGGTCACCCCTTTGCGAGCGGCCTCCAATTGGAGGGCAGATCCTTTTAGACTTGGGTGACTAGATTCGGCGTAATCCTCTAACTCTATCAAGGTTGGCATTGCATTCATCGAACGGCGGACATCGCCTTTGAGAACAAGCTTTTCACGTGAGTGGCGCCCCACTAAAGTATTAATGTTGTTTAACGCTACTTGTAGCTGGCGCTCTAAATTAAATTGATCTGCTTCTGCAGAACTTTGAGCAACTTGAGCATTTAAATACTCAACATAAGCAGCAGCATTATTCGCATAGCGAGCCTTCGCAACATTCTTAATCATCTCCAAACGAATCACCGACTCTTTTAGCACTTGCAACTGCTTTTGTGCAGCAAGCGCGCTGTAATACAGCGTAGATAACTGTGCACCTAACTGCAAATAGGCTGCCTCAGATTGAGCCAGCAATGCCTCTGCATTGGTATCGGCAATATCAGCAGCTAAACTCTTTTTACCTGGAAACTGAAATGGCTGAGCAATCGAAATCGAGTTATTACTACTAATTCCACCGGGGTATTGCTGAGATGGTGCATTAGCACCACCTAATGCAAATGGGGAGTTAGCCGGCATACCGGACCACACTAGACCAACCTGTGGATTAGCTGGTGCTGCAATTTGAGGCACAGTTGCTTTCGCCGATAAATACGATTCACGCAATGCGCCAAGCTGGGGATTATTGAGTTTGAGCTCACTCCAAAGTTGGCGTAAATCCATTTCTGATGAGCCAGTTGATGCGTTGTTGACATAAATCTTTGGGGTATTTTGTTTGGTAACTGGTGCAAATAGTTCCGTAGCCTTTGAGGACTTATCTTTAGCACTCAGCTGAGCACTAATTGAGGGAGGCGCAGTTAAAGATGTATCACCTGTTTGCACGCTGACACTTGCCGGCGTGATGTCATTGGTAGCGGACTGCGCAAACACAGAGCAAGCAAAAGTCGCAACTACCAAGGAAGTGATGCAGTGAGCAGCATTGAATGCGCTAATTTTGCGTGTAAGGATTAACAAATGCGGCAGCCTCTAAATCAATAAAAATGCTGTTTTTATAGCTCCAGATGCAGATTTCGACCAAATTTAAACGCGATTCTGGAGGTTTTAAGGATTATAGGGGATAAAGGATAAAAGTCGAATTATTAAAATTCTCTATGTTATTGATTCTAAATATAATAATTATGGATCGAGTCTAAAAATTCTTAGAACTCGGCATGAATCCTAAAAGACACAACATTTACAGGACCGCGAGCAGCATTGTAGGCTGGGTTCATGATGTGCTGATAGTTGAGACCCAAGAGGACATTTTGAATCACCAAAGCGTTGTAGTACACCTCACTAATTTGTTCAGGCTTATAACTAATAGACTGACTTGGACCTGCGTAAGGATAAGGGGTGTCACCAATGAAATTGGAAATTCCTCCTGCTTGTAAATAGGCTCTTCGATTAGATGAAATGCCATTGAGCATCGCAGATAGGCCTATCGTATCTTTGGCCCTACCCCAGCGCTCACCATTAATCCCCATACCAACAGATAAAGAGCTGTCGGCCTCTGCAAAAGCCATAGTTTCTGTATGGCCATCGGATGTGAATGCCCGCATGTATATACCCATGTCCTTGGTCAAGGCTTGTTCAGCATTTAAACCAATACCGGTTTTGACTTGAGCGCTATTGCGAACATTGACAATAGCTTGAGTGCCCTGAGCATTATTCACCAACAAATAATTAGTAGCGTCAGTAAATCGTGCCATAACCATGCGATTACGGTAACCTAGGACACTGACCTTACCCGGTAAGCTGCCAATACTATGCTGACGCTCTACCTCAATCTGATCACCGTAAGAATTAAAAATTTGCCAGTTCAGATCGCGCCCGTTTGGGTCTTTTGGAGCTAGCATGCGTGAGGCTCTAAAGACCCAATTATCACGATACCACTCGCCCGCCAAGCCCCAGCTATAGCCGCGCGCATCGGCTGCGTAGTCATAAGATAGGTAAGTCATATTGCCCCAGTTCATAAATTGCACGCGGGGATCTTTAGCGTACCTACTGTCATCAAAAATATCTAATGTAGAAAACTGTCCTGCAGTAATCACAAATCGATTGCTGCTGACTGTTTGACCAATCTGGTTGGCATCATTTTCTAACTCGACCTTACCGCCCTCTTGGTTAATCGTTTGACGCAAGAATGCGCGAGCAGAATAAAAGTGGGCTTGTGCACCTTGTGCGCGAGTTGCCTCGCCATTGGTAGGACCACCTAAACCTGTCAATCCAGAAAAAGGCACCCCAGAAACTACTTCAGGATTGAAATAAATATCAGTATCAGAGGCGACACGTGCACCAAAAAATAGCGTCCCCGACCAGGTATAACTCATCGACTTATCGGGTAGCAAACTGTTTTGCCCCTGATAAGGGGAATTGAATGCGTTGTAGCGCTGATTAATATAGGTAGTTTGACCGTGTACGTTTACAGGCAACCCTAGGATCTCACCTTCTGTTGGCAATCCCTGAATTGCTTCTGCAAAACTCGCAATTTGGTCGGCGCCTGACCCTGCCCGCTGTGCGTACACAGAAGCAGTGACAAAACTTAACAAGAGAATGAGCAAAAGCTTGCGGGTCATTCACGATTTCTGATGAGGTTGCTGAACCTAGTGGTTATGGCAACAGATTGAAGGAAAAATCAGTGCACTCACGGCCTGGGATTGAAGCCCAAGGGCGGCGCAGCCCAAATTATCCCCAAAAAGAGGCAATTTACCTAGTCTTTATGTCCTAGAGATGACAGATCAGGGAAGAATCACTGATAGATTGGGCTCGCATTAGTCTTGGGTGTGCCCTGAAAACAACTCAAGGAGCAATCAGAAGAATTAACGGCGATCCATTAAGGCGCGAGCTAAGGTGCCAGCATCCACATACTCAAGCTCTCCTCCTACTGGGATGCCTCGTGCAATACGCGTAACTTTGATGCCTTTAGCTTTAAGTACCTCGCCAATGTAATGAGCAGTAGCCTCACCTTCACTCGTGAAATTCGTAGCCAGCACCACTTCCCGAATCGACACACCAGTATCAGGGGTCTCAATGCGATTGAGTAATCGATCAAAGCCGATTTCATTTGGACCCATGCCATCGAGTGGTGAGAGACGACCCATCAATACAAAGTAGTTACCTTTAAAACTGAGCGTCTGCTCCACCATCACTTGGTCAGCAGGCGTTTCTACTATGCAAAGCAAAGAAGGATCACGGCGACCATCGGAACAAGTACCGCAAACCTGAGTTTCTGAAAAAGTATTACAACGCGCGCAGTGCCCTACTGTTTCAACTGCCTCACCCAATGATTGAGCGAGTACTGCCGCACCATTACGGTCATGCTGCAATAAATAGAACGCCATGCGCTGCGCTGACTTGGGGCCTACCCCAGGCAGAACGCGTAATGCCTCGATCAATCGACCGAGTGCATCTTGAGGTGCTTCTATGCGCGCCATTAAATATTCAGGTTCGTATTTAACAAAATTGAATTAGAACGGTAACTTAAAGCCAGGGGGCATTGGCATGCCAGCAGTGGCGCCAGACATCATCTGGGCACTTGCCGCTTCCACCTGTTTGAATGCTTCTGTGTAAGCAGTCACGATGAGGTCTTCCAACATCTCACGATCATCCATGGCGCCTGGATCAATCTGCACACGCTTGAGTTCGTATTTGCCAGAGATGGTTACTTTTACCAAGCCACCGGCAGCTTGACCAGTCACTTCCAACGCAGCCAACTCGGCTTGCGCAGTCTTCATCTTCTCTTGCATCTGCTGAGCCTGTTTCATGAGGCCAGCAAGTCCACCTTTCATCATCGCTTTATTTCCTTAGTGGTATTACTTATGATTTATGAATATTGATATTGAATTAAAGAGGTTTCACAGAACCGCCAACTACCTTGGCACCAAACTCTTTTTCTAATTGCTGAATAAATGGATCGGCAGCAATCATTTGCTCCGCATTCATTCTTTTCTCTTGATGAATCTGGGCATCCACCTTAGCTACTGTCTTACCTTCCACTTCACCCTTTTCAATCACGATCTTGACGGGCTTGCCAAAGTGAGCGGTGAGCGCGTCAGCCAAGCGACCAACAGAAGCGTCAGAAGCGAGCTGCGGCATCGGTGTGAGGATAGTTGCACGCACCCCAGCAGGTGAATCATTCCAATCTTGCAACTCTGTCTGAAATGCTAACTGCTGCACCATCCCTTTAACGGGTAACTGACGCATCAAGGCATGCCAATCAGGACGCTCGGCAGGACTGGCCAGGGAAATTTGTGCAGCTGTAGCTGACGGTGTTGACGCTGGAGTGGCAGGCGCAGATGATCTAGCAGCAGGTGCTGGTGCAGACGCTTTAGGAGCGGCCGCTATAGGACGAGCAGTATTGACTGGTGGAGCCGAGGGTGATGATGGTGCTGGAGAAGAATTACCTCCTCCACCGCTGCCTGGACGAAACGCCAACATACGCAACAGCGTCATGGCAAAGCCAGTTTGCTCATCCGGTGCCAGCGATAAATCTGGACGGCTAGTAATCGTAATTTGATAGAAGAGTTGCGCTTCTTCTTTTGTGAGCAGGCCTGCCAAGCGACAAATCTCGCCTGCTTCTGGCCAATCTTCTAAAACGGATTCTGGAACGACTTGGGCTGCTGCAATTTTTTGCAACAGACTAGAGAGATCTTGCAACGCCAATGAGAAAGACATGCTGCGCTCACCCATTTCGTTTGCGACTGCAAGAAGGCTTGCACCATCTTTAGCAATCAAGCAATCTAAAATACGGATGAGATAAGCATCATCTAATGTGCCAAGCATGCCGCGTACGGATTCTTCGCTAACTCTGCCAGCCGCATAGGCAATGGCCTGATCGGTTAGCGACAAAGCATCACGCATTGAACCTTGAGCCGCCTTGGCGAGAACACGTAAGGCATTGACTTCGCACTCCACCTTCTCAGCAGCGAGCACTTTTTCTAAATGTTCAACAATGAGCGGTACTGGCATTTGCTTGAGGTTGAACTGCAAGCAACGAGACAGAATGGTAACTGGGATCTTTTGTGGATCGGTAGTAGCTAGAATAAATTTGACGTGCTCTGGCGGCTCTTCCAAGGTTTTAAGCATGGCATTGAAGGCATGATTGGTGAGCATATGCACCTCGTCAATCATGTAGACCTTGTAGCGCGCATTGCTGGGTGCGTAAGCTGCCTTTTCTAGGAGGGCAGCAATATCGTCAACGCCACGATTACTTGCAGCATCCATCTCTATATAGTCAACAAAGCGACCAGCATCGATTTCCATGCAAGCTGGGCATTTTCCGCAAGGCTCTGAAGTCATCTTGCCGGAACCATCAGACCCCGTGCAATTGAGGGCTTTAGCCATAATCCGGGCAATTGTGGTCTTACCTACTCCACGGGTACCCGTAAAGAGCCATGCGTGGTGCAGGCGACCCTGATCCAAAGCATGGGTTAAGGCCTTAACCACATGGTCTTGGCCGACTAATTCAGAGAAGGTTTTGGGGCGCCACGAACGGGCTAATGCCAATGCTGTCATGTCTTACATTCTAACAAGCTAAAATGGAATTGGATGGGCCTCCCCGCATGGTGGGTTGGATAACCTGGTCAGGTCGGGAACGAAGCAGCCAAACCCAATTTCTGCCAGTGCCGGGGGTTTGGCTCATCCACCCCCCAGGAATTCAGAAGATCTTCAGAATCCTGAAAAGTCCCCAAATTATCCAAATAATCAGCAAAACCAGAACAGTTCGCGCATCCAGAGAGATTCTGAATAACTGCAGCTGTTTATGGGAGCACTCAATAGATACGCGCAAAGCTGATCCCCTCCATGTAGAAAGATTCAGCGTAGAGGTTTTGGATGAAGATGAATAGGGAGTGCGGATGATTTAAGCGTCAGAAGAGAGCAATCTTGGCGCAGCATTGCCTTCACCAAGAATTGGGCCTCTATTTACATTGCATCAGTTATTTTTATTTTTTAAAGCCTCTTCTAGCTGATTGATTTTGTTTTGCATTGCGGTCATCTTTGCATTAAGCGCACCAACGTTTAGGAAAGTCTCATCAGCAACTGGCGCCTTGAGGTTATTGCCCCAACCCAACCATGAGGAGTCATACACTTTGACCTTCTTAAAGCCCAAAGACTTAAGCACTGTGGCAGTCTCAGAGGCCCGCACACCACTTTGGCAATAGACCACGGTTTCTTTATCAGGATCGAGATTGGCATACAGTTTTTTTAAATCTGTTTGATTTTTTAGCGCCATGCCAGAGTTATCAGTAACTTGTTTCTTGCCTAGCTTGATCGCAGTTGCTGGGTCCTGCCAATTGTCCTCGAACGGGATATTGGTAGCATTGGGAATGTGGCCACCCCGAATCGTACGCACATCCTTACCTGAGAACTCATCGGGCGTTCTGGCATCGATGAGTTGCACGGATTTCGACTGGGCGAGCTTGAGCATCTCCTCATTACTAACAACCAATTGAGGCTGCGGTACTAGCACTACCGATACTGGTGGCAAGGTTTGGCGCTCTTTTTGAATTGGCAGACCAGCTTGTTTCCAGCCATCAATACCATCATGGTAAATCTGCGCATCTTTTCCACCAAAATAATTAATGGTGTACAGACCAAAATAAGTATATGGATTGCCGCGTGCACCATAAACCACAACATCTTTATTCACATCTAAACCAGCAGCGTTAAAAATCTTCTGAATTTGTTCTGTAGGGATGTAGTCTTCTTTATTTGGGTCACGCAATACGTTACCGATCTCACCAATATTGATTGCACCTGGGATGTGGCCATCTAAGTAACTTTTTTCATCGCGTACATCCCAAATAATCGCACCGCGAGCAATTGCCTGCTGCATCTGATCTGTTTGAATAATGGCTGTTTTTTGCTGAGCAAATGCCATGGAAAAAATGGATGTCAATACGATTGCCAGTAGTGATTTCACAATACTTCCTTGGGTTAAATATGAGTGAATAAGTGATAAATTGATGATAAACCAACACCTACCCACAGGAGATCTCCATAGAAATCGAGCAATTGATATGGTTTTGGGTATGTGTCTTTTATTCAATATCAATTGAGCAACTTAATTCGAGGCACAATAGGACGATTCAATCCCAATAGACTCCTATGCCCCAAGCCATTATTTTTGATGTAGAAGCGACCGATAAAAACGATGCAGTGATTATTGAAGCGGCCTCACTCGATGTCACCTCCCTCAATCCATTTGAAGTGGGTAATCCTTGGGTGCAACGTTATAACCCAGGCAAGCCTATCAGCCTAGGCGCACTTGCCACTCATCACATTATGGATGAGGAATTGGTCAATTGCCCCGCAAGCAGCTCCTTTCGATTGCCGGCTGGAACTAAATATCTGATTGGCCACAATATTGATTTTGATTGGGTTGCGATTGGCAGCCCTGAGGTCAAGCGCATTTGCACTTTGGCACTTGCACGCAGTCTGTGGCCTGATTTAGATAGTTACACGCAAAGCGCTCTACTCTATTACTTTGAACGCCATACTGCTAGAGACCAACTACGCAATGCGCATAGCGCCTTAGCCGATGTGTGGATCTGCTCAAAAATTGTTGCTCAGATTATCGATAAGTTACACCCCGTTTCTTTGGATGCTTTATGGGAGATGTCTGAGAAAGCCAGAATTCCAAAGACCATGCCTTATGGCAAACATAAGGGTGAGCTCATTAGCCAAGTGCCATCTGACTACAAGCAATGGTTACTAGGCCAAGACAATGTTTCTGGTTACCTGCGCAAAGCTTTAGAAGCCAATTAATCAAGCCTAGTAACCCCCCATCTACCCGCCCATTTGACAGGCTAAATCTTCCTACATCAAATTCAGTAATTCCTGATGTAATATGTGTATCATTATTGGTACGCTATATGGATGAAGACCCCCATACTAGAAGTGCGTTTTTTAAAACAGAAACAAATAACGAGCCCGTTAGAAATTGGCTTCAATTTCAGACTGTCAAGGATAAAAAGCGAATAGGTGAAGATATTAAAACAGTTCAATTTGGCTGGCCTCTTGGAATGCCTCTTGGAGTGCCTCTTGTCAGACACATTGATGGCGAAATTTGGGAGATTCGGTGCAGACTTAGTGGTGGTATTTGCGAGAGTGCTTTTTGTACTAGAAAACAACATCATGATATTGATTCATGGATCTATCAAGAAACAGCAAAAGACACCCAAGCAAGATTTAGATTTAGCAAAAACTAGAGTAAAGCAGTTAAGGAGATCGGTATGAAGAAAAAGCATATTGGCAGCAATTTTGATGAATTCTTAAAAGAAGAATCCCTGCTCGAACACTCAACTGCCGTAGCAGTAAAACGTATCATAGCCTGGCAAATTGAGCGTGAAATGGAGAAACAACAAATCACCAAGACCTCTATGGCTAAGAAAATGCATACCAGTCGCGCAGCTTTAAATCGCCTGCTTGATGAAAGCGACACCAGCCTCACATTAATTACACTGGCCAGTGCAGCGACTGCCCTGGGAAAGAGAATTAAGCTTGAACTAAAGGCTGCCTAAAAAGAATAAGGGAATAAGGAATCCGTGATTTCCTTATTCCCCTTCCAGGCCTACTGCTTGTTCTTTACTGATATTTACGATTAAAGACTTGTTTTGTTGCGCTTTCATGACGCTTAGTATTTTTCAATACGGCGCAGTAAGACAAAACCATGATGGCTACGAGAGAAATTCCGTTGAAGTTGTTTAGTAAGTCCATTTGCTTCTCCTCTTTATGCGTTGTTACGTGTTATTGATTAAGTGCTTTTTTGTTGCTGAATTCTTTATCTAACTACCGGTAACTCATCCCACTTAGTCGTATAGTTCGGCGACCGATTGTTTGATCTCATCTGCCACTCTTCTTTAGTGCCGTTGGTTCCTGCGGCTGCAGATCTGATGAATGCATTGCCAAAGCGCGTATTGATCTCATCCACCGCTTTCATGAGGTGTGCTGATTTGCCTTTAGTTTCGATATCCTCAAACAAGGATTGCTGAGCTGTTGGCTTATCACTAATGAGATTCAGAATGACCCCGGCCTTCTTGTAGCGGAAGTTCGCTTGATAGATTTGCTTAAGACCTACCAAGGCTGCATTGGTTAATGTCAGCGTGTTATCTGTTGGGTCTGCCAATGGAATAGTGACGCTCTGGTGATGCTGTGGTTCGTTTTGCTTAAACGGATTGGTCTGAATAAATACGGTGAGCGCGCCCGCAGTACTGTTTTGAGTTCTGAGCTTTTCAGCTGCTCGGGCTACATGGGTAGCAACGGATTCCGCAAGCTCTACCTGACTAGTAACCAACTTTCCAAAACTGCGTGAAGCAATGATTTGTTGCTTGGCTGGCGCCACTTCCTCTAACTGCAGGCAGGATGTACCACGTAACTCATAACAGAGACGCTCCATCACTACGCCAAACTGTTGACGCATTGCTTGTGGTGAGGCTTGCAAAAGATCAAATACACTCTGAATGTTTTGAGCTTTGAGTTTCTTGGCGATTTGTTTACCTACACCCCACACCTCACCTACTTCGGTCTCGCTCATCCACTGGTAGAGCTCTTCATTAACCATCGCATTGACATCGCACACACCAACAAACTGCTTATGTTTTTTAGCTAAATGATTGGCGAGCTTTGCCAAGGTCTTACTAGCGCCAATGCCTACACAGACTGGTAAGCCGGTAGTGTCTTTAACTTGCTGTTTGATCTTTTGACCTAATTCAATCGTGTCTTGATACTGTTTTAAGATGGTCTCGATTTGCAAGAAGCTCTCGTCAATGCTGTAAACCTCTAGGTTTGGCGTGAATGCTCTGAGCACTTGCACCACACGACTACTCATGTCGCCATACAAGGTGTAGTTAGATGAGTAAGCCTGAACGCCATGCTGCTTGGCCAAGTCCTTCATCTGAAACCAGGGTGTTCCCATCTTGACGCCAAGCGCTTTGACTTCAGCACTACGTGCTACAGCGCAGCCATCATTATTGGATAGCACGACCATCGGCACCTCTTCTAACTTAGGCTGGAATACGCGCTCGCAAGAAACATAGAAATTATTTACATCTACGAGTGCGAAGAGTGGATTTGAAGTGTTTTGTGTATTCATCTCACTTGCCCTCTTTGTTGTATCTGGTGCTGGCATTGCTGTACTTACGTACCACCCCAACCACTACACCCCAGATTTGTAGCTCACTGCCTTCATTAAAGGTGATGGCTTGATAGTTTGGATTCTCTGGTTGGAGCTCAATACGACCACGCAACTGATAAAGGCGCTTGATGGTGTACTCGCTATCAACCACCGCGACTACGATGTCTTTATGTTTTGGCTTAAGGGCTTTATCAACAACGACCTTGTCGCCATCGCAAATCCCCGCGCCCAACATGGAGTCTCCCTTCACGGTGAACATGAAGGTGGCTGGCTTGTTTTGGACGAGGTAGTGGTTCAGATCGAGGCCGTCTTCAGCGTAATCTGCCGCTGGACTAGGGAACCCAGCTGAAATCCGATGGCTTAGGAGCTTGAGCTCATAGGTGGCAAAATGGCCTGCTAAGGCTTGTGGTACCTGGCTAAGGGTTACTTTTGCGGGGTTCATTACTTGCGTCATAGTCATTAATATACTGTATGTTTATACAGTATATGTAAAAACCGCAAAAATAAGGCTATTTTTGTTGTTTTGGGGCTATGGACTCACTCCCGCCCCCTCTTTTCCCCCTCTTTCTCTAGCCATAAACCCCGAGTGTCTCATGGTTGTATTGGGGCCAAGGAATTGCATAATGATCCTAGAAGTTACTGTGCAAGTAATCCAGTGGCTCATATAAAAAGAACAGTAGGAGACATATGAAGACGTATCAGATTGCGTCCGTCCCAGGCGACGGCATTGGCAAAGAAGTCATCCCAGAATGCGAGAAGGTATTGAATGCCTTAAGCAAAAAACATCCTGAAGTCGCTTTCCAATTCGAGCACTTTGATTGGGGTGGCGATTACTACCGCAAGCACGGCATCATGATGCCCGAGGACGGTCTCGAACCTTTGCGCTCTAAAGATGCGATTTTGTTCGGCTCAGCTGGCGACCCTAAGATTCCAGATCACATTACTTTGTGGGGCTTGCGTCTCAAAATTTGTCAGGGCTTTGATCAATACGCAAACGTACGCCCTACGCGCATTCTTCCTGGCATTGAAACGCCACTACGTAATTGCAAACCAGATCAGCTGGATTGGGTGATCGTGCGCGAGAACTCTGAAGGCGAATACTCTGGTGTAGGTGGCCGAGCACACCAGGGTCACCCCATCGAAGTAGCTTCAGATATGAGCATCATGACTCGCGTTGGAGTAGAACGCGTACAGCGCTTCGCCTTTAAGTTAGCGCAGTCACGCCCTCGCAAACACCTCACCGTCATCACTAAATCTAATGCGCAGCGCCATGGCATGGTGATGTGGGACGAGATCGCCACCATCGTTGCTAAAGATTTTCCGGATGTCACTTGGGACAAAGAGTTGGTTGATGCCGCTACTGCGCGCATGGTCAATCGCCCCGAATCTTTAGACACCATCGTTGCTACTAACTTACATGCAGACGTACTCAGTGATTTGGCAGCTGCATTAGCCGGTAGCCTAGGTATTGCACCAACTGCCAATCTGGATCCAGAGCGTCGCTATCCATCCATGTTTGAGCCGATTCATGGTTCTGCTTTTGACATTATGGGCAAAGGTCTTGCCAATCCAATTGGCACCTTCTGGTCAGCAGTGATGATGCTCGACTTCCTGGGTGAAAAAGCGCTCGGTGCAAAGTTAATGGCAGCCATTGAAAAAGTGACAGCCAATCCAAAGTTACATACTCGTGATTTAGGCGGCACGGCCATGATGAGTGATGTTACTAATGCAGTCATTGAGGAGATTTCTAAATGAAGCTATTTAAATTACTAAGTAGATTGCTGAGTATTGGCCTAGTCTCACTTGGCTTGCTATCTGGCGCGCATGCTCAACCTTTCCCCGATAGAACCATTCAGTACATCATCCCCTTCCCTGCTGCTGGCGAGTCTGATTTAGTAGCGCGCTATCAAGCCGACATCTCAGCTAAGAAATTCAAGCAGCCGATGGTGGTTATGAACCGCGCTGGTGCTGGTGGCGCATTGGTATGGAGCACTATGAATACCTATCCCGCTGACGGTACAACGGTAGTGGGCGTGAATATCCCCCACACTATCTTGCAGCCGCTACAGGAGGGGATTCAGTACAAGACCGAAGATATTAATGCGATCTACTACTACCACTTCACCCCTGATGCTTTGATGGTGTCTGCAGATAGTCCCTACAAGACCTATCAAGAATTTATTGCGGCCGCCAAAAAAGATCCTGGCAAGATGACGCTTGCTGGATCTGCACAGTTCTCAGCCAACCACATGGCAGTCGAGCGCCTCAATAAACTGGCTGGCGTCAAAATTACTTACGTTCCCTTTAAAGGTACGGGTGATTTGATTACCGCCTTGATTGGGATGCACGTTGATGGCGCGATGGGTTATCTACCTTTGGCTATTCAGCAAAAAGGTAAGGTGCGCACACTGGCAATCGCTACCGAGAAACGTAATCCCACTCTACCAGACGTGCCAACCTTTAAAGAACTGGGATTGAGCTGGGTAGACGGCGCCTATCGTGGCGTTGCCGTGCCCAAAGCAACCCCGCTGGTATTGCAGCAAAAGATGTCTGACTACTTCGCACAGCTCAATGCCGATCCCGAGACTAAAAAGAAATTGGAAGATGCTGGCTTTGTGATTGTGGATATTCCATTGGCAAAGATGCCGGCATTCATGAAAGAGAAAACGGCTCAAGCCATGGATGATGCCAAGAATGCAGGGATGATTAAGTAAGGCTTTAACTTTCTTAAATAAAAAACCACCGCATGTTCGGTGGTTTTTTATTGGATGCTTGCTTTCCGCTCTAGCAAAAAGCAAAAGCGAGAATTGCCGGATCGTCTAGAAAAGCATTGGATAGGTAAACACTGGCTCGGAAGAGCCAAGGGTTTACTGTCTCAACGATTTGTGAAAAATATTCCATGACTATATTGTAAGGACTATTTAGCCACCTAGGTAATCGGACTTACCAACCTCTACCCCGTTATGGCGCAGGATGTCATAAGCCGTAGTGATATGGAAATAAAAATTAGGGATGATCCAGGTCAGCAGATATTGCTCGCCAACAAACTCAAAGTTCCACTCTTTAATTGAGAACTTAATTTCTTTTGCTTCAGTGCCATCAACCTGCTCTGGCTTGAGACTATTGGCAAAAGCAATGGTTTTAGCGATACGGTCTTGTAGCTGGTCAAAAGTAGTTTCGTTATCTTCAAATTTCAGTGGCTCAACACCGGCCAGACGCGCCATGCCATTTTTCACTTGATCACAAGCAATTTGAACTTGCTTGGATAGTGGAAACATATCTGGGGCAAGACGGCCTTCCACCAATGCTTTGCTATCGAGACCCTTAGCACTCGCAAATGCTTCACCCTTTTTGAGGATATTCGAAAGATTGGTGAGCATCTTTGTGAGTTGCGGAATTGATGCTTGATACATTGAAATTGCCATAGTGCTCTCTCCACCTTCTTAGTTATTCTTACACGTCGCTCATAAAATCACCACCGCCATCATCCCAAGAGCTCGAACCACCATCATCCCAAGAGCTTGCATCATTGACGCCAAAGTTGGCAGCATCTGGTGCTTGACCGCCTACTTGGTTAAAGTCGTTATTGAGGTTTGGATTTGGGCGTTGATTACCGCCCATTAAATGACTTGCCAAAGCTTCACCAGCAACCATACCAGCACCGAGTGCTGCACCAGTCGCTAAGCTGCCCATTAAACCACCGCCCATGCCAGATGCTGGTGCGCCTGGGTAACTAGGCGGATAGGTGCCAGGCGCTCCTGGTACCCCTGGATATGGTCCATTTGCAGTCGGCGCGTTATAAACCTCCACTGGCTGCTGGCGCTTCCTCATAAAGAAGATTACGCCCGCAACCAAGATGGCAATCAAGATCCAAAAAACTGGGCTAGTAAAGATGGAGCTTGCACCCGCATTAGTATTAACGTTGCCTGGTGCTGTACCTGCACGTAATTGCGCTTGGAGCCTTTGTACAGAATCAGGTTGAGCAAATGGTAAACCTGGTGCCAGATTTTCTGCTTGTACAAAAGCGCTTCTTGCAGCATCTAACTTACCTTCTTTGAGGTAAAGCTCAGAAGCCATGTAATGTGCCTTGCCGCTATTAGGATGATTTTTCAAGACCTCTTGCATCATGGCATCCGCTTTTGCCAATTGCCCAGATTCAATTGCTTGATAGACCTCGGGCAAAGTAGCTTCTGCAAAAGCAAGATGACTCGTTAGTAATAGCGCGCTTGCGAATAGACCAACAAACAACTTGAGTAAATTACCCATTTTCATCATGACTCCTCGTGAAATGTTTTGCTGGGAATTTCATTATCGCCAGTTTAGACATTTTTGCTATTCATGATCTATATGGGGGCTTTTACGGGAAATTCAAGGGCATGACCACCCCCTTCACACCCCTTGCTACCCTCTTCTTTAGATTGAAATTCCCATAATTTTTGTAGTTATATTAATTCATTGATGTTATGATTTAACGTAACTACAATATTTCCGATGAAATTCACCTATGATTCGGTAAAAAATGACTCAAACCTTGTAAAACATGGCCTTCCGCTCTCAGATGCAAAGATACTTGATTGGGATACAGCCTTTAGCTGGATCGATGAAAGAAAGAATTGCGGTGAAGAAAGACGGATTGCTTTGGTGTTAATGAATGAACGCCTGTATTGCGTGATTTATGTAGAGTCAAAAATAGCGATGAGAATTATTAGTTTAAGAAAAGCAAATAACCGTGAGATGAAAATCTATGAAGAAGAAGCTAATTAGACTGAGTGCCGAAGAGGATGCCGCAATTACTAAGGCCGCCTTATCTGACCCCGATAACCCGTCTATCACGGAAGAAGAGTGGTATGCGATTAAACACAGAGTCGTTCGCGGCAGGGGAAGACCTGTGGGTAGCGGGATTAAAGAACAAGTTACCCTAAGGATTGATAAGGATGTTTTAGATTTTTATAAATCCAAAGGTGAAGGTTGGCAAACATTTATCAACCAAGTGCTTGGCGAAGTAAAAAGAGAATCTAAATCCATCTTGATGGTTGAAAAGAAGTTAAACAAGGGGACCTTGATCGCCAATAAATTCAAGGTAGCTGCTTAACACCCTACTTCACTTCTACCATCTCGCCTTTTGATGAAATCAAATAAGCCTTGTTTGGCTTGTCTTTTCTGATGCGCGTAAGTTCAGCTTGGTAGCCCTGTAATTGCTTGCGATACTTTTCATATTTCTCGCTACCCACTTCTGGGATAGTCAGCTTGTAATCGATGATGGCCAGATGGTCGGCAAGCTCCACCAAGCGATCCATGCGATAGCTCTTACCATCTTCACTAGCGATATCGAGCTCATTCCAAGCTTGTAGCCATTCACCCGATGTCAGGTAGCGCTTGAGCTCTGGAGCATCTAAGACTGTTTTGGTGCGAGAGAGTAATGTTTTCGCATGCTCTTGATCTACGCCCAACCAATTCATAAGCTCTTGCTCGCTTGGCATAGGCGGCTTTATTTCATTACTGGAATCTGGGGTGAGGAACTCGAGCAGCTTATGGAAGTTTGTGCCCTCTTCTAGGATTTCTGGATCGGGATTGCCTACTTTCTCATCTTCACCGGCAAATACTTCAACCGTCACACCGCTCTCGATGTCAGACAGCATTTGCGCATAACTTTCTTGCGCAGAGTCCCAGTCCAAGACAAAATCCTCAACTGCGTTTTCTTGCACAGGTTTGATGGCCTCAAACTCCCCCTTAGCCACTACTTGCTCACCTACCTGATACACAGACAACTCAGCTTTGCTCGCCTTGCCATACCAAGAAGCTTTATCCAAGCCACTGGGATTATTGGTGGTAGGCTTTTGGGCATCACCGCTAATCCATAGACCTTGACGTGCACGAGTCATAGCGACGTAAAGCAGGTTCCAGTTTTCTTTTTCACCGATTTGCTTCTCGGCCTCATTGATTTTGGCGCGGGGGGTAGTTAATGTTTTAGAAGTAAACAGGGATAAATGGGATGGACCCTCTTCTTGAGGTGCCCAATCAATTAAGACACCGCTGTAGTCGACATTAGTGTCAGTATTATTCGCATCAAGAATAATGACAAATGGCGATTCTAGTCCTTTAGCGCCATGAATTGTCATCAGGCGCACGCGCTTATGGCGATCCTCCTCTGACATCTCGCTCTCTTCATCTACTTCAACCAAGTTGTCATCACTAGCCGCATCGACATCACCTTCGTCGGGTGTTTCATCATCATCACTGCGGCGTTTAGTATTCATTTCCTGAATAAAACGGCTCAGGCTTGGATACTGGCCGCCATCTTGATTAAGGGCCACCTCCAAGAATGCATCCAAGTTGGCTAATATCTGTGGGCGATCGAGATCCTGACAGACTGCTGCATATTTGAGGCGTACATCACCCTCTTGATAAATACGATCAAGTAGGTCATGCACTGGTAAGCGCTCCCCTAAAAGCCGCCAATGCTGGAGATAACGCGCAGCACCTTGTATTTTTGCGTCTTTACTATCTTGTAGCCCATCCCACCAAGAACGATATTGACCAGAAGTCATCGCCACCGCTAGTTGCTGCATTTGTTTTTCTGTAAAACCAAATATAGGACTTCTGAGAACCTGGGCTAGCGGTAAATCGTGACGCGGCGTCACAAGTACAGTAAGCAAGGCAATCAGATCATCGACCTCAAGAGTGTTGAGCAAGCCGCCTAAGCGCGGGCTCTCATAGGCGAGCTTCACATCACGTAGCGCTCTTTCGTACTGAGGCAAATATTTACGACGTTTTACTAGCAATAGAAAATCGCTTGCTCTAGCCTCACGCCAAATTTCCTTAGCACCTTCTTTATCAGCGACCTTGCGTGTAGCAATAACTTCTTTAATCAGGCTCGCAACCAACTCACCCTCATGCTGACGCTGAATTACTCCAACTGTTTCACTTGAATCAGCAATCGCTCCATCAAATGCACTGCCCTCTCGCAACTCCTGGGTCTGCTCTGCATAGGCAATCAATGGCAGCAAGTAAATCTCACCTTGCCCAGCATAAGCGTCGGCAGGCTTACTCTCATCTGGGGTGGACCACAGTGTTTGCTGCTCTGAATACGGATAGTCAGGGGGTACTTGCTCACCCTGAAAGATTCTATTAACAGCGCTATTGATTTCGGGGGCGTTACGGCGCGTTTTATCCTGCTCAATGTAAGCAGCATCATGACGTTGATATAAAAACTGCGCTGCACTTACAAATAATCGAGGATCGGCACGGCGAAAGCGATAAATTGATTGCTTTGGATCGCCTACGATAAAGACTTTTGGCCGCTCATCACCTTCGCTATAGCCCGCTAACCAAGCTCGCAAAATTTGCCACTGTAATGGGTTGGTATCTTGGAACTCATCGACCAAAATTTGTTTGTACTTTGCATCAAGGCGCGATTGAAGGTAGGCTGCGTGCTCAGGCTCCCCCATCAATAAGCTAACACCAATCTCTAAATCATCAAAATCACGTACGCGCATATTCTCTTTTTGGGCATTAGCGTGCGCCATCATGGATTGATTCAAGGCAAACCAGGCTTCATTAATCGAAAAGACTTCCTGCTCTGCCTGCCAGAGGAGATATTCCTCAAAGGTGTGGCCCCAGTTTTGCTTGATAGCAATGTAATCACTTATGCGTTCTGCTTTACCTTCATTATTTAAGAAGGTTTCCAAAACATTCAAAATCGTATCGTTACCGCTGCGGTACTTCACAGGGCTTTTCGTCAAAAAGACATCTTGCAAACTCTTGGCAACATCCATCACGTTGCCGCCACCCTTTTTACAGGCTAGGGCCGGCATTAAATTAGGCAATAGCTTTTGATCATTGGTACTGCTATTTTTAAAGCAATACTCCAAAAACTCGAGGTCAGCTAATGCATTGGGCGCATTCCAAGTAGCCAGTAATGGGTTTGGCATATTGAGTTTATGCAGAGATTGCTTTAGGCGCTCTATTGGAGTGATACCCGCTTGATCGCATTGCTTCGCAAAGAAAGTCCATGCACCCCTTTGTTTAAAGAGGCTACCTTTACCCATTAAAAGTTTTTGCGTCTCGTGTGAACCTAAATAGCCCAATAAAACGTCGTAATGCGCTTTCAATTCTGGACTGAGACCACCCCACCAATCATCAAGACACTCCTCTTGCAGTCGCTTAGCATCTTCACGCAACTTAAACCCTGGTTGAATGCCCATTGATACTGGGGCTACGCCCAGCAACCTGCCAAACCAACCATGAAAGGTATCAATCACAATTGGTTGTGGGTTTGCCAGCACCTGCTCATAAAGTGCTTTAGCCTTGGGCAGATATTTTTCGGCCTGCTCTTTTTCTATACCCCGAGCGGTTAACTCTTTCATCAAAGAGACATCGTCACTTTTTGAAAATTGTTCAAGCAATCCATATAGGCGGTCACGCATTTCTTGTGCCGCTTTGCGTGTAAACGTGAGTGCGAGTATCTCTTGTGGCTTCACATCATCGAGCAACAGCCGCACCATCCGGGCCACCAATAACCAAGTCTTGCCACTGCCTGCGCAAGCCGACACAATGACCGAACGCTGTGGATCACAAGCAAGCCTCTCTGAATAGGGTTGCTTTTCTGGAAGCGTATTCATTCGATTGCTCACCAAATCCCCTTCCTGCAAATGCCTCTTGCTTCGCAGTATTGGCATACCCCTTCTGGAGCGAATGCTTGCATGGGCTTTTTAGCCCAAAGCTGCTCTACGTCTTCTGTAATTTGCTCGGAAAACTGTTGCATCATTTCCGGCATATCAACCACCTCTTGGCTGCGCAGTGCTTTTTGCTCACCCTTAGAAACATCCGCCTTCAAGGCCACCCATTCGGCTTGCTGCACCCGATGTCCAGTCAGCTTATGGCTTTCTTGACCTTCATTGGCGGCCCGTGCGTAGATCAATAGCTGTGGATCATCCAGAATATGCTCAGCCCTTACTTTGACTCTCTCAAAACGTTGATTTTTATAGTCAATCACTGAGGCAAGCTTGTTGTTATCTACATTGATGTCATAACGATCGGCATACCCCTCAATACGAATGATCTTAGGATTGCCATCCACATCCTTAAATGGCAAATCAAAGCCAACTTTGACTTCGCCATCGAAATATTGCCAACCTGCTAACTCACGTTGCAACTGCCAATCTACAAAACTAGGAATTTGTTTTTGCCAATCTCTTAACGCGCCCATCACTCTTGCATCACCCTCAATCAAAGAAGCAAACTCTTGCTCTGAATAAACACTTAAGACTTGTTCCATCCAAGCACGTCTTTGATCTAAATTGGATTTCAGCGCAGGATTAGTATGTTCTTGAGTTTTGAGTGCTTGATAGAAGCGCTTGAGCAATTTATGCAATGTCTGTCCGGCCAACGAGGCGTCAAAGCCTTCATCAAACTCTTTGTTCTTACGTAAGCCTAATAGACTGCGCACATAGTAACGATATGGGCAATCTCGCAGAGCCTTATAGGCGCTGGGACTCATTGACAGCGGCATTGGTAGATCTTCTTCAAAATGCGCAACCGCCATCTCCATGGGCCTCGGTTCAAAAGCACGTTTTTTCAATTGAGCTGGAATGGCTTCCCACTTAACTAGATTTTGCAAACGCTGTATCCATGCCGATGGTCTGAGCGGTTCTCCATTATTACTTTTGCTTTGCCAGAGCAAATCAACACTGGGACATGACACTAGCAATTGCGAAAGATCTCTAGCTTGCTGCACAAACTGCATCGCTATCGTTGAGGTCTTTAACAGCTGATTAAGCGCGTCTGAGAAAAATAATAGTGGCTCTGAATAAGCTGGCAACTGCTGCTCATCGCAACCCACAACAACCACTGCTTCAAAGTCACGCATACGTGTAGAGCTCAAAGGCAAAATGCTCAGTGTGGCTTTGGCTTCTTTACCAGCTTCTTGATAGCTTGCGCCTTCAATAACTGTTTTAAGCAAACTAAGCCACTCACTCAAACGAATAGAGGTTTGTTGGTATTGCGTCTTACTCAAATCAAATGTCTTGAGCACTTCCAGCAATTGCTTGCCGGCCGAGTCTTTTTCAAGACTCTGATCCATGCCAGTCGCTTGGAGATTGGCCTGCAGGTGAGCATACGCTTTACTGCAATCAAACTTGAGTGTTAACCACTCATGATGGCGCTCTCTGACAAACTGCAATAACTCAAATAATGCAGTACTGGGTAATGCGCTAGATGTTTTGGCTGCGTTCTCTTGCGCGCCCTCTATGGCTAGGTGAAAGGTTTTCCAACCAGACTCTGCCTTACTACCCACCAGGATATCTTCAAGCTCTGCAATGAGTCCGATGCAGACCTCTGCATCTCGATTCAAAATCTTTCCAAGATCTAAAAAAGGATTCTGCAAAAACTCAAGCAAGGCTTTTGCACTGGGCCCATCTTTTGGCGCTTTAATAAGTTCTAACCAACTATTAAGTGCAGCTGCAGCACGCGTAGTGGATAACTTCCAACCGGTTTCATCCCGAATGTTAAGTGCTGGGCCTAATCTTGAAAGCAGTGCACGCACCCTTCTAGCCACCAAGCGATCTTGTGCAACAAGTGCCAGCTGAGTTTTGCCATCAATCAGATGTTGCTCTATTGTTTTGGCAGCAGCCCACGCAAGCTCTTCAAAGCGTTTAGCTGCAATCAGGCTCCAACTCTTGCTATGGGCTTGCCTAACATTCCTGAGCGCCTCTGCCTGCGCATCACTAGTACCAATTGTCTCTGCCCATAAACCCACATCACCCCAGCTCATCCTGGCCTCTACCACAGGAGCATATTGGGCATACTCGGCCAGCAGAGCTCCGATGATCTCTTGATCGATGGGAGTCGGATCAGCAGTCTCTACCCATATCAGAGGTCTTGCGGGATTTGCATTCTTAGCAGCTTCGAGATGAGCTGCCATTGCAAACTGATTACGAAATGCTGGATCGCTCACACTCGCGGTGTAGCGCCAAAATGTGAGCAAGACCTTGGTCTCTTGATCAACGACCTTACGCGCCATTCCTGAGTAGACTTTAGCAACGGTACTATCGAGCAAATTCTGCGCCTGACTCAGACAGATCTCGCCGAGATTACTTTGCTCACTCCGATTATTTTGAATGAATTCATGAATCTGTTTTTGCAGTTGTGGACTCACTGCAGTTGATAAGGTGTCACATGCTTCAACGATTGCTTGCGCTAGACCCCATGCACCAGATTCTGTTTCGGCTTTAAACCATGACTGCAGATCTTTGTGTTTGCGCAAAGTGGCATAGACCCCCAACCACCTCTCTAAATCACTTTGCTTCTTTGGAAATTTCCATGCGCCTGGCGCAGCTTCCAGCCAATCTGTAAAGCTGATGACTTGAGGCAAGAATGCGATGTTGCTTGGAAGATCTTTGGGTCGGTTTAATTCAAGGGCTGCTCTTACCCCGATTAATGGTCCCGCAGTACTCAGAACCACTAGGGGGCGCTGATTGGTTTGCACTGCAGAATCCCAGATGCCTTTTGCCAATTGGGTAAGCGCTTGGCTATTGGGTGCAATTGCCCAAGCTTGTGGCTGCTTTTGCTCAGAAAGGGCTTGGAAAGGCTGGGGCATGAATGGAGTAATTTATCTATTTTGAGCAGAATGTTTCGCTTATTGCTAATATAAGCGTTGTAACGACATAATTAAATAACTCGCTAAATAAGTCTAAATAAGGAATTTTCATGAGTGCCGGCATTAAATATGTAACTGACGCCTCTTTCGAACAAGACGTCCTCAAGTCCGATAAACCTGTTCTGCTCGACTTCTGGGCTGAGTGGTGCGGTCCTTGCAAAATGATTGGTCCGATCCTGGAAGAGCTCGCTGGCGAGTATGGCGATAAGATACAGATCGCAAAAATGAACGTAGATGAGAACCAAGGCGTACCTGCCCAGTTCAATATTCGCGGCATTCCTACCCTAATCCTCTTCAAAAATGGCACCGTGGCTGCTCAAAAAGTAGGCGCTTTGGCCAAATCCCAGTTGACTGCATTTATTGATAGTCATCTGTAAATAGTCTCAGACCACAGGTTCACCAGCTGAGCCTGTGGCTTTTACCGCTTTAAACGCTTGTCACATGCATTTTTTGGTGTAGTATTACTCAAACGCACTAATCAGTGCTCCGATTTTCAGCAATTTACCTCCCCCTTCTTTTAGCAAATTCCCAAATTCTGTTTTTCCACTTCTGCGTGATCTAAATCAGCGCAGCGATACTCCAAAACAAATTCCCAAATTCAAATTCATCAACACCCGAGAACCACATGCAATTAACTGAACTCAAAGTCCTCCACGTATCCGCTCTGCTTGAAATGGCAGCTAGCTTGGAGATTGAAAACACACAACGGATGCGCAAACAAGAATTAATGTTTGCCATTCTGAAAAAACGTGCGAAGGCTGGCGAAACCGTTTTCGGTGACGGCACATTGGAAGTACTGCCCGACGGCTTTGGCTTCTTGCGCTCCCCTGAAGCCTCTTACATGGCTTCTCCTGATGATATTTATATCTCCCCTGCGCAGATTCGTCGCTTTAACTTGCACACTGGTGATAGCGTTGAAGGTGAAGTACGTACACCTAAAGATGGTGAGCGTTACTTTGCTTTGGTAAAGGTAGACAAGATCAACGGTTTGGCTCCAGAAGCCCTCAAGAACCGCATCATGTTCGAGAACTTAACCCCATTGCACCCAAATCGCGTGATCAGCTTAGAGCGTGATATCAAAGCCGAAGAGAACCTCACTGGCCGCATCATCGACATGATCTCCCCGATTGGTTACGGCCAACGTGGCTTGATTGTGGCCTCACCAAAATCCGGTAAGACTGTGATGATGCAGCACATTGCTCACGCGATTGCCGCCAATAATCCCGAAGCGATTTTGATTGTGTTGCTCGTTGATGAGCGTCCTGAAGAAGTTACTGAGATGCAACGCTCCGTTCGCGGTGAAGTCGTTGCCTCTACCTTTGATGAGCCGGCAGTGCGCCACGTTCAAGTTGCCGAGATGGTGATTGAAAAAGCCAAGCGCTTAGTTGAAATGGGTAAGGATGTGATCATCTTGCTTGATTCAATTACTCGTCTTGCACGCGCATACAACACTGTTGTTCCTTCATCAGGCAAAGTACTCTCTGGTGGTGTGGATGCCAATGCATTACAACGTCCAAAACGTTTCTTTGGTGCCGCCCGTAATATTGAAGAAGGTGGTTCATTAACCATCATCGCAACTGCTCTGATTGAAACTGGTAGCCGCATGGATGACCTCATCTATGAAGAGTTCAAAGGTACTGGCAATATGGAAGTTCACCTTGAGCGTCGTTTGGCTGAGCGTCGTGTTTACCCATCGATTAACCTCAATAAGTCTGGCACCCGCCGTGAGGAACTCTTGGTTAAAGCTGAGAACCTCCAGAAGATCTGGGTATTGCGTAAATTGCTGGCCGATATGGACGATATCGAGGCGATGAACTTCATCGTAGATAAGCTCAAATCAACCAAAAATAATGGTGAATTCTTCGACTTAATGCGTCGCGGAGGCTAATTTAGGGGTCTAGAGGGCTGTTTCAGCCCTTTTTGGACACCTAAACAGCGCTTTGTTGTTGATTTCATGGCATAATTTCGCCTTTACCGCTTTTAAAACCTGGGAAAGTATTTCAGCCAATTTGGCTCAAACGGCTCCCCGCTCATAGGACTCAACATGAAACCTGGCATTCACCCCGAATATCGCGAAATCGTCTTTGTAGACGTTTCCAATAACTTCAGCTTCAAGACTCGCTCCACTATGTCTACTAGAGAGACAATCAAGTGGGAAGATGGCAATGAATATCCATTAGCCAAGATCGAGACTTCATCTGAATCACACCCTTTCTACACTGGTACCCAGAAAATTATGGATACCGCTGGTCGTGTTGAGAAATTCCGTCAGAAATTCGGTACTAAGGCTGTTGCTAAAGCTACCGGTGATGGTGCTGCTAAAACAGCTGAGAAAAAAGCTGCTGCTGCAGAAGCTAAAGCTGCTGAAAAGCCAGCTAAGAAGAAGGCTTAAACCACTTCTATTCGCGGGGTATGTTAAATACCTGCTCTGCGAGATAATTAAGGCAGCGTTTGCTGCCTTTTTTATTTTGAACTTCACCCATGGTCAAACTTACTGCCGCTGCCACTAAATCTATTCCGCGCATTATTATTTTTGCGCTGACCTTAGTTTATGGTTTTGCTGGCCTCTTCTTTCGGGACCCCTGGAAGAATGAGGATGCCATTGGGTTTGGTGGCATGTGGACACTATTTCGCGGTAACTCCTTAGACTGGATGGTTCCCCACTTAGCTGGACGCGATATCTCTCTTGGTGCACCCTTGCCTTATTGGATGGGCGCCACCCTCATTGAGTGGTTTGGTCCATTTATTGGCGCCGCTAATGCTGCACGCTTATACGCCGCCATCTGCTTCTTCTCTGCTGCACTAGCAATTTGGTATGCCACCTATTTATTAGGTCGTCGTCGTGAAGTGCAGCCGATGGCATTAGCGGTTGGTGGTCAGCCTGATTTAAAGAGCTACGGCATGACCTTAGCTGATGGTGCGCTGCTCATTTTCTTGGCATGCGTAGGTCTAGCGCAACGCGCCCATGAAACAACACCAATGATGGCGCAGCTCATGGGTATTAGCATCGTGCTATATGGCACAGTGCGCGGCTTAGATAAACCTTGGCAAGGTGGTTTTTGGACTGGCCTTGGTATTGCCATCGTCGCCCTATCAAGCAATCTCACACTCAGCTTAATCATTGTTACCTCCACCATCATTGCAGTCATTGCTAGCAATGCGAAGTTACGCTTTCGTTGGACGCTGACTAGCACCGTTTTAGGTTTAATCGGTTTTGCGATTTGGCCGCTGATTTGGTATCTAGCCGATCTGCCAGCGCAATGGCGTCATATCGCTGAAGAAGGCTGGCGCAATGTACCGGAAATGCGCGCTACTCCATCAATTGAATCACTCGGTTTCTTGAGTGTGAACTTCTGGGCTTACGCGTGGCCCGTCTGGCCGCTCGCAATCATCTCCCTTGCGCACTGGGGTCGCATTAAAGAATCGGGCGCATGGCGCGCACCCCATCTTTGCATTCCTTTGAGTTTATTCATCGGCAGCTTAATTTATGTTTTGTTCCGCCTAGAAGCAAATGAACATGACTTAATGATTTTGATTCCAAGCCTTTCGATTATTGCCGCATTTAGCCTGCCTGTTCTTAAGCGAAGCGTCATTAGCTTTATTGATTGGTTTGCAATGTTTAGCTTTACGCTGATCGCGCTAGCTATTTGGATTATTTGGCTCGCAAAAGTAACTGGCTACCCAGAATCTACGGCCGCCAATATTGCACGCCTACTACCTGGATTTACTGGTCAATTTAATGTTTTGGCCTTTATCGTTGCTCTTGCTACTACGGGTGTATGGCTGGCAGTAGTTCGCTGGAGAACTTCTCGGGCCCCGAAAGAAATCTGGCGCTGCCTCATCATCTCAGCATCAGGGACTACTTTGATGTGGGTACTGCTGATGTCTTTATGGCTGCCAACTATTAACTACGCTAAAACCTATCGTCAGGTTTCTGCGCGATTGGCGCAAGTAATCCCCGCTGGCGGTAGCTGCATAGACACGACCAATCTAGGTCCTGCACAGCTCGCCTCTTTTGAATACTTCTCCAAGCTCAATTTGCGAGATGACTCCAATTGCCCATGGATGCTAACCCACAGCCAATCCGAAGCAAAGGCATATGCAGAGCTAAATAATAAAAAGCTCACACTGCTCTGGGAAGATCGTCGCGCTGCTGACCGCGATGAACGCCTGCGTCTCTACGAAGTTATCCCGGAATAATTCGTGCTGCACTTTAAACTATCGCGCCTTCGCGAGGACATCCCCTCTTTACTAAAACTAGCCGGACCTTTATTAGTGGGGCAGCTTGCTGTGATTGCATTTGGCGTGCTCGATACTGCGATGACGGCACGTTATTCAGCCGATGATTTAGCGGCGCTGGCAATGGCATCAGCCATCTTTATCAGCATTTACGTAGGCCTCACCGGAGTGATCTCGGCGTTAGCACCAATTGCAGGACAACTCTTTGGCGCTAAACGTTTTGGAGAAATCGGCGAAGAAGTGCGGCAAGCGGCTTGGCTTGCTTTAGGTCTCACTATTTTGGGCTGCTTCATTTTGCTCAATGCAGATCACTTGCTAGCTATTTCCCGAGTCAATGATGTTATTGAAGGTAAAGCAAAGTTATATCTCAATATCCTAGCAATTGGCTTACCAGCCAGCATGGCTATGCGCGTATTGATGGCCCTACACAATGCAGTTTCACGCCCCACCGTCATCACTGTTGTACAAATTATTGGCCTAGGACTCAAGCTACCCTTAAACCTACTCTTTATTTATGGAGGCTTAGGCATAGAGGGCATGGGCGGACCAGGCTGCGCTGTAGCTACCGTCATCATTAACTGGTCTTGGCTACTCATGACTCTAGGCTTCGTTTTATTTGATCGCTTTTATAAACCATTTAAGATCTTTGCCCGCTTTAGCATGCCGGATTGGCATCGTATCTGGACATTATTAAAGCTCGGTGCACCTATTGGATTTAGTTACTTGATTGAAGTAACCTCTTTCACGTTTATGTCGCTTTTTATTGCCCGCCTTGGAACTACGGCATTAGCGGGACATCAAATCGTAGCCAACATGGGAACCGTCATCTACATGGTGCCGTTATCCCTCTCCATTGCAACCATGACCTTAGTGTCACAATCTATTGGTGCCAACAAGCCCGAGCGTGCCGAAGAGATCGGTTGGTCATCTGTCTTCTTTACCACCACGCTGTGCATCATTATTGGTATCGCAGTTTGGATTTTTAGAATACAGCTATTGGATTTATACGATCCACCAGCAGAGGTGAAGATGTTCTCTATCCCCCTCTTCTTATTTATTGCCTTCTATCAAGTATTTGATGCTCTTCAAGTTACCGCGGCATTTATTCTGCGGGCCTATCGCATTGCTTTTTTACCGATGGTGATTTATGCAGGCTCACTCTGGGGCGTAGGCCTTGGTGGCGGCTACCTCATGGGCTTTAATATATTTGGCAATACACCGGCATTCCTACAGGGCGCCAATGGCTTTTGGGCTGGCAACAGCTTAAGTCTAGGCTTAGCTGCGTGCTTTTTGCTCTATCTCTTTAGAAGAACGGCGGAGCGCTATGAGAAGACGCATCCGCCGGTACAGGTTTAAGGCAAACTACTTTGAGTCCCTTACTTATAGACCTTCAAAGTGGAGGCATCGTCATTTAAACGGGTTTTGAGGTTACGCAACTGCCCTGCCGAACCAGGATTGTTAGTAATAAAGTTTTGATCAGCCAAATGCTTGCGTACATCCTCAGCCAAATCCAATGAAGCCAACTTCATTAACTTTGCATTACTTGGTTTATATCCAGTGTCTCTGCCATCGATTTGGACGTCCTTACCTTCACCAGAAGCTACAAATGACGCAACGATTTGCGTTGTCTTGGTGTCGACGATATTAAAGTCCACCGTTACCTCAAGCGTCATCTGTTGCGAGGTAGATTTGGTTCCAGGAATATCAGATACGTTATCCGTGCTAGAGACTTCCGCCAACACACCGTATAAAACATAGTCTGCATCACCGAAATCGCCAGCTTTGATCCGTTTAACAATATCAAAGTACTCATCGCCTTGATTAGGGGCGGCTACGGCAGCCTTGGCTTGAACCACTTTATAGCCAGACTTAATCAACAGGCCACGAATGGGGTTGGCCAAGTAACGCAATTCTCCATACTCATTATTGGCCTGATATCCCGACTTCTTCATACTTTGAGTATTGGCGCTTGAAGAGCTGTTACTTGGAGCTGCCGTATCCGTTACAGGCGCTGCGGCTACACCTGGACTAGTAGCTGTAGGATCGGCCAAATTAGTGAACTTCACTGGGAACGCAGATGAATTTGCCCCGCCAGCAATAGCAGATGCATTGGCTTTATCCGCATCCACCTCAATAGTCTTGGGCGCAATCGCAGAAGAAATATTGCTATCTGTTGTCGTCCTAGTTTCTTCGACAAACGTTAAATTTTTTCCTTCTTTCTTAAAGTAGATATCAGTGACTGCAATTGACTTGGAATCGGCCTTTAGGGCCTCAGCACTGATTACGGGATTTTTGGGTGGGTCTGCTGGAACTTGGCCAATATACGCAGATTCGACGAGAGCAGGCGGCTTGCTAGCACAGCCAGCCAAAAAAACTAGGCTCATACCCGCACAAGCTAATAATATTTTATTCATGTGTTGCTCAATTCATTATGGTGTTGAGTTGCGTATTAGCGTGTAGCAGTCTTACGAATCTCTTTTTCATCAGCCCACTCGAGCAAACCGGATTCGTTGTTAATGAGGTTGAGATTAAATACGTAATAAACGTCTTTCACATCCTTGGTGTTTTTGACAATAGAAGCAATCGATCCTTCGATACGATACTGAGCGCCCTGCATATTGCCCGTCTTGGCAATCGTGCTGTTCTTATATAAACCTGACTGATTTTGACGCTTGAGCTCTTCAGTCTGATTTTGCATTTCAGAAACACTCACTGCGAATCGCACTTGACCGCTCTTCATTAACTGCGTGCGGATCTTATCGGTAATTACACGCGTATCGATATATTCAGAAGTCTTATTCTTCACATCTGCAAGCGTCACAATAGGCGCATCTTTACTTCCAGAGATAGCCTTAGACTGGAGCAGTGATCTTGTCATTGCCTCGGCAATCATCTGTAGATCAGTTGATCCATAGTTTGCATTAACGGTCTCTACCGCCTTCGCATCGCCGTAACGAACCTGCGGTCCTGAGCATGCAGCAAGCGCTGCTACTGATAATGCAATAGCAGATAAGCGAATAGTTTTAGTGTTCATGATCATCCTTAATAAGCCTAAATCTTTTAAATATTAAATAGTTAATTGATTTTTATTTGTATTGATTTAATTCAAAACGAAAGTCAGTAGCATCTGGCGTTGGGGCGATTCCCATGATAACGGTCGACTGCCCCTTACCTACTGTTACAGGCTTCCACGGCTCCTCATCTGTTACCGCCATGCCGTTTTTACCAATCCACTTAAATCGATAAGACACGAGATTGGATTTGCTGTCATTCTGTATGGTTACCTGCGCTGTCAATACGCCATTGCGCATCAAACTACGCATATCAGCAATTTGAATGCCATCCGTATCACCCGTGCGTACCGTCATGTCCTTCATGGATGGCGTTGAGCTACATGCGGCAAGAGCAAGTGCCGTCATCAGGATTGCGAGGTATTTTTTCATCTGGGTCTTTCCTAATTAAAAAGCTGCTGAAAGCTATTCAACAGATTGGGTGGCTCGTAAGGCTTCACCCCTTCCATATTACCGCTAGCGGGGATAGTGTTGGGGGTGGAATTGGGGGTCGGGTTTGAGATAGGCGCCGCAGGTACGGGGGTTGCCTGTGTCGCTACTGGGGTGGTTATTACCGCTGCTGAAGCAGGCTCTTCGGGCTGCGGATCCTGAAAGCCTCCCCATAGTTTCTTAAAGCCTGCAAATGCACCCTCAGATGGTTTAGGTTCAAGGAGAGCGGGGTGTGAGCTTACTGGCGAGATGACGGCTGGAGATGCGACTATTGGAGTGCTAACAACCGGATCTTTGGGAGGAAGCGCAGTAGGATCATTCGAGGTCAGTACAGCTGCCCTATTTCTAAACATGCGGATATAAACCACGTTGTACCCGCCTACTAAATTAACCGTTTGAGATGCGGTTACGCCAGATGGCAAAGTGTATTTCAGAACAGTTGGTCCAATCGGCAAACCCATTCTGGCCATGTATGTTTGCGCGGGCAAAGTTGACCAATGACGCACATCAGTCACATTGATTGCTTGTAAGCTATATCCCGTAATCATTCCTGCAATCGCGCCAATTAGAGCAGCGCTACCATTGTTCTGATTGTTCTGATTATTCTGGCTTCGCTTGTTAGCCGCTTGCTGGGCGGCTCGATCCGCTGCATATTGCGCGGCTAGAGAGACTAAGGCTCTAGAGGATGCTCTTAAAACATAGGCTGGCATCTCATCACGCAAGTTCTTGCGAGCCATAGCATCAATATTGGCAACCAACTCTGGATTAGCCACCTTATCGCCTAACTGAACCATGGTTGGCCTGAAACGCTCAGTAGATTTTTCGATGACCGGAAAAGTTAAGGTAACCAACTTTGGGTTACCGCCCAGATTAAAAGACTGGCTGATTTGATAAGGAATAATTTTGGGCATGTAACCTGTATCAACAATAATCAAGGTATCAGCAAACGCTTTTTTGCCTTGATTGGCAATATTGGAGTCCAACTTAGCAATACTGGTTTTAAAGAAGTTGACTTGTGGTCGCAACTCAATTGCCAAGCGATAACCTGGCGCAGCTAGACTTGCCTCTCCTTGTGACTCGTGAATAAAACCAGACAGGTAATACGCTGCAGGATTCTGATACGAGTTCTTAAGGCTACGGGTTTCCTCGTCATCCAATAGATTGATTGGGTAACCGCTAATACTTTCAATACGACTAGATGCACCTTGAGTATTGGGATTATTTTGCTGCTCCTGCTCTACCTTGGAGACTGCGGCCACCCTACTCTGTATCAACTCCTCAATAACCTTTTCACGCTGCGCCATCTTTTTGGCTTCCACCATGGCATCATTCCAGCGTCCTTGAGAGATGTGGTTTAAAGCGATGGTTTGGCTTAATAGACTCACTTCATAAGGTTTAGGGTCATACTCACTACTGAAACCTTCAGACAAAACGTAACCACTTGCTCCTGAAAAAGAGCGTCTGAGTTTGTCGCTGGTAGTCGCCTCCCAACGACTGACTAATTGATCTGCAGCTAATAGGTTTTGGGTGCTATTGGGAATCTGAGCGGGACCTTGCAGTCTTTGTACCTCGCCCAGCTCCATGTAATACAGGGTATTTTTATCCTTGAAGGCGCCCTGAATGGCCGCCGTCGTATTTTGCAGATCACCATTTTTAAACTGCTCTTTGGACTCATTCATCTTGATTTGCTGAGTCTGCGTAGCGCAACCGACCAACAAACAGACAGTCAAAGTCACGCCGAATTTAGAAATGTCTAATGCTGAAAATTTAGGCAAATTGAGGGGTTTATGAAAAAGAGGAAAAAATGAAGACCACATACCTTTAACGCTTAAAAATAGGCTTGGGCTGACAAGAAAATAGGGGTTTATTACTCTAATTTTGCACCTGATTGCTGTACTACCTTGCCCCATTTGCTTGCCTCGGAGGCAATCAACTTAGAAAGGTCTTTTGGGCTACCTGGAGCGGGGTCCAGGCCACCAGCCAAGAGCTTGGATTTGACATTGGGATTGCTCAAAGTTTGGCGCACCATTTGATTTAAGCGTTTTTGGATATCAGGCGGAAGGTTTGCTGGTGCCATCAATGAAAACCAAGATACAGCCTCAAAACCGGCCAAACCTTGCTCAGCTAGAGTGGGAATCTCAGGGGCGGCATGTGAGCGCTTCAGTGTAGTCACTCCCAAGGCCTGAACCTCTCCAGCCTTAATCAAGGCTAAGGAAGAGGAAAGATTGTCAAAAAGCATAGAAATGCGACCACTGAGTAAGTCAGGTAAAGATTGCGCTCGTCCCTTATAAGGAATGTGACGGATTTGAACACCTGCTATTTGTTTAAACAATTCACCTGACATGTGCAAAGAAGTGCCAACGCCTGATGAGCCAAAAGTCAATTGGTCTGGCTTGGCTTTTGCTAGCTCAATTAACTCATGAAGATTGTTAACGCCTAATTTCTTATTCACAATTAATACATTTGGTGTGCTTGCTAAAAAGCTAATGGGTGTGAAATCCTTCGCGGGATCGTATGAAATCTTTTCATACAGCGCACCATTAATCGCATGAATGCCTACCGTACCAATTAATAAGGTATAGCCATCTGGATCACTCTTAGCAACGAGATCAGCGCCAATATTACCGCCATAGCCTGGGCGATTCTCGACCAGCACTGGTACACCCAAGTTTTGCTGCCAATCTTCCGCTAAAACGCGCGCCAATATATCTGGAGCACCACCGGGGGTAAAGGTTACAACGATGCGAATTGCTTGTTTTGGCCAGGTATTGTTTTTCTGGGATGTACTTTGCGCATGAACACTAAAGCCAATAACCCACAACACAGAAATAAAGAGAAAGCTCTTCAGAACTTTAGAGAATGGCATGCTCAAAATGTAGAACTAGACCGGAAGGTCTAGGTTAAAAACCAAAGCGAGAGCGTAGCCACAACCAGCCCTCATACCTCACTGGGTCATCAGCGCAGGGGCCGATACCGCATTCCAAGAGTGTAGATACGAGATTGCCAAAAACCAAGAGAACGAATGCAATGACAAGGGCGTTAGCAAACCATGAGCGAGAGCGAACTTCACGGTTAGGTAGCATTAATAGCACCGCAAGACCCATTAATAGTCCCATATAGCCAACATAAGCCCAGGTATAAAAATGCAACTCCAAAAATGTTTTTCCAAATCCTTTATCACCCGGCAGAATATGCAAGAACACCTGACGAAGAGAAACCATCATACCAACCAAGCCGCCAATGATGCCCCATCCGTAATGGGATGAATAAGCACCACAACGAATATTGAGCACCAAAGCAAAACCAATAATCACAAATCCAACGCGCTGCATTAAGCACAAAGGACAAGGCAACTCACCAAAGTAGAGCTGATCTACAAAGGCATATGACAGCATGCCTACAACGGCTAGCAATGCAAGCTGATTACCAAGCGCGGCTAGAGAGGGTAGAGAATGTTTACTCACAATCAATTACAGACTGATGTTGAGATGGTCAGTTGCATGAAAACGGAACCAAACCAGAAGAATGGCAACGGTAATCGCCAAAACTGTCAAACCTGCAAGACGCTTCTCAAACCAGACTAAAACAAGTCCGATAAAAGCCGTCAGAAAAGGTAGAAACATATACATAAGGGAATTCTAGCGCAGGACTCTTAGAGTAGGGGTAATTCCATAAATTCAGGGCTTTGGGAAAGGGCTTATGTTTAGAATGGGCTCATGATTACCAGCCCCTCCCCTCCCTGCTTAGATCTACAGATTGATGGGAATATGGCACGGGTTGTTTTTAATCACCCCGCCGCTCGTAATGCCCTCACTTGGCCAATGTATGAAGAGCTCAAAAGGATTTGCGACTCCTTAGCTAATAATCCTGAAATTCGAGTGGTCATCTTGCGAGGGGCAGGAGATAAAGCATTTGTTTCTGGAAGTGATATTCAGCAATTTGTTGATCTCAAAGAGAATGAAGCATATGAAGTTGCTGTTGATCATATTTTCTCCTCACTGCAACAACTGCCGATGCCGACTATTGCCATGATTGAAGGTTTAGCAGTCGGCAGCGGTCTGTTGATGGCCACTTTCTGTGACTTTCGGATCTCGACGCCGAATGCCCGTTTCGGTATACCGGTAGCCAAGACCTTGGGGAATTGCTTATCGCCAAGTAATTTATCTTGGCTTGCGGCTCACCTAGGAACTCCAACAGTGAAGAAAATGCTTCTGACTGCGGAACTTATTAAGGCACCAGAATTATTAGCTTCAGGCTACCTCTATCAAACGGCAGAGCCTGCAGAAATCGAATCTGTTACCAATGCGCTCGCTCAAAAATTAGCGACCCTTGCTCCCATCACACAAAAAGCCAGCAAGCTGACATTGGCACGCTTACTCCAAAGCAATCTTCCAGACTGCACAGATCTGATGCGAGAAACCTATAACAGCAAGGACTTTAGAGGGGGTGTGAACGCTTTCTTAGAAGGTCGTTCGCCTCAGTGGAATGGGGAATAAGTAAGGCTGCTGGACTAGCTTTTAGAGTTTAAAAACTCCACCACGATTTTCAGGAACTGATCGGGCACCTCAACGTGAGGTACGTGCCCCACATTTTCAACTGGCACTAGCTTTGCATTCGGAATAGCTGCTTGCGCTTTCTTACCTAACTCTGGAAAGTTGCCCAAGGACTTCACTGCCTCTGGTGGGGCAAAGCGTCGACCAAATACTGTACGGTCTTTTTGGCCAATCACCAATAACACCGGCATCTTTAATTGTGGCAAATCATTGACCACTGGTTTTTCAGCAATCATTTGGTAAGTCAGCACTGAAGTCTTTGCATAGGCCGGATAGTCTGGACCTTTTTGCACGCGCACATAGACCTCTACAAACTTTTCATAAGCAGGCTGCCAGTTTGGAAAATAACTTTGCAGAAAGCGGCGATAACTCGCTTCAGTCTGAGCCATCTCTAGCTTAAGCAAATCGTCATTCTGTTGCGGAGGGATGTCTTTGCTGTAATCCTCAAGTCCTAAAGGGTTCTCCAATACTAGCTTTTGGACAGTTTGTGGGTATAAGCGCGCAAAACGAATACCTACCATGCCGCCCATGGAGTTCGCTATGACTGAAACCTGCTTAATATTGAGGGACTTCAGTAAGTCTTGCGTATTGGCAGCTAAATCATCAAAGTGGTATGCCACATCTGGCTTAGAAGACTTTCCGAAGCCAATCTGATCAGGAGCAATCACACGATAGCCGGCCTTTGAAAGGCCTGCAATAGTGAAGGACCAATAATCACTGGAGAAATTCTTGCCATGAAATAACACCACCACACCCTTTTGCTTGCCTAAGGCCGCAACATCCATATACATCATACTTGCTGCTTGCCCCTGTAAAGAAGTTTTAAATTCTTTGAGTGGGTACGGGTAAGGCCATTTGCTGATTCGCAAATCTAAAGGAGCTGCATCAGCATAAAGACTGGCAGGTGGAGTTGATGAGGTCTTCTCAGTATTAGCACATGAAACCAAAAAAACCGATGCAACTAACGTTGCACTAATCAGCAATACTTTCTTGAGAAAACTTGTCATCAATCCGACTTTCTTTTTGATTTAAAGAATTTTTGTTTTTAAGTTTGGTAAACCGGCAACACTACCTTCAAGTACATCCCCTTTTTTAACTGGGCCAACACCTGCTGGCGTACCGGAGAAAATTAAGTCACCTGGTTCCAAGGTAAATAAGGTAGATAAATAAGCAATCGTGTCAGGCACATTCCAAATCAACTGATTGAGATCGCCCTCTTGACGAACTTCACCATTCACTAAGAGCTTAACGGCGCCTTTGGCAGGATGACCGCACTGACTGGCTGGTGTGATCTCACCGCAAGGGGCAGATTGATCAAATGCTTTGCCGGTATCCCAAGGGCGGCCCATCTTCTTTGCCTCACCTTGAAGATCGCGCCGAGTCATATCCAGACCAACTCCGTAACCATAGACATGCTCCAAGGCTTTTTCTGCAGTGATATTTGCGCCGCCTTTACCAATAGCGACCACCATTTCAATTTCGTGGTGAACATCCTTTGATAAATTTGGGTAAGCAATATCTTTGCCATCAGTCACAATTGAATTAGCAGGCTTCATAAAGAAGAATGGTGGCTCTCGATCAGGATCATGGCCCATCTCTCGTGCATGATCGGCGTAGTTTCTACCAACGCAGTAAATACGATTCACGGCGAAGCGACGAGTATCGCCAGTCACAGGCAATGAAATCACTGGAGGTGGATCAATCACAAATGCTGAAGACATAAAAACCTTTCGAAGAATTTTAATGAATGAGTGCTTTATTTCCGATATTTAGAAGTATGACGCAATTTCAACAATAAGATGCTGAGCGCCAAGGCAAAGGTGAGAGCATTGGCCAAAATGAGGGGCCACTTTTCAATAATGAGGCCATAAACCAGCCACAAACCCACCCCCGCAGTAAATAAGGAGTACATCCCGAGGGAGATACCCGATAGGTCTTTGGTGCGCCAAGACTGTATCGCCTGCGGCAAAAAGGCAATAGTAGTCAAGAATGCGGCGCAATATCCAATAATCTCGATTTGATGGGACTCAAGGTTCATTTCTTCATTGTAATAAGGGAAATTTGCAGTTCATTGACGCAGCGCATGAATTTTTAATCTGTAGATAATAGAAAATCGTGACTCAACCCGCCATTAAAAATACAAAATGAGACAACATCTAATTAGAGGCTTTGGCCTACTCCTTTGCAGTAGCCTGATCACCACTCCACTATTGGCGCAAACCAATAGCTCTGCTATTAAAAACTATCCCGACAAACCTATTAGGCTAGTCATTCCATACCCACCAGGTGGTGCTACTGATGTGATTGGTCGCATCATAGCGCAAGAGCTCTCCAAGTCACTAAACCAGCAGGTAGTTCCCGATAATCGCGCAGGCGATAGCGGCAATATTGGTGCGGATATGGTTGCCAAGTCCCCTGCTGATGGCTATACGCTCTTAATGGGGGCTCTCACTTCACACTCTATCAACGCAAATCTTGATAAAGATAGGATTCGATACAACCTCGAAAAAGATTTCACACCAGTTGACGTGGTGGGAGTGGTACCTCTGGTGTTTGTAGTGAACCCTTCAGTCCCCGTAAAGAATATGAAAGAGTTCATTGCCTACGCAAAAGCCAACCCAGGCAAGCTCACGTTCGCATCATCTGGAGCTGGTGCGCCACAACGCCTTGCAATGGAAATGTTTCGCTATCAACTTGGTTTAGATTTATTGCATGTGCCTTACAAAGGCAGCGGCCCTGCAATGACTGATCTAGTGGGCGGTCAAGTACTCACGATGTCTGAAACAGTTCCAGCAGCCCTACAATTTATTCAAGCAGGTCAATTAAGACCTCTAGCCGTGACAACCGCTAAACGCATTAGTCAGTTGCCGGATGTACCTACCGTCACCGAAGCTACAGGTCTGCCTAACTTTGATGTTGTAAGTATGTTTGGTATTTTGGCTCCTGCAGGAACTCCTAAGCCAATCATCGATAAACTCAGCGCAGATATCAAGGTTATTTTGCAGCGCCCCGAAGTGCAAGAACGCATGCTGGCAGCAGGTGTGTATGTGAACTATCTTTCCCCAGCAGATTCCAGCAAGCGCATTACACGGGAAATGACTATGTGGAGCAAAGTTATTAAGGACGCCAACATTAAGCCTGATTAAGGCTAATCGCGTTAATTTAATGGAATGGAAAAAATCGCTTTAAGCGTTAACGAATCCGTGCTGTTAGAGAAGCCCTTACCTACCCCAGCCTGAAAAGAAAGTGGTTTGCCTTCGTAGTACATCATCAAGAATCCCAATTGTTGGGTATTTTGGTAGTTGATGGGCTGACCAAGTTGATTCAGGTTGGAGTAATACTCTACCCCAAGCGCTAACTCAGGTGTCACCTCTCTAGATAAACGAGTTGCCGTGGAAAAATAAGGCGACTGATTTACGTAGGGTTGCGAGAGCGGCATATCTACAACCGGATTAAATGAGAAAAGCCACTCATCAAAATGCTTGCCGACAATGAAACGCATTTCACTGTTGTATCGAGATTCCTCAAACTGCGGTTGTACGTTAGCTAACTCTAGGTTTGCACCTGCAAAGAAAGAATCTCCTTTGTCTTCGCGTATTGGTAGCCATTTCATGCGGACCTTAGTCGCCGCATATTGAAACTTGTTGTCATAGTTCACGTAAGAGATGTATAGGCCAGCCTCTAGATCGTGGCCTAAGCCATAAGCAAACTCTGGAGTAACCCGCACACCATTGTTATTCATCACCTCTCCTGGATAGGAGGGATTTTGAATGCCTCGGGGAGTACTGTTTAAATGCACCTCTAGACTAGCTTCACCCTTGGCATTAATTTCGTCATCGTAGACCTGAATTTCATCCTGCAGGACCGCCATACTGACAGACGGCGAGAGGGTTAATACAGTTAACAGCAGCCCCTGGATAAGTGCTGTCTTGAAGGGGCGGGCTAGCATCTGCATGATGCGTGAGTTTAACAAGAATTAGGGTTTTTTGACGCGCTCACTCCATAGCTGCCATGGGCGTTCAATGGTTTTCTCAATCGTTTCCTGCGAAGCGATGGCCTCACCAGGACTAAGGTACTGCACCTGCCCCATCTTGATTGCTTCAGACTGAATGCTTGCGTTCTGAATGGCGTATATCGTCCTAAAGACTGCTTTCTTAATGGAGTCCGCTCCCGCAGCATATCCGTGGCCGCGCATCAAAACAAAATATTGCAAACCCATAGTTTTGGATAAAGCATCACCCAAGTCTCCATTGCTAACAAACATGTCCGTATCGGGATTCGGCTTAGCAAAATTTCGGATTTCGAAAACCGGTGCACCCTCACCCAAAAAGGCACTCATGTGATAGACGGGCTTGAGTGTTGTGCCTGTTAAGCCGTATGGCAGGATAGGTGCAGCATGACCGTGAATAACCGAATTAATATCGGGGCGATTTTTCAGAATGCCGCTATGAATAAAGCGTTCACCATAAGCCACTCGTGTATCGCCGTTTAAAGCTTTGCCATTCATATCAAATTCCATGATGTCTTCAACTTTGACAACGGATGGCGCAACACTTCTTGCGAGAAAGAAGGTATTAGGATTGGCAGGGTTACGAACACTAATGTGACCATAGCCATCTACAGCATTTTGGTCATACAAAATATGATTCGCAAGAACAAGCTCTTCAATCGCTGTTTTCACTGCTGGATTTTGATCCCTCTGCTCCTGAACAGTTGCGGCATGCGCTTGGGAAAAAAGCAGAATCAGAAAAGAAGAAAGGAATTGTTTTTTCATTATTCAACTTTGCCAATTTTTCTCACAACCTCGCCCATCTGAGTAGATTCCTTATCCCAGTAGGTCTTAAATTCAGGCGCATCCATATATTGAATTGGACTTCCAGCTCCATTGATCACTGTGCGTACCCGCTCATCATTCGCAGCTTGTTTAGCAGCCTCACGGAGCTTATTGGTGATGTATTCAGGGGTTGCGCTGGGCACAAATAAACCAGCCCACTGAGAGAACTCAACCTTAACGCCCATCTCTTTAAAGCTAGGTACCTCGGGCATGCTAGCTAATCTGCCATCACCCCAATGGGCCAATGCACGTACTTTGCCCGCCTTAATTTGCTGAACAATGGAAGAAGGTCCAGTAGCGATCGCATCTACTTGGCCGCCCAATAAACCCACAATCGCTGGTCCTGCACCTGTATACGGAATATGAACCATGTAGAACTTTTCTGAAGACTTGAGCATCTCCATTGGTACATGCATCGTGCCGTAATTACCCGACGATCCAAAATTATATTTACCGGGATTGGCTCGCATTGCTGCCACAAAAGATTTGTAATCTTTCCATGGGCTGTCCGCCCTCACTACCAAAACCGTTGGGTCCGCTGTAAAGCGTGCGATCGGCTTAAGTTGATTGAGTTGAAAAGATTGCTCTCTTCCCACCACTTTATCTGCCTCTGGAATAATTGAAATGGACGATAAGGCCATCAAAATCGTGTAGCCATCAGGCTTTGCTCTGGCTACTGCTGCCATGCCAATGCCACCACCAGCCCCAGCTTTATTTTCTACAATCACCGGTTGACCCAAGCTACGAGAAAGTGCCTCTGCAACCGGTCTACCGACAGTATCAGCAACGCCACCCGGCGGAAATGGCACAACCATACTGATGGGCTTTGTAGGCCAGGCTTCTGGTGCTTGAGCAATGACCCCCTGAGAGGCCAAGCAAGCACATAAAAAGGCTAAGGCAGTAGCAAATGAATATTTTTGTCTCATTTTTTGTCTCAAATACGTAAATTAGTTATTATTTATGCTCTTTATCCTACTACAAGATTCATCACAATAAACAGGGGTTAACGTAGACAAAACCCCAGCCGGAGACAGTAATCATGAGATATGCCGCATTTGTTTTAGCCAAAGAGCCTACCAAAACTCGCGTTGGAATTGTGTCTGCTGATGGCACGACAGTTCAAGAGCTCGATTTAGGCGTTGACGTTAGTGAAGATGGCATTGTTGCCATTCTCAAATCTGACCTCGCAGGCAAGCTCCCAGAACCTACTTCCACGCATGCGTTTAGCGACATCCGCCTACTCGCTCCAGTACCTAGACCGCGTCGCAATATTTTCTGCGTAGGTAAAAATTATCATGAGCACGCTAAAGAATTTTCCAACAGCGGATTTGATGGCAGCGCTAAACCAGGTGAGGATATTCCAAGCCACGCAATCTTTTTCACGAAGCCGCCCGAGTGTGTAACCGGACCCAATACTAACGTCATCATCCCCACTGCCGTATCCACCTGCATTGATTACGAAGCGGAGCTCACTATTGTTATAGGCAAAGGCGGCAAAGGCATTAGCGAAGCAGATGCTATGAAGCACGTCTGGGGTTATACCGCTATCAATGATGTGACTGCGCGTGATTGGCAGCAAAGACATAAGCAATGGTTTTTAGGAAAAAGCTTTGATACCTTCTGCCCTATGGGTCCTTGGGTCGTTACAGCAGATGAAGTCGATGCCGAAAACATCCCAGTCAAGTGCTGGGTCAATGGTGAATTACGCCAAAACTCCAATACTAAAGATCTGATTTTTGACATCCCCAATATGATCGCTACGGTCTCTGCAGGCATCACCCTCTACCCAGGAGACTTGATCGCTACCGGAACTCCAGTCGGCGTTGGCATCGGCTTTAAACCTCCTAAGTACTTAGTGAACGGCGATGTTGTAGTCGTTGAGATGGGTGGTATTGGAAAGCTTGAGAATACTTTTATTGCCGAGTAAAGCAGATTAAGTGTTTAAGAAACTTTCTAGCCACTGATAAGAAAAGCCACCCTA